>WHUC01000007.1:0-12522 GCA_009377435.1 Acidimicrobiia bacterium
GTTGGCGGCGAGGTCGTCTTCTGCAACGACGAGTTCTTCGCCCCTGCCTCCGATTTGTTGAAGAACACCGATCCCGAGTGGCGGGAGCACGAGTACACCGAGCGGGGCAAGTGGATGAACGGTTGGGAGACGAGACGCCGTCGCGAGCCCGGACACGACTGGTGCGTCATCCGTCTCGGAATACCGGGGCGGGTGCAACGGGTCACGGTGGATACTTCCTTTTTCACCGGGAACTTTCCCGAGTCGTTCTCTCTCCAGGGAGCATCCCTCGCCGACGACCACGTGGATGACGCCGAGTGGGTAGAGCTGCTCGGCATCACCACTCTTGCGGGGGACTCTGTCGAGACATACGGAGTCTCCTCCCCCTATCGGGTCACCCATCTCCGTTTGAACATCCATCCCGACGGGGGGATCGCCCGATTCCGTGTCGAGGGTGAACCCATCCCCGAGCTGGGCGCCGCCGGCGAGGAGATCGATCTGGCAAACGCTCTCGTGGGGGGCAAGGGAGTGGCGGCATCGGACGCCCACTACAGCTCGCCCTCCAATCTGGTGAGACCTACCGAGCCCGTCGGCATGTGGGACGGATGGGAGACGAGACGACGACGGGGTCCCGGCCACGATTGGGCCATCGTCACCCTGGGGTTACCCGGGATGGTGCGTTCGGTGGACGTCGACACCCGTCATTTCAAGGGGAACCCGCCGGGCTGGGTCGCCCTCCACGTCTCCGAGGACGGCACCCTCTGGGATCAGGTGGTCGGGCGCCATCCGGTATCAGGTCACGAGGTCAACCACATTGGCCTGAACCAGCCTGTGCATGCCGGCCAGGTGAGGTTGAACATCTACCCCGACGGCGGGGTGGCCAGGCTCAGGGTATGGGGGATACCCGACGCGGAACCGACCTCGGCGATGCGGGTTGTGTACCTGGACAGCCTTTTCCCCGAGGTGGCGCGGCACTACCTTTCCACGGCCTGTGGGTCGGGCCGTTGGGTGGATGACATGATGGGGGCCCGGCCATTCGGCACCAAGACTGCGGTTTTCGAGGCCGCCGACGCCGCCTTCGACGGAATGTCTGAGGAGGACTGGCTCGAGGCGTTCGGGGCGCATCCCCGAATAGGGGAGCGCATCGGCAACCAGCCACCCTGGGGGGAAGTCATGTCATCTGCGGAGCAGGACGGGGTCAGCGACACGGCGCAGCAGGAGCTGCGCCATCTCAACGAGTCCTACGAGCAGCGTTTTGGGTTTACCTATATCGTGCGGGCGACGGGAAGGAGCGGCGAGGAGATGGCCGATCTGGCCCGCAAGAGATTGGACAACGACCGCGACACCGAGATCGGCAACGCCGCCGATCAACAGCGGGAGATCACCCGCCTGCGACTGCAGGAGATGCTAGGAGTGACATGACGACGATAAGCACCCACGTTCTGGACACCGCGACGGGAGGACCCGGACCCGGTGTCGCCGTTACCGTTACGGGGCCCACCGGTGTCGAGATTGCGGATGGCATCACCGACGCCGATGGCCGGGTCGTCCAGCTTGCCGAGGTGGGTGGGGGAGTGCACCGTATCCATTTCGCCACGGGTGATTACGGGAACACCCTCTACCCGGAGGTGGTGGTGGCGGTCTCCATCGACCCTGAGACCGATCATTACCACATACCCCTGCTGCTGTCCCCCTTCGGCTACACCACCTACCGGGGGCACTAAGTGCTCCCCACCGTAAATACGGTCGCATGTTTCGGCGAGCGGCGTCACTGGCCGTTGAAACGTCAGCGTAAGGTGCACTAAGCATGGCACGTCTGGTCGACGACCGCTGGGGTAAGAGTGCGGTCCGGGTCTCCAAGATCCTGCGTGGTGAGGGGGAGGACGGTGACGGTTTCGTCGATGTCACCGTCGACGTCCAGTTGCGGGGTGAGACCGCGGCCTACGTCGAGGGTGACAACGCCAACGTCGTCGCCACCGACACCATGAAGAACACGGTATACGCCCTGGCCCAGGATCATCTCACCGAAGACCTCGAGTCGTTTGGCCGGGTACTCGCCGACCGCTTCATGACGCACGGGTGGGTCACCTCCGCATCCGTGGCCTTGAGGGGCAGGCGGTGGGACCGGTTCGACCGCCAGGGATTCATCGGGGGCAACTCGGAGCGGAGGACGGCCCGGGTTGTCCTCGACGACGCCGGTGAGTGGGTCACGGGTGGCATCGACGGTCTGGTGGTGCTCAAGACCGCTGGGTCGGGGTTCTCCGGGTTTCCCCGTGACGAGTTCACCACGCTCCCCGAGACCGACGACCGGATCCTGGCGACCACCATCCATGCGGAGTGGTCCTATGACCGTCCACCAAGCGACACCACCGCCACATGGGAGCGGGTCCGGTCGATGCTCGTCGAGCACTTCTTTGGGGAGTGGTCGGCATCTGTCCAGAACCAGGGATGGATGATGGCCACGGCGGTCCTCGACGCCGTGGACGAGATTGACGAGATCACCTTCCGCCTCCCCAACCAGCACCACCTGGGCTTCGACCTGACCAAACTGGGTCTTGAGGACCATGGGGTGGTGTTCCATCCCGTCGACGAGCCCTACGGCGACATCGGGTTCACGGTGGGGAGGTGAGGGAGCCCCTCGCCTGTCCGAACCGTTGGTATCAGGCCCGTCTCTCCTCGAGGATGGAGAGGAAGGATCTGCTCTTGAGTTCCTCCAGGGTGAGCCCGGTGCGGGTCATGGCCTCGTCCTCGTCGATCGCGCCCGAGTTGATCGCCCTGAGGAAGTAGTTGAGGAGTCCCTGGCCGGTGGCGGCGTCGTCGAAGACGTCACCGACGAGGGTCGCCTTGGCAGCCTGTTCCACGAAATTGCCGAGACGCGCCCCAGCAGCATCGAGACCCTCCATGAAGAAGGAGAAGACCGCGGCGTATCGGGTGGGGAGTTGGGCGGGATGGAGATCCCAGCCCTGGTAGTAACCATGATGGAGTGACCGTCTCACATGGTCGAAATGGAGACGCCACGCCGAGTGCACGCTACGGCGGTTCCCCTCGACCTCCGTCGCATCCAGGTCGGACCCACGGTGGACCGCTATCGGCATCACGTTGGTGGCACCGTCGGAGAGCCAGACGCCCGTCCCCGCCAAAGCCACGGCAATGACGTCACGGGCGAAGTCGCACACGGGGTGATCCATCGTCTGGTACTCCGCCGTTATGCCCATGGACGCCGTGTAGTCGTACGTTCCGAAATGGGCCCCTCGCACCCGGCCGTTGGCGGCATCGACGTATCGTCGCGGTCCGACCGCACCGTCGCGGTCGATGATCATCTGCGGGGTCTCCACCATCAGTTCGATGGGAAGACGATCGAGTCCGAGACGCTCCTCATGTCCGGTGAGGACCTCGTCGAAGATGGACACCTGATCGGGATGGGTGATCTTGGGAAGGGTGACCACGAAGTTGTCGGGCATGGTGCCGGTATCGGCGAGTGTGGTGAGGAACATGTCGAGCGTTCGCAGGGACCGGCGATGCACTTCACCGGTAAGCGCCTTGATGCGGATCCCCAGGTAAGGGGGCAGGGTGCCGGCGTCGTGGCCCTCGGCGACGGCCCGGGCCGCGGCGGCGGCATCGCCGTCCTCCTCGGGGTCCGGTCGGTTGCCGTAACCGTCCTCGAAGTCGAGACGGAAGTCCTCGACCGGCTCGGTAGTGAGCTTGGCGACGATGCGGTGGCGTAACTCGTCGGCATCCGTCTCGTCGATATCGAGAACACGCGCCAGCGTCGAACCGTCGGGCGCCCACTGGTCGAGTGCTCCGAGGGCGATCTGTCCCAACCGTGTGGCGGTGTCCGGTCGGAACAGATGGCCTCCCCCGTAGACGGTGTGGACGGGTTGTCGCTCCGGCCCATCCCCGGGAAACGCCTCCTGGACTTGATGGGCGATGCTGTCCAGTCGGTCGGTACGAACCTGGTCGCGGTGGGTGGTCATGCATCTCCAATCTTCGGGTCCCTTCGACGGTACCGTTGTCCACCATGTCGACGTTGTTGATTCGCAATGCCACCGTCCTCGTCACCATGGCCGGGGAGGAGATCCCCGACGGTGGTCTCCTCGCCCGTGATGGCTGGATCGAGCAGGTGGGACCCACGTCGGATCTGCCCGACGCCGCCGACGAGGTCGTCGACCTGCGGGGGCATGTGGTGCTTCCCGGGTTGGTGAACACCCACCATCACCTCTATCAGACCCTGACCCGGGTCGTTCCCGATGCCCAGGACGCCGCGCTCTTCGACTGGCTTCGCACTCTCTACCCCATGTGGGCGCGGATGACCCCCGACCACGTCCGGGTGGCGACCACCCTGGGCATGACCGAGCTGGCGCTGTCGGGATGCACCACTGCGTTCGATCACCAGTATCTGTGGCCGAACGGGTCGGGCGTCGACGATCAGGTGGCCGGCGCCGAACCGGTGGGTATCCGTTTCCACGTCTCCCGGGGATCGATGAGTCTCGGTGAATCGGACGGTGGATTGCCTCCCGACGAGGTTGTCGAGGACGAGGACACCATCCTCGACGACTCCCGACGTGTGGTCGAGAGATATCACCATCCCGAGCCGGGTTCGATGACCCGGGTGGTCCTGGCCCCGTGCTCCCCGTTCACGGTTACCCCCGACCTCATGGCCGCAACGGCTGCGCTGGCGCGGGATCTTGATGTGCGCCTGCACACCCATCTCGCCGAGACCGCAGCCGAGAACGAGTTCTGTTTGGAGCGGTTCGGCCATCGTCCCGTCGGCTTCGCCGAGGAGATGGGTTGGGTGGGCCAGGATGTCTGGTATGCCCATGCCGTTCACATCGATGGGGACGAGATCGATCTCATGGCCGGGACCGGCACGGGCATTGCCCACTGTCCCACCTCCAACATGCGTCTGGCCTCGGGTATTCCCCCGGTGGTGACGGCGAGGGACGCCGGTGTTCCCGTGGGTCTAGGGGTCGACGGGTCGGCCTCCAACGACTCGTCCCACATGCTGGCCGAGGTGCGTCAGGCCTTGCTGCTCAACCGCCTTGCCACCGCACCGGGTGTGGGGGACGACGGCGATCGTGACCAGATCACGGCCCGTGACGTCCTCGGCATGGCCACGGTAGGCGGCGCCGAGGTCCTGGGGCGAGATGACATCGGGTCCCTTGCCCCCGGTATGGCGGCCGATCTCATCGCCGTGGGTCTGGACCGGATCGGATATTCGGGGAACCACGATCCCGTCGCGGCCGTGGTGATGTGCGCCCCGGTGTCGGTCGACCACTCCTGGGTCCAGGGACGGCGGGTCGTCGCGCACGGGGTTGCCGTGGGGGTGGACCTGCCCAGGCTCATAGCCGAACACACCCGCCTGACCACCGATCTGGTGGGTTGACCACATCTGAGGAGGGAGCGCCCTCGAATCGGTGTCGTTGAGGCATGGCCCCCGGTGGCCTATTACATTCGGGCCGATGGATTTCGTGGTGGCAACAGATCTCGAGGAGGCTCTCGACGCCTTGGGTCGGGGTGCGCTGCCGCTTGCCGGGGGCACCGACCTCATGGTTGGGGTCAATGCTGGCCAGCGACCCGACAACGTCGTGGCTCTCCGCAGGGTACGTGAACTGCGCCAGCGCAACGGGCAACGTATCGGCGCCGGTGTGACCTGGCGGGTCATCGAGGACGAGGGACCCCGGGCCCTCGCCCAGGCCGCCCGCACCGTCGGGTCGCCCCAGATACGGAATGCCGGGACGCTGGGAGGCAACGTGGGCACGGCCAGCCCCGCCGGGGACGGCCTGCCCTTTCTGGCGGCAGTCGACGCCGAGATCGAGCTCACCTCCAGGGAGGGCGTGCGGACCCTGCGATGGGACGAGTTCTTCACCGGTGTCAAGGAGACGGCACGGCGCACCGACGAGTTGATCACTGCGGTGGTGTTGCCTGCTGCCCTGCCCGGCAGACAGGAGTTCGCCAAGATCGGGGTACGGAACGCCATGGTGATCGCCACAGTGGCCTGTGTGGTCACCCGGGCCGACGATGGGACCACCACCGTCGCCCTGGGCTCGGTGGCCCCGACCCCGATCCGCATCCCCGAGGCCGAGGAGCTGGCGAAGACCCTCTCCGACCCCGGAAGTGCAGCCCTGGACGAGTTCCAACACCTCGTTGCCGCCGGTGTCCGACCGATCACCGATCACCGGTCCACCGAGGAATACCGACGACACGGCGCCGGGGTCCTGGCCCGGCGTCTCCTGACGAGGTGTCTCCGAGAAGGGGCCGCATGATTGTCATGTTCGAGCTCAACGGGAAGTCGGTCTCCGCCCGTGTCGTCCACCCGACGTCTCTGTTGGCGATGCTGCGCGACGAGCTGAGGCTGCCGGGATCGAAGAATGCATGCGAGGAGGGGGAGTGCGGCTCGTGCTCGGTGATCCTCGATGGTGACCTGGTGTGCTCGTGTCTGGTGATGGCGGCCGATGTCGAGCGCTCGGTGGTGACCACCGTCGAGGGTGTCGGCGACGACGGGAAACTCCACCCCGTCCAGCAGGCGATGCTCGACTCGGGGGGCGTGCAATGCGGATTCTGCACACCGGGGATCGTCATGACTGCCGTGGATCTGTTCGACCGGGTCGAGTCGCCCTCCCCCGATGACATTCGGGAGGCCCTGGCCGGGAACATCTGCCGCTGCACCGGTTACGGCGCCATCCTCCGCGGGTTGGAGGCACTGTGACCGCGCCACCGTCAACGACCCTTACCGACCACGTGACCGGGACGGTCAACGGGATCGGCGAATCGACGGTGCGACCCGACGGGATCCCGAAACTGCAAGGCTCCTTCGCCTACGCCTCGGACCTCGAGACCGAGGGGATGCTGTGGGCGGCAACGGTTCGAAGCCCGCATCCCCACGCCCGCATCGTGGATATCGACCCCGGTCCGGCCCTCGCCATCGGTGGTGTGCATGCCGTTCTCACCGCGGAGGACGTTCCCGGGCGGCTCCTCTTCGGGTTGGAACATCCCGACCAGCCGGTGTTGGCATCGGATGTGGTCCGCTACTGGGGGGAGCCGGTGGCCATCGTCGCCGCCGAGGACCCCGAGACGGCACGTATTGCCGCCGCCGCGGTGACGGTGGAGTACGTGGTGCTGGATCCTCTCGTCGACCCCGAGGAGGCCGACACCCGTGACGAGGTGTTCCGTCGTATCCGTATCCGAAGGGGCGACCAGGACGTCCGGGGAAGCGTGGTGGTCGAGGGCGTCTACGAGGTGGGTATGCAGGATCAGGCGCCCCTGGGAACCGAGGCGGGGCTGGCCATCCCCGACGGGGAGGGTGGTGTCGACCTCTACGCCACCACCCAGTATGTCCACGCCGACCATTCCCAGATCGTGGCGAGCCTGGACTTGACAGCGGAGATGGTCCGCTCCCATCCGACCGGGATCGGGGGGGCATTCGGGGCCCGCGAGGACGTCAACCTCCACATCCACCTCTGCATGCTCGCCCTCTATACCCGACGCCCGGTCAAGCAGGTCTACCAACGCTCCGAGTCGTTCACCGGTCATGTCCACCGTCATCCCGCCCGTCTCCGCTACCGCCACGAGGCCGACGAGGACGGAAGGCTCGTTCGGGTGGAGGCCGATGTGCTCATCGACGGTGGGGCTTATGCGTCCACCACGTCGGCCGTCCTCGGCAACGCCTGTTATTTCGCCGTGGGCCCGTACAAGTGCGACAACGTCAACGTCGACGGTGTCGGGGTCCGCACCAACAATCCGCCCTGTGGTGCGATGCGGGGTTTTGGGGCGGTCCAGGTGTGTTTCGCTCACGAGGCGCAGATGGATCGGCTCGCCGCCGCCCTGGATATGGACCCCCTCGAGCTGCGACGACGCAACGCCCTGGCGACAGGGGACGCCCTGGCCACCACCGGTCAGAGGATCGACACGCCCCTACCCACCCGAGAGGTCATCGACTCCCTCGTGGCCATGCCCATGCCGGAGGACGACGATTCCGAGGACCCGCTTCGTCTTCCCGGGGGCACCGGTCTCACTACCGAACGCCGTGACGTTCGTCGTGGGGTGGGATACGCCTTCGGGATCAAGAACCTCGGGTTCTCCGAGGGTTCCGACGACTACGCCCAGGCCCGGGTGCTGCTCTCGCCCCAGGGCGCCATCGTGGAGACCGCCGCCATAGAGGTGGGCCAGGGTTTGGTCACCGTCGTCGGTCAGATCGCCCGCTCGGCACTGGGCATCGGGAACGTCGAGGTGCGTCATATCGACACCTCCCGGATCGGTTCGGCGGGATCGACCTCGGCGTCCCGTCAAACCCAACTCACGGGTGGGGCCGTCCTCGCCGCTGCCACCGCGCTCCGCGACCGCGTCTTGACCGAGTTCGCCGGCGAGTATCTCGATGATGACGGTGTCTGGCGGGACGGGGAGCTGGTCGTCCCCTACGCCGAGTTGGCGAGTGGGGGATGGGAGGAGACCACCACCTTCCGGCATCCCCCCACCGAAGAGCCCGACGAGAACGGGCAAGGAACGTTGCATGCCGATTTCGCCGTCGCCGGCCACCGGGCCATTGTCGATGTCGATGTCGGACTGGGGTTGGTGCGGGTGGTGAGGATCGACACCGCCCAGGATGTGGGGAAGGCCCTCAACCCCGAGTCGGTCCGGGGTCAGATCGAGGGGGGGATCCTGCAGGGGGTGGGTCTGGCCATGATGGAGGAGCTGATCGTGGAGGGCGGGGTGATCCGCAACCCCACATTCACCGACTACCTGCTGCCCACCGTCCTCGACGCCCCCGATGTGGAGGCCCTCCTCATCGAGCAGGAGGGGTCGTGGGGCCCCCACGGGGCCAAGGGTGTGGGCGAGCCCCCGACCATCTCGTCGACGGCAGCGGTAGCGGCAGCCATCAGGGAGGCAACCGGTCTCGCTCTGCCCCGGGTCCCCATCCGACCCGAGCATGTCGCCCTCGAGGGCGGGGTATGAAGATCGAGCCAACCTGGGTGAACGCGCTTCCCAAGGCGGAGCTCCATGTTCATATCGAGGGGACCCTCGAACCCGAGATGATGTTCTCCCTTGCCCAGAGCAACGGCATTGAGCTGCCCTTCTCCGATATCGACGCGGCCCGGGCGGCCTATCACTTCACCGATCTGCAGTCCTTCCTCGACATCTACTACCAGGGGGCCGCGGTGCTTCGCACCAGGGACGATTTCGCCGCCCTGATGGCGGCCTACCTCGACAGGGCGGTCGCCGCCGGGGTGCGACGGGCCGAGATCTTCTTCGACCCCCAGGCCCACACCGGGCGGGGCGTCGGCTACGAGGTGTTCATGGGTGGGTTCAGGGACGCCATCGAGGCCGCCGCCGATCGGGTGAGCGCCGACCTCATCCTGTGTTTTCTCCGTCATCTGCCGCTCGACGCCGCCATGGCCACCCTGCGGGAGGCTGAGCCCCATCTCGACGGGGTCATCGCCGTCGGCCTCGACAGCTCGGAGACGGGCCATCCGCCCCATCAGTTCGTCGAAGTGTACGAGAAAGCCCGTGGACTCGGATTGAGGGCGGTGGCCCATGCCGGCGAGGAGGGTCCACCCGTCTATATCAGCAGCGCCCTCGATGATCTCGGTGTCGAGCGGATCGACCATGGGGTGCGGTGTCTCGAGGACCCCGATCTTGTGGCGAGATTAAGTCGTGACCAGGTCCCACTGACGGTATGCCCCCTCTCCAATGTGGCGTTGCGGGTGGTGCCCGACCTCGGGTCGCATCCCCTCCCGGAGATGCTGGCCGAGGGCCTCGTGGTCAGCATCAATTCGGATGACCCCGCCTATTTCGGCGGATACGTCGGGACCAGCTACGAGCGCACCGCCACCGAGCTCGACCTCGACCACCAAACCCTCCGCACTATCGCGGCGAACTCGGTCCGGTCCAGCTTCCTCGACCCCGTCGCCAAGGAGCACCTCCTCGGTGTGGTGGGGGCCCACTGACCCTCAAGCACCTACCGTTTTCGCGCGTTTAGGCCGTCACATACGCCCGCCTAAACGCGCGAAAACGGAATCCTCGTACTCCGTCCAGTTGCCGGGGAACCAGGTGACGGTGCCGTCGCCGTCGAAGGCGAGGAGGTGGGTGCATATGCGGTCTAGGAACCAGCGGTCGTGAGAGATGACCAGGACGCACCCGGGGAACTCGAGGAGGGCCTCCTCGAGGGCGCGCAGGGTGTCGACGTCGAGGTCGTTGGAGGGTTCGTCGAGAAGGATGAGGTTTCCCCCATCGCGCAGCATCATCCCGAGGTGGACCCTGTTGCGCTCCCCACCGGAGAGGTCTCCCACCTTTTTCTGCTGATCGGAGCCCCGGAAGTTCAGTGACGCCACATAGGCTCGGGCGTTGATCTCTCTCTTCCCGATCTTGAGGAGATCGTTACCACCGGAGATCTCCTGGTAGATCGTCTTGACGGGGTCGAGATTGTCCCGGTGCTGGTCGACGTAGCCGAGATCGACGGTGGGGCCGATCTCGATCGTTCCCGAGTCGGGCTCCTCGGCCCCGATGAGCATTCGAAACAGCGTCGTCTTCCCGGCACCGTTGGGGCCGACGATCCCCACGATGCCCGCCGGGGGAAGATCGAAGTCGAGACCGTCGATGAGGATGCGGTCCCCATAGCCCTTGGTGAGGGCCTCGGTGACGATCGCCTTGTCTCCGAGCCGCTGGGTGAAGGGGATGGTCAGCGAGAGATTGGCTGGACCCCTTTCGGCCTGCTCGGCCTGGGCCACGAGCTGCTCGTAACGACCCAGCCGCGCCTTTCCCTTGGCCTGACGGGCCCGGGGGGACATTCGCACCCACTCCAGCTCCCGTTCGATGGTCCGCTGCAGATTCGAGGCTTCCTTCTCCTCCTGGGCCAGCCTGGTCTGTTTCTGCTCCAGCCACGCCGAGTAATTGCCCTCGAAGGGCCGCCCCCGGCCTCGGTCTAGCTCGAGGATCCATCGCGCCACGTTGTCGAGGAAGTAGCGGTCATGTGTCACCGCCACGACGGTGCCGGTGTAGTCGGCGAGGAACCGCTCCAACCAGGCCACGGACTCGGCATCGAGGTGGTTGGTGGGCTCGTCGAGGAGGAGAAGATCGGGATGGGAGAGGAGAAGACGGCACAGTGCAACCCGGCAACGCTCACCACCGGAGAGGGTGGTGACATCGCGGTCTCCCGGGGGGACACGCAGGGCCGACATCGCCATCTCCACGTTCCGGTCGAGATCCCAGGCGTCGGCCGCCTCGATCCTCTTCTCCAGTGCCTCCTGACTCTTGCCGAGGGCGTCGTAGTCGGCGTCGGGGTGGGCCCACCTTGCGAGGACCTCGTTGTACTCGTCGAGAAGACGGCGTGTCTCGGCGACACCGTCCCTGACGTTCTCCCTGACGTTCCGGTCGAGGTCGAGGGTGGGCTCCTGCTCGAGGAAACCGACCGTGGCCCCGTCGGCCAGTTGCGCCTCGCCGTCGAACTCGTCGTCGAGGCCGGCCATGATCCGCAAGAGGGTCGACTTCCCGGCACCGTTGGGCCCGAGGACACCGATTTTGGCGCCGTAATAGAAGGAGAGGGAGATGTCGCGCAGCACGTCCCGATCCGGTGGAACGTGCTTGGACAGGCGGTACATGGAGTAGATGTAGTCAGGCATGGGGGCGACCGAGAGTAGTTCCCCGGGTGCGGTTTCCGTACACCGGGTACCCTCTTCTGATGCCCGAACTTCCCGACATCGTGGTGTATCTGGAGGCATTGGACCGCAGGATCGCCGACGAGGAGATTCGGGGTTTTCGCGTCCTCTCGCCGTCGGTGCTGAGGACCTACGACCCTCCCTACGACAGCATCGTCGGCGCCACGGTGACCGGTCTGTCCCGTATCGGGAAACGTATCGTGTGGCATCTCGACGACGGCGAGCTGTTCGTCGTCATCCATCTCATGGTGGCGGGACGACTACAGTGGAAGGATGGGAAGGGTGCCGCCATACCCAAGAAGGTCGGGCTCGCCGCCTGGGACTTCGACGACGGAACCCTCATTCTCACCGAGCAGGGGACCAAGAAACGGGCAGGGATATGGGTATTCGATTCCGAGGAGGCGGTGCGTAACGAGGACCGAGGCGGTGTCGAGCCACTAGACGTGTCCAGTGCGGAGTTCGCCGCCGTCCTCACCGCGCAGAACCGCACCCTGAAGCGGGCGCTAACCGACCCCCATGTCTTCTCCGGCATCGGAAACGCCTTCTCCGATGAGATCCTGTGGGAGGCACAGCTCTCCCCGGTGGCACGGACCAAGCAACTCGATGAGACCGAGATAGAGCGACTCCACAAGGCAACCGTGACCTCTCTCACCAGGTGGACCGATCTCCTCCGCCACCAGGTGGGGGAGGGATGGCCCACCCGCGTGACCGCGTTCCGGGCCGAGATGGCCGTCCACGGCAAGTACAAGGAGGCCTGCCCCCGCTGCGGCTCGCCGGTGCAGCGCATCGTGTACAGCTCCAACGAGACCAACTACTGCGCCACCTGTCAGACCGGGGGCAAGCTCCTCGCCGACCGTTCCCTATCCCGACTCCTCAAGGATGACTGGCCCAAGAC
>WHUC01000007.1:12698-34086 GCA_009377435.1 Acidimicrobiia bacterium
TTTTCTAGAAATCCCGACTCAGCTTCTCGGCGAGGACGAGTTCGAGGACGGCCTCGTCCTGGTAGGAGGAGGACTCGGGGA
Source organism: Acidimicrobiia bacterium (assembly GCA_009377435.1). GTDB lineage: Bacteria > Actinomycetota > Acidimicrobiia > Spongiisociales > ZC4RG35 > WHTL01. Next base: position 12,780 of record WHUC01000007.1, read on the forward strand.
TCTTGTTACGGATTCTCGCGGCGAGACGGGCTGCCAGGTCCCTCCGCCGGTCGAAATGGAGTTGGGGGCGTCGTTCCAGGAAGGCCCGGATGGCCTGCACCTCCTCTGCTGTGACCGCGGTGGCGTCCCATCCCGGGGCGGTAGCCATGGGGGGCAACGACGGACGCTCCACGGTGGTGCGGTCGACACACACCAGTGTGTCGGCCATGAGATCGCCCACTCGCCGATTCTCCCCGCTCACGAGAATCGCTACCAGGCCGACCAGATAGTTGGCCGGGAGGAAGTCGACCACCCGGGCGATGTTCCTCGTGGTCGACCGCCAGAACGTCACCGGCTGGCCGTCCGGTCCGAGGACACGCAGGTTGAATATCCGCTTCCCGGGGCTCTGACCGTTGTTGAGCGTCTCGAAGAGGATCGGGTATCCGAGGAGGATGAGGGTCACCGTGAGGGAGGCGAAACCCCAGAAGAGGAGACCGAGGTCGCCGTTGCTCATCGCCCCGGTGACACCGAAGGCGATGAAGGCGGCGATCATCATCACCGTCTGGATGAGAAAGTCGACGAGGGCGGCACCGAACCGACTGCCGAGACCGGCCAGTTGAAGCTCGAGATCGAGACCCTCCGGTGTGCGGATGACGGTGGTCTCCCGGGGAGTCGAAGCCAGGGGCTGTTGGTTGTACGATCCGTCCAAGAGAAGGTCTCCATCGGCGGTCATCATGAAACTAACCGAATTCGTGGAGAAGGGTTCACCACGATGGACCGAGATCTCGGGCTTCCTCGACTCCGCTCGGGGCCGACCCGAACGTCTCGGCGCCGACGGAATACACCGGCTTACCCGCCTCTATAGGGAGGCCACCGCCGATCTCGCCTATGCGAGGCGGCGGTACCCCGGTGACCCGGTCACGGCTCGCCTCGACGATCTCGTCGTCCGCTCCCGGGGGCTCGTCTACCAGGGGACGGGACGGATCAGGGCCGTCACCGATTTCCTCGCCACCGGGTATTGGCGGCTCATCTGGGAGCGGCGTCGGGCGATGGCCCTTGCCACCGCACTCCTGGTCCTCCCCGCCGCATTCGGGGCGTGGTGGGCGGCTACCCAGCCGGAAGGACTCACCTCACTCCTCCCACCCGAATTCCTCTGGGTGACCACCGAGCAAACCACCGACCAGGGATACGGGAGCCCCGGGCTCATCGGTTTCTCGACGGCGGTGCTCACCAACAACATCGGGGTGACATTGAATGCGCTCGCCCTCGGAATCACCTGGGGCCTGGGGACCGCCTACGTGCTGTTGTACAACGGCCTGCTCCTGGGCGGTGTGGGCGCCCTCGGGGTGACCGCGGGTAATGGGAAGCTCGTCGTGGCCGCCCTGGCGGCACACGGATTCCTGGAACTCACATGCATCGTCATCGGGGGAGGGGCCGGCCTCGCCCTGGGGCGGTCGATGCTCCGACCGAGCAACCTCACCCGGCGACGGTCGGTGGCGATCGAGGGGGGCGCCGGTATCCGGATCGCCCTGGGAACGGCGCCATGGCTGGTGCTCGCCGGTTTTGTCGAGGGTTTCGCCAGCCGGACCGGTCTCTCGTGGCTGCCCACTCTCATCATCGGTGTCGTGTTGTGGGCGATCTTTCTCGGGTTGGTGGTCTGGCGGGGGCGGGTTACACCCGCGCCATCCTCTTCCCTCTGAGATAGGCCGCCACCGAGCGGGCCGACAGGGCATCGACCGGTGCGTCGATGACCGTCCCTCCCATCGCCGAGATGCGGGTCACCAGCTGTGCCCGGTCCGCGTCGAGAGCGGCGGCCACCGCGGTCTCGAGCGCCTCGGTGACCGACTCGGCCGGATGTCGTAGTGGGTTCGAGACCGCCTCGTCGCGCACAGAGGCGATCGTCACAGAGTGCTTTCTCAAGAGGATCGGCAGGGCGTCCACCAGGGGTGCTCCGGCACTCATGTCCATGAGATCGGTGAGTACCAGAACAAAGGCGTGTTTGCGTCCCGTCACCCACCGGAAGGCCGCCTCGTAATCGGCGTCGACGGAGTCGGCCTCGAGGTCGTGGATGGCGGCGAGGACGGCATCGGCACCGTCACTCCGAGGGTTCACGGTGCGGAGGACCCGATCGCTGAAGACGATCACACCCACCCTGTCGCCGACGACCTCGGTGACCGCGGCGACGGCGGCGACGGCGTCCACCGCCGCATCCATCCGGCTCCGATCACCCACGGGTGCGGCCATGAGACGTCCGGTGTCGAGGACACAGATGACGTCCTGGTCACGGGCGAGACGATAGGTGTTGGTCATGGGGGTTCCGACCCGGGCGGTGGCCATCCAGTTGACCTGTCGGATGTCGTCGTCGGGGACGTATTCACGGATGCTCTCCAGGTCGGTCCCCAGTCCTAACGGCCCCCGCGATCGCTTCGCCTCGTCGCGGAAGACTCCCGTCCTTACCTCCATGGCGAGGCGTCGCGCCGCAGGCATGTCGGGGTAGACGACGAATTCGTGACCGCTGTCGACGCGGTGATACCAGGCACCCATACCAAGACCACCAATGGCCCGGGTGGATATCGGACCGAGTCGATGGCGCCCTCGTCGGGTGGAGACGATGGTGGTGTCGATCCCGTTCCAACCCTCCGGTTGGGCGATGGTCAGATCGGCGCTGGCGACGTTCTGTCGAACCCTGGTGTCAATCCGGTCGACCGAGACCTTCAATATCGAGGGGACGCCCCGACTGAGTATCTCCGGCGCCTCCACCACGATGGCCGGGACGTGGCGCACCGTGAGGGCGTCTCCCACGGAGATGGCGCCGACCACCACCATCACGACGAGTACGACCCACACGGGCAGCACCGCGCTCGATAGGGCCGCCGCCACCAGAAGGCCGACCGCTCTCGAGGTCGGGGTCATCTCGGGACGGGCACCGCTTTGAGGACGGATGTCAGGATGTCACCGGGGGTGTAGCGTTCCATCTCGGCCTCGGGGCGGAGCAGGATCCGGTGGCCGAGGACCTGTTTGACCACGCGGCTGACGTCGTCAGGTGTGACGAACTCCCGGCCGGAAAGCGCCGCCAGGGACCGTGCCGCGGCGAGGAGATGCACGCCGGCGCGGGGGCTCGCCCCGAGCTCGACCGCGGCCTGCTCCCGGGTGGCCCGGATCACCGCGGACACATAGGAGAGGACGTCGTCGTTGACGTGGATTGCCGACACCTTCTCCCGTAGATCGAGTATCTCGTCGGCGGTGGTGACAGTGTCGACCTCGTCGATGGCAGTGGGATGGACCCCGTCCCGATCCATGCGGAGGACGGCGAGCTCGTCCTCGGCGGAGGGATAACCGACATCCACCTTCATCAGGAACCTGTCGAGCTGTGCCTCGGGAAGTGGGTAGGTCCCTTCGTACTCGATTGGGTTCTGGGTCGCCACGACCATGAAAGGTGGACCGAGGGGATGGCGGGTGCCGTCGACGGTGACTCCGGCCTCACCCATGGCCTCGAGCAGGGCGGCCTGGGTCTTGGGCGGGGTCCGGTTGATCTCGTCGGCAAGGAGGATATTGGTGAACACGGGTCCGGGTCGGAACACCAGTTCCCCTGCGCGGAGTGTCATCGTGCCGGTCAGGTCGGTGGGGAGCATGTCGGGGGTGAACTGGGCCCGGCTGAACTCGACCCCGAGGGTCCGTGCGAAGGCGTCGGCGGCGAGGGTCTTGGCGGTGCCGGGAACACCCTCGAGCAGGATGTGACCACCGGCCAGCAACGTGATGAGTAATCCGTCGATGACCATCCCCTGACCATGGATGACGTTGCCCACCGATTGGTGAACCCGTTCCCGGAACTCTCTCATGTCGGTCTCCTTCTGCCATCTTCCCTCGTCGTCCGGGCCAGCACGTGGTCGGCGAGGAGAACATCTTGGGTGGTTCTCGGGTCGGTGACGGCCGTGAGCTCCTCGTCGGTGAGTGCCATCCGCAGCCGGTCCCGGGAGGCCATCGTGCCCGGCTCGGTTGCGCCACCCAGCCGTCCTTGGATGGTGGAGCGCACCGGTGCCGTTGCACCGACGGGATCTCGGGTGCGGCGGAGACTGCGGGTCACCGAGTCGATGAGAAGACGCCGATCCGGGGTGGCCGGCTCCCCGGTCGGCTCGGGGACACCGAGACGACGTCCGTATACGTAGAGACCCACGAAAATCACCGGGATCAGAAGGGTGATGATCTCCGCCGATCTTCCCGGCAGGGAGCCGAGAAAACCATCCCCTGACTCCCGAAACCCCAGCCGGTACTCATCGAAGGCGACCACCCCGTCGACCATGTCGGTGGCGAACCAGGGGTTCACCCCCATGTCTATGTACATGTTGGCCAGGGGTGTGGGATCGGCGAGGACGTGGAGGGTGCCGTCACCCACGACGGTCACGGCGGCGAAGGGAGCGTTCGTTCCCGCGGCGGTGGTCACACTCTCGGGTTGGGTGTCGAGGGAGCCGAACCCGGAGAGGTGGAGATCGCCGCTCCTTCCCACCACACCGGTGGAGACGACCGGGGGGCCCGGATCACCACTCTCCGCCACGATATTTCCATTGGAGAGGGTGTCGACGAGATCGGGATTGGAGGTCCCAACGACGACGACCGTGCCACCGGTGTCGAGGAAGTCGGCCAGGACCCTCATCTCGTCAGAGGTGTGGGTGTCGGAATGGAGGGACTCAGCGACCACATAGGTGTCGACCGCGGCGAGGGTTCCCTCCTCGAGGGCGCGCTGGAGCCGAATCGGAGAGCGGCCGGGCCCACCATCGAGGAGTTCGTAGAACGCCGCCCACCCCATAGAGGTGGTCACGAAGGTGGAGCCGTCGGGCCCGGGCACCGGGCGGTCACCCTCGAGAGTGGTCAGAAGCGCCACCACCACCCAGACGACGATAAGGATCACCACGATCCGGATGATGTTGGCTCTGCTGCGGCGACCTGTCTCGCCCATGGTGGTGCTCGGGCTCATCGCACACCCGCACCCAGGAGTTGGCGCCAACCGTCGCGTGAGTGGAGGTCGTCATCGACCGTGGCAACCCGATCCCCATACACCACCTCCTCGAATGTGACGGCGACAGGCGTGAAGACGGGAGAGTCCAGGGTCTCGGTCACCTCTCCCACGGTTGTCCCGGCGTCGAGGCCGATGCGACCGGCGAGATGAAGACGAAGGATGCCGGCGAGGAATCGCAGTCGGACCGCCGACGAGTGGTCTCCTGATGCCGATGCCTCCTCGGCACGTCCTTCCAGCACGGCGGGGTCATCCCCGTCCCGGATCAGATCGGAGAGGGTTCGCTCCCTCTCGATGACGATCGCCCGACGTCGAGAGGTCCTCATGGCGACCGCGGTCACCATCGCCCCAAGGAGCAGGGCGGCGAGGATGGCGGCGGGGAGGGGAGGGATGAAGGTGAAGAGACCGCCGAGGAAGCGCGCCATCCACTCGTCGATGGCCCGCCGGATCCGGTCGAGCAGCGTCTCCCTCTCCCCTCCGAAACGATCCTGGGACAGGATCTCGTCCAGGGTCTCATCGAGGTCGGCACCCTCGACTGAGTCGTCGCCGAGGATGCGTTGCAGGGTGGCGTCGGCGCGGTCGGGGTCGGTGGAGTCCAATGCCTCCCCGAGGTTGACGGCTTCACCGTCGATGGACGTCGTCTCGAGGACCGCCTCCCAATCGCCGGAACGGACCAGCGCGGAGAGTTCCTCGGCGCTTCGATCCAGCGCCGACACGGGTGACCCCACGATGAGAATGCCGAGGAGGAGAACACCGACGCCAAGCGATCGTGGCGGTCTCAAGGGTCGAGGCCGAACCCGTCATCGGACCCGTCATCCCGGGGTGGTGGGGGAGGCGGCACCGATGGGGGTCGGGGCGGGAGATCGCCCCGGACGTCCTCGGGGCGGGCTCCCGGGGGCCGTGAGGGGGGACGGTTATCCCCACTCTCCTCGTCGTCCAGTTGGGAGATCATCTTCTCCAGATCGAATGCCTCGGTCCTGATCAGGAGGTCCACGTAGAGGGCCGTTGCCACCGAGGCGAGAAAGGGCGTGGTGATGAGGAGGATGAGGATGGCAACGAAGGTCCCGACGGCGACCGTGGCGGTGAGAGCCGTCGGATCGGGCAGCTCTCCCGGGTCGGTGTTTATGAACGGGATGATCGACCCCAGGGTCACCACCCAGGTGACGGCACTGGTGATGAGTGAGGTGAGGAAGTAGGCGACCACACCAAGACCGAGGGTGGGCCAGAAGCGCGGTCTGACCAGTTCGAAGCTCCGCTGCATCGCCTTGATCGGTCCGATCTCCTCCCGGACCAGGGCCGGTACCGCCACGTAGAAGGACGTCCACAGCCAGACCCCGGGTGCGATACAGAAGATGAGACCGACCGAGGAGATGAAAAGGGTGGCGACCGCGGTGAGGGCTATGGGGATGATCCGTCGCATCGTCACCCCGAGTGACCGTTGCCAGGTCGTGGGGTTCCCATCGAGGTGCCTGAAGAGGAGATGGCTGGCACCACCGGTTACCAACCCGGCGGCCCCGAGCTGGACGAAGGCACCGATGGTGTTGGCCAGAAGGGAGCTGACCGAACCGGGGCCGAACAGCAGATCGTCTCCTATGGCAAGGAGCAGCAACGCCTGGAGGACGGCTACCGGGACCAGCAGGAAGGCGGCGATGATCGTCATGGCCTTGAAGTTCGCCCGGTAGAGCCGGAAGGCGAGATCGAGAATCTCCCCCACGGTTCTCGGTCTCAGCGTCTGTGACATGCAACCGGGACTGTATCAATGTTGTGGAGGGGGACAACAGTCCACGCGGCAATCGAACATATGTTCGATTAGTCTGGGTTGACCCATGACACAGTCGACCACCCTCACATCGATCGACGGGATCTTGTCCCTCCCTGATACCCCCTATGACATCGGCCCCCTCGGGTTGCAACGGGGGCGGATAAGCGAGTTGGTGGGTCCGGCCGGTATGGGTCTGACCCGGATCGGTCTGGGGATGTTGGTCGAGACCTCACGACGTGCCCCGGTGGTCCTGGTCGATGTCAGGGGGTGGGCATCACCGGGGGCGGCATGGGAGGCGGGGATAGATCCGGATCGTCTGGTGGTGGTCCGTTGCCCCGAGACGGCATCCTGGTCTTCGGTCACCGCCGCCCTGGTGGGTGGTGTCGGCGCCCTCTTCGCCGAGGTGCCCGCTGGGGTGGGGTCTGCGGGTCTGCGTCGTCTGGCGGCCATGGCGAGGGCGAGGGGATCGGGGGTGGTTCTCCGACCACTCACCGGGGAGCTACCCGGGGGGGTGTCCCACACCCGGATAAAAGGGATGGGGGTGACCTGGGAGGGTCCCCACCAGGGACACGGGAGGCTGATGAGACGTCGTCTCATCATCGAGGTCTCGGGACGGGGTGTCGGTGGGATGACCAGGAGGTTCGAGTTGGAGGATGATGGTGAGGATCGCCTGTCTGTGGTTCCCGTATTGGCCACTGGGTCGACCCGACGCACCGACGTGGGATGAACCGACTCTGGTAGTCGATACCAGGGGTGGGGGAGGTTCGGGAGGGTCTCGCGTCGTGGCGGTGTCGCCGACGGCGGAGGAGGAGGCCGATATCCGGATCGGGATGGATCGACGGGTGGCCGAGTCCGAGCTACCGGGAGCCGTTGTTCTGGAAAGGGATCCGGGGGAGGAGGTGCAACGCTTCGAACCGGTCGTCAGGGCCATGGAGGAGGTCGTACCCCGGGTGGAGGTGGTGGCGCCGGGTACGGTCCTGATCGATATCACCGGGGCCCTCCGCTACTACGGGGGAGTGGAGGTCGTCGTCGACAAGCTTCTCGAAGCCGTCGCCGCCACCGGTGATGAGCCCGGGGTGGGTGGTGGGGGAGGCTCGGGAGAGCCATGGCGGGTCTGTCGGGTGGGGGTGGCCGATAGCCCCTTTGCTGCCGGGATCGCCGCCAGGACCGCGAACACAACCCCACACATCGTCACCGACACCCCCCGTTATCTGGCCGGGCTCGATCTGGGGGTGATGGCCGACGCCGACCGTACCGAACTGGTCGACACCTTCCGCTGGCTGGGGATCAACACCCTGGGTGAGGTGGCCGATCTCCCCCGGGATGTGATCGCCTCACGTTTCGGGCCCGTGGGTCTCGAGACCCATCGTCTCGCCAGCGGGGAGGACCGGGCCACCGATCCCCGTCCCATCCCGACGGAACTGGCCGTCGAATCCCGGTTCGAGGAGCCCTTGGTGGATCTCGACTCGGTGGCATTCGTCTCCCGCCAGTTGGCGGCCCGGCTGATCGAGTCCCTGACGGGGGAGGGGCTCTCCATCCACCAGGTCCTCGTGGAGATGACGAGGAGCGACGGTGTGACACGGACACGGACGTGGCGCTCCATCGATCCCCTCACCGAGAGGTCCCTTTCCGACCGCATCTGGTGGCAGCTGCGGGCCTGGCTCGACGAGACACCCGATGACGTTGACCCAACCTCCCCTATTGGGATAACCCGGATCAGGATCGACCCCTCCCGGGTGTCGGGGGAGGGACGGCAGTTGTCGTTCTGGGAGGACACCACCTCGATGATCGAGACCGAGCGCGCCCTGGGACGCGCCCAGGCCCTGGTAGGACCGGATCGGGTGGTGGTGGGCCATCCCGAGGGGGGTCGGCTACCGGCGGAGCGGGTCGGTTGGCAACGATGGGGGGAACCACCACCACCGGTCCAAAGGGATCCGGATGCCCCCTGGCCGGGGGCGACCCCGTCACCGGTCCCGACCCTCGTCCCACCCCGCCCCCAACCGGTGGCGATGGAGTGGGACGAGGGCATGCCGGTGCGGATAAGGATGGGTAGCCGCTGGGAGACGGTCCTGTCGTGGAGTGGGCCCTGGCGTCTCATGGGGCGCTGGTGGAACCGGGAGGGCACCGCCGACCGATATCAGGTGGTCACATCCGCCGGGGCCGTTCTATGTGTGGTCTGGGAGGGAAAGACCTATCTGGCCGGGATCTACGACTAGAGACACCCGGGCGAACTTTGGACCAGAATGTACCTGTAGGTACACCCGAACCTAAGGTTGTCCTTTCGTCGAGGCCAGGGTGAAATCACCCTCGACGAGACGGGCCAGGGCCCAGAGGAGATCGGAGAGACGGTTGAGATAGCGGCTCACCGAGGAGTCCTCCGTCGCCACCGGTAGGGAGAGCCGCTCCGCCCGACGCACCACGGTGCGGGCGACATCGAGATGCGCCGAGGCGACATTCCCACCGGGGATCACGAATTCGGCGGGAAGGGACACCACAGTCATGACCCGGTCGATCTCCGTCTCGAGATCCTCGACCATCCCCGCGGTGACCCGGGTGACGCCATCGGTGAGCTTGTGGTGGTTGTCCGGGAGGGTCGCCAACTCGGCCATCGCCACATAGAGACCGCGTTGCACCTCGATCAGGAGCCGGTCGAGGTCGGGGTCGTCACTACTCGCCCGGGCCACTCCGATCTGGGCCTGGGCCTCATCGACCGTCCCGTAGGCGGTGGTGAGAGCCCCGTCCTTGGCGGTTCGACCCCCGAAGAGGAGACCCGTGGTCCCGTCGTCTCCGGTGCGGGTGTAGACCTTCGCCTCACGCTCCATGTGGTTCTCTTTTGTCGTCCAAATTTATCTGCATCAGCTCCCGAACCTGTTCGGCGAGTGCTCCCGAGTCACCGAGCCTATTGTCCGCCGTCTCTATGGGGGGATCGATGTGCAGATCGATGTGACCACCGCGGATGATGCGGGAGCCGGGTGGCCAGGCCTCATGGCTCCCCGAGATCGTGACCGGGAGCACGGGCAGCTCCGAGGCGACTGCCATGGTGAAGGCGCCCTTCTTGAAGACCCCGAGCTCCCCCGTGATCGAACGAGTGCCCTCGGGGAAGATCATCACCGACCGTCCCGTGGCGACGAGAGCCTGGGTGCCGCGGTTGACGAAGTCATGGAGGGCCCGGCGGGTGTTGCGATCCAGCTCGATGATCCCGATCGCCCGCATCGCCGCCGCCAGCAGGGGGATTCGGAATATCTCGGCCTTGGCCACGAACCGGATCGGGATGGGGAGGCCGACGAAGGTGGCGAACACATCCATGTTGGACTGGTGGTTGGCCACCACCATGTAGGACCGGTCCGTGTCCACGTTCTCGAGCCCGCCCACCGTCAGCAAGGTCCCGGAAGCGGTGAGCCATGATCGCGCCCACAATCGGGCGATGGCGTCGATGAGCGGACTGGTGGGTGAGAACCGGCTGATGATGATGACACCGATGGCCGCGAGGATCGTCGCCAGGATACCGACGATCAGGGTGATAAGGGTTCTGGGGACGTTGATGAGCCTTCCCATGTGTATCTGACGCTAGACGCCCTGCACTCCTGATTCGGTGACAATCGCGGTCATCGGGATGTCGTGTTCCTCCGCAGGTAGTTCGGGCACCACCCTGGCCTCGGTTGTCACCCCGATCCGCTCCACCCCTAATGGAAGCCGCGCCAGGAGAAGGTCGTAATGACCGCCGCCACGGCCGAGCCGACGACCGTCGGCGGTGAAGAGGAGGCCGGGGGCCAGGATCACCTCGACATGGATCGGGTCCACCTCCGGTGTGTCCTCCACCGGTTGGGTCATTCCCAGCCGATGTCTTTCCATGGGCCCGCCCCAGTCGTGGAGCGTGAGCAACGAGGAGTCGTCCGAGGACACCCTGGTCAGAAGCCAGCGCCACCCTGGGAGTCTTTGTCGCAATGGCTCGAGATCCACCTCGTCTCCGAGGGCGTGATAGCCGACGAGGATCTGGGGGAGTCTGGTGGCGAGGTAACGGTGAAGATGTTCGACGACCGCCCTGTTCTCCGATACCGAGGGCGTCGGAAAGGAGGCCGCCCTCGTCCGCCACTCCCCCTTCGTGATCACGTCGCTCTTCGGGAGGAGACTGTCTCGAAGCTGCACATCCACGGGAGGGTATCGTCTCCAGGCGGTTGATAGCCTATTCGCCATACCAGCATTCCACACCAGCCTCCTAGAATTGGCAGATATGTCGGCACCACTGCGATTTGTTACCGCGACCTCGTTGTTCGACGGCCATGACGCCGCCATCAACATCTTCCGGAGGATCCTCCAGGCCCAGGGTGTCGAGGTCATCCATCTCGGGCACAACCGCACGGGGTCCGACATCGTCGACACCGCCATCGAGGAGGACGCCCATGGCATCGCCGTCACCTCATACCAGGGCGGCCATATGGAGTTCTTCCGTTATCTACGTGATCTGAGTCTCGAGAGGGATGTTCCCGACATCAGGATCTTCGGTGGGGGAGGGGGCACGATCCTCCCCGATGAGGGTGCCGAGCTGGGCGAGTACGGGGTGACCCGCATCTACTCACCCGACGACGGGCGTGAGCTGGGTCTGGTGGGAATGGTCACCGACATGATCGAGCGGTCACGTCACCCCCGTGACGAGCTCGACGACGTCGACCTCGACCGGCTCGAGGTCGGGGAACGCAAGTTCATCGCCCGTCTCATCTCGGCCGGGGAGTCCCATGCCGAGAAGTACCCGGAGGTCTTCGCCGCCATCGCCACCCGGGCGACAGAGTCGGGTGTGCCGGTACTGGGGATCACCGGAACGGGTGGCGCCGGGAAGTCGACACTGGTTGACGAGCTGGTGCGGCGGTATCTGAACGACTTCAGCGAGAAGACTATCGCCGTCATCTCGGTCGACCCCTCCCGTCGTCGCACCGGTGGCGCCCTCCTCGGTGACCGCATCCGCATGAACAGCCTCCCCCACGAACGCGCCTACATGAGGTCCTTGGCGACTCGTCAGGAGCACGCCGCCCTGCCCGCCCAGGTGGGGGTCGCCCTCGACACGGTGCGTGCCGCCGGGTACGACCTCGTCATCCTGGAGACGTCCGGCATCGGTCAGGCCTCAACCGAGGTCGTCGACACGAGCGACGTATCCACCTACGTCATGACCTCGGAGTATGGCGCCGTCACCCAACTCGAGAAGATCGATATGCTCGACTTCGCCGATCGCGTCGTGATCAATAAGGCCGACAAACGCGGCTCCGAGGATGCCCTCCGCGACGTGCGGCGACAGATTCGGCGCAATCGGGTCGCCTTCGACGCTCCCGAGGAGAGTCTCGGAGTCCACGCCACCATCGCCTCCCAGTTCGACGACCCGGGGACCAACCGGCTCTATCGCTCCCTCATCACGGAGGTGAACGACCGGTTCGGCGGTTTCGAGACCTCCACCGCAGATGAGGAGCGGACCGGGCTGGCTTCGGGAATCGTCCCCCGTTCCCGGGAGCGCTATATGGGCGACATCATCGACGCACTGGTCCGTTACGGCGAGGAGACGGAGGGGATGCGGGTGCAGGCGGACCAGGCCCAACATCTGAGGGCGGTAGCCTCCGACCACCCCGAGATGGGGGATGCCGCCGCGACCGCATGGAATGAGCTCGACGAGAGGGCGCGTCGGGCCCTTGACGGCTGGGACGCGATGATCGATCGCTATACCGGTGACACCCTCACCTACCAGGTGAGGGGAAGTGACATCGAGGTTCCCCTGGTACACGAGACCCTCTCGGGCACCAAGGTCCCCAAGGTAGCCGTCCCCCGCTATTCCTCCTGGGGTGACCGGATCCGATGGCTCCGCCAGGAGAACCTCCCGGGCAGCTTCCCATACACGGCCGGCATCTACCCCCTGAAGCGAACCGTCGAGGATCCCACCCGGATGTTCGCCGGCGAGGGAACAGCCGAACAGACCAACCGCCGCTTCCACTATGTCTCCGAGGGCATGCCGGCGAAACGGCTCTCCACGGCCTTCGACTCGGTCACCCTCTATGGCGAGGACCCCCATGTCCGGCCCGACATCTACGGCAAGGTCGGGAACTCGGGGGTTTCGATCGCCACCCTCGACGATGCCAAGAAGCTCTATTCCGGGTTCGATCTGGTCGATCCGACGACATCGGTGTCGATGACCATCAACGGCCCCGCTCCCATCATCCTGGCATTCTTCCTCAATACCGCCATCGACCAGCAGTGCGAGCGCTACATCGTGGAGAATGGCATGGTCGATGAGGTCGAGGACAAGATCGCCCGGTTCTACGAGGGTCGGGAACGCCCCCGATACCGCGGTGATCTCCCGGCGGGAAATGACGGCCTCGGTCTCATGCTGCTCGGTGTGACCGGTGACATGGTGCTCCCCGCCGACGTCTACGACCGGGTCGCCGCAGACACGGTGTCCCGGGTGAGGGGGACCGTCCAGGCCGACATTCTCAAGGAGGACCAGGCCCAGAACACCTGCATCTTCTCCACCGAGTTCGCGCTCCGCATGATGGGTGACATCCAACAGTGGTTTGTCGACCACGACGTCGGTAACTTCTACTCGGTGTCGATCTCGGGGTATCACATGGCCGAGGCCGGGGCCAACCCCATCAGCCAGCTCGCCTTCACCCTCGCCAACGGCTTCACGTATCTCGAGTACTACCTCGCCCGGGGGATGGACATCGACTCCTTCGCCCCCAACCTGTCGTTCTTCTTCTCCAACGGGATCGACGCCGAGTACGCCGTGATCGGTCGGGTGGCGCGGCGTATCTGGTCCCGGGCAATGCGGGAGTTGTACGGGGCGAACGACCGGAGTCAGAAACTGAAGTATCACATCCAGACCTCGGGCCGCTCGCTGCATGCCCAGGAGATCTCGTTCAACGACATCCGCACCACCCTCCAGGCCCTCTATGCGGTCTACGACAACACCAACAGCCTCCACACCAATGCCTACGACGAGGCGATCACCACCCCAACCGAGGAGTCGGTGCGGCGGGCGATGGCGATCCAGCTGATCATCAACCGCGAATTCGGTATGGCGAAGAACGAGAATCCCCTCCAGGGCGCGTTCATCATCGACACCCTGACGGATCTGGTCGAGGAGGCGGTGCTGACCGAGTTCCGTCGGCTCGACGACCGCGGGGGTGTCCTCGGGGCCATGGAGCGCCAGTACCAGCGCACCCGCATCCAGGAGCAGTCGATGTTCTACGAGCAGCAGAAGCAGTCCGGCGAGTACCCGGTCATCGGGGTGAACACCTTCCTCTCCGATGAGGGATCGCCGTTCGCGATCCCCGACGAACTCGTCCGCTCGTCCGATGAGGACAAGGACGCCCTGATCGCCGCGGTCGAGTCCGTCAGGGATCGTTTCCCGGAGCGGAGCGCCGAGGCCCTCGACAGACTGGGTCGGGAGGCGGTCGGAGATGGAAACGTGTTCGACGCCTTGATGGAGTCGGCCAAGGTGGCCTCCCTCGGCCAGATGTCGAGCCGCCTCTACCAGGTCGGTGGCCAGTACCGCCGCAACATGTGAGTCGCGAGGGGTTGAACCCGGGGCGGAGGTTGGTCCCAGGCAATGACCTCCACCCTCGGTTCACGAAGTACCGAAATCGCCGTGATCGTGGCACCATGGGGTGGTCGCGGACACCCGTTCGTGGCCTGATCTCCCCCTGACATCTTTCCAGGAGCACTCCCGTAATGAACGATGAGACGCGTATTCTCCCGCCGGAGGACCGGCACCACCTGACACCGGAACCCCGTTCTTCGAACCGACGCGCCCGCAGCGAGGGGCGCAAGCGGAGGAAAGGCAACGGTCAGAAATGGGTCATCCGTCTCCTCATCCTCGCCATCATCCTCGTTGCCGGTGGCATCGGTGTCGGCCTTCTCGCCGATCTGCGCATGGGTGACGCCGGTGAGCTCGGCGCCCTGGCCGACGGCAACGGAACCTATCTGATCGTCGGCACCGACAGCCGGGAGAATCTCCCCGAGGAGATGGAGGGCGATTTCGGCGACTTCGGGGGCGCCCGCGCCGATGTGATCATGCTCATGCAGACCACCGGGGACTACCGACAGCTACTTTCGATACCCCGTGATCTGAAGGTGGAAATCCCCGATAACGGTACCAACAGGATCAACGCCGCCTATCCATTCGGGGGCCCGGATCTCCTCGTGGAGACGCTCAGCAACGAGACCGGGATCGACATCAACCACTACATCGAGGTCGATTTCGGAAGCTTCGCCGGCATCGTCGATTCGGTCGGTGGTATCGAACTCGACCTCGAGTACCCGGCCCGCGACTCGAAATCGGGTCTGGAGCTGGATGCGGGCGAGCAGACGGTTAATGGTGCGGGGGCCCTGGCCTACGCCCGCTCCCGCAGTTATGAGGAGCTCATCGATGGAGAGTGGGTTGGCTCCAGTGGTGGCGACATCGACCGCACCGGCCGCCAACGGGAGGTCCTTCTCCAACTCATCTCAAAGGCGTCGAGTCCATCCGGTCTCATCCGGAGCCCCGGGCTTTTCGCCGAGGTGACCGGTCAAATGGACGTCGACTCGACGGTTTCGCCCCTCACCCTTCTCCAGACCGCGGTAGGGTTCCGCTTCGCCGGAACGACGCAGGCGGTGTCTCTCCCGGTGGTGGACTCCACGGAGGGCGGGGTGGCCTACGTGGTTCGTGAGGAGCCGGCGGCGACGACCGTCCTGGATGCGTTCGCCGCGGGTGAGAGTCTGGAGTAGAGCGGCCGGCGGCCACCCATGGCGGGTGGAGAACCACGGGCTCGTCTCCCGTTACCCTGCGGCCGGTATGAAGCGCGACATTCCAGACGAACCTCGCCTCGATGGTCTTGACAAGGCCTGGATAGAACGGTGGAAGGAGAACGACCCCTACCGTTTCCCGGGCGCCAAGGACCGGTCCGAGGTGTATGCGATCGACACGCCTCCCCCCACGGTCTCCGGCTCACTCCATATCGGGCACGTTTTCAGCTACACCCACACCGACATCATCGCCCGCTTCCAGCGCATGCGGGGCCGGAAGGTGTTCTATCCCATCGGTTGGGACGACAACGGCCTCCCCACCGAGCGACGTGTCCAAAACTTCTATGGGGTCACCTGCGACCCGTCCGTTCCCTACCACCCCGGGTTCGAACCACCGGAGGAGCCGTTCCACCCCCCGCAAGCGATCAGCCGACGAAACTTCGTCGAGTTGTGTCACATCCTCACCGGCGAGGACGAGAAGGTCTTCGAGGACGTGTTTCGTGGTCTCGGGCTGTCCTTCGACTGGAGCCGTCTCTACACCACGATCGGTGAGAGGTCGCAGCGGATAAGCCAGAAGGCCTTCCTCCGGAATCTGGCCCGGGGCGAGGCCTACGCCCAGGATGCGCCGGTGCTGTGGGACACCGACTTCGGGACCGCGGTGGCCCAGGCCGAGCTGGAGGACCGGGAGCGCCCCGGGCTTTATCACCGCGTCGGCTTCGAGCGGAGTGGTGATGACGGGCCCGTCTACATCGAGACGACGCGGCCCGAGCTCATCTGCTCGTGTGTCGCCCTGGTCGCCCATCCCGACGACGAGCGATACCAGTCCCTCTTCGGATCCACGGTGACGACCCCGGTGTTCGGGGTCGCGGTGCCGGTGGTCGCCCACTCCCTGGCCGATCCGGAGAAAGGCAGTGGCATCGCCATGATCTGCACCTTTGGCGACACCACCGACGTCACCTGGTGGCGGGAGCTCGACCTGCCCACGCGTACCGTCATCGGACGCGACGGACGTTTCCGCTCCGACACACCCGAGTGGATCGCCACCGAGGAGGGGAGAGGTGCCTACAACGAACTGGGTGGTCTCTATGTGAACCAGGCCAAACGGCGGATGGTGGAGTTGCTCACCGCGTCTGGCGCTCTGGCGGGCGAGCCGACCGAGACCGTCCGACCGGTGAAGTTCTATGAGCGGGGAACACGTCCCCTCGAGATCGTCGCCAGCCGGCAGTGGTACCTCCGCAATGGGGGCCGTGACGCCGATCTGCGTGACGAGCTGCTCGCACGTGGTGAGGAGATCGACTGGATCCCCGATCACATGCGCACCCGGTACGAGCACTGGGTCGGGGGGTTGGCCGGGGACTGGCTCATCAGCCGTCAGCGTTACTTCGGGGTTCCCCTGCCGCTCTGGTATCGCCTCGGGGAGACCGGGAAGCCCCTCTACGACGACCCGATCGTCCCCGACGACGCCGAGTTGCCGATCGACCCGAGCTCGCATGTGCCCTCCGGATTCGAGGACTCCCAACGTGACCAGCCGGGGGGATTCAGCGCCGATCCCGATGTGATGGACACCTGGGCAACATCCTCACTCTCACCCCAGATCGCCGGAGAGTGGGAGGAGGACCCCGCTCTCTTCGCCACGGTGTTCCCCATGGACCTCCGTGCCCAGGCTCACGACATCATCCGCACCTGGCTTTTCTCCACCGTGGTCAGGGCCCATCACGAGTTCGCCAGCCTTCCCTGGAGTCATGCCGCCATCTCTGGATGGATACTCGATCCCGACCGCAAGAAGATGTCGAAGTCCAAGGGAAATGTGGTGACGCCTCTCGATCTGTTCACCGAGCACAGCGCCGACGCCATGCGCTACTGGGCGGCGAACGCCCGTCCCGGGGTGGACACGGCATTCGACGTCAACCAGCTCAAGATCGGACGGCGGCTGGCGATCAAGATCCTCAACGCATCGCGGCTCGTCCTCGGGTTCACAGACGATGACCTGGCACCGAAGTCGATCAGCGAACCGATTGATCGGGCCATCGTCGGCACCCTCGCCGGCGTCGTCGCCGACACCACCGCCGCGCTCGAGTCCTACGACTACGCCCGGGCCCTCGGGATCGTCGAGAGTGCGTTCTGGTCGTGGACCGACGACTACCTCGAGCTCGTCAAGAACCGGGCATACGGCGAGGGTTCCGATGCGACCTCGGCGCATGCCGCATTGCAGCTCTGTCTCAGTGTGTTTCTCCGTTTGCTGGCGCCCTTCCTCGCATTCGTCACCGAGGAGGTGTGGAGCTGGTGGCGGGAAGGGTCGATCCACAACGCTCCCTGGCCGACCGTCGGCGAGCTCGAGAAGCACGCCGGCGACACCGAGGTGCTCCACCGGACCGCCCAGATCCTTTCCGTGGTGAGACGCGCCAAGTCGGACGCCAAGACCTCGATGCGCACAGAGGTGACGTCGTTGCGGATAACCGACTCGGCGGAGCGGATGAGCCCGGTGAAGCTGGCCGAGTCGGATCTGGCCCGGGCGGCGTCGGCCGTGAGCATCCTCTTCACCGAGGGCGATGCCCCCGACGTCGCCGTGGAGCTGGCCACGGACTGACGTCGGGGCCTCCCCCCACGAAGGTGGGCAGTGGAGTTTTGCCCCCTTACCTGCTTCGCAGGGACCTTTCCCCCTCCTCCGGAGGGGGAACAGCGGCTACCAGTATTCCTCGAAGTGGACGTTGCCGGTGTGGCCGCGGCGGTCGATGCTGAAGCCCCGCTCATGGAGGAGTGCGCACATCCCGATCGGTTCGGGAAAGGTCGGTTGGTCGTCGTCCCAGGTGGGCAGACCGATCATCGCCGGGTTGCCGCACAGGAACACCTGGGCGGTCTCCGGGTCCAGGGGGGCGCCCAACTGCTCCTCGAGGGTCCCGTCAACGAGGAGATCCTGGAGGTAACGCTTTGGTGTGTCGGCCTCACGGGTCGGCACCGTCAGATACATGTAGTTCGGGTGGTGGTCCTCCAAAAGGGCATGTTCCTTCCGGTAGGCGAGGTCCGACCGGTACCGGACCGATACGGCGTGGAGGATGGGACCGTGGTGTCCCTTGCCGAGGAGCTCGACGATCATCTCGTTGTGGGGCGCCTCCCCGGTCCCGGTTCCGAGGAACAGGACGGGGGTGGCGGGGTCGGTAACCGAATCCAGCGTGTAACGACCCGCGATCTTGGGGCCCACATAGATGCGGTCGCCGACATTCTTGAGCGCCAATCGTGGGGTCAGGGCGGGGACCGATTCGGCGTCGGGGGCGACCTGGACGATGTAGAGCTCGATCTCGTCGGTGTTGCCGGCGTCAACCAAGTACCCCGCCTCGTCGAAGATCTGCGATGAGATCGAGTAGGAGCGTCGAATCAGCTTCTGTCTTCTCGACTCGGGGATGGTCTCGTCGGCGCCATCGGCGCGGGGTTCCCAGTATCCGAGACCCAACGTCACGTACTGGCCGGGGCGATGGGCCATGCTCCCTTGGTCGGGTTTGACCCGGATCCGCCACAACTCGTCGTGGGCGGTGTCGAAATGGGTGATCTCGCCGTTGTAGAAGGACTCGGTCAGTTGGGCGGCGGCCCTCGCCTCTTCCTCGGATTGGGTGACGGTGACGACCGGTCGGTCGGGAAACCTCCGCCGGCGAATCTCATCCCATCCCCGGGCGGGGACAATGGCATCGGTGGTGCCGACGACGACGATGCCGGCATCCGATTCGATGCTGATCCCTTCCGGTAATCCGGGGACGACGTCGAAGACGACGTGATCGAACTGGAGATCGGGTGTGCGGCGATCGGGAAAGTGCGCCATGGGGAAGCCCCCGACACTGTCGATTCGCTCCGGTGTCGACTCCCAGAGCACGGTGAGACGGGCGGAGCGTTCGGCGTCATGAAGCGCACGGGCGCCGACCGAGGAGAGATCACTGAGCGCACCCGTGTGACAGAGCACGACACGGGCGTCCTGGTCGATCAGACGCAGGGCCCGACCAACTGCTATCGCGCCCGATCCCACCACGAGGATGTCCTGGTGGCGGGGGTCGAAGGAGATGTTGTGGTGCACCCGGTCCGCGATGTCGGGGTCGGCGGGAATCTCCACCGCCGGTTGATCGGTGGGCACAGCGGTGACGGCGACGGCATGGGCGAGCAGACGACCTTCCCGAGTGTCGACAGCGAGGAGCTCGTCATCCACGCGCGCCACCTTGTCGACAGTGGTGCCAAAACGAACCGTGATCCGGTACCTATCCACGGAATCGGCTGGCACCGTGTGATCATCCTCGGAGAGGAGCAGGATATTGGAAAGACCGGACCGGGAGGCCTCGGCGGCTACGGAGACAGCGGTGGGGGTGGAGCCGATGACGATGAGGTCGTACGTTGGCGTCGTCATTGTGAGGGACACTACCCGGCGAGTAACACCGTCGTGTGTCCAGGGTCGCTGATCCCCGATGAGGGGCTGCCCGCTTCTATCGACCGCCCGCCATAGTTAACCTCGCCTCTCGATGGCACTCCAAGCAGGGATCGTCGGACTCCCTAATGTCGGCAAGAGCACACTATTCAACGCCCTCACCGCGGCAGGGGTGGAGGCGGCAAACTACCCCTTCGCCACCATCGAGCCGAATGTGGGCGTGGTCGCCGTTCCCGATGAGCGTCTCGTCCAGATCAACACGGTCATAGAGCCCAGGGAGGTCATCCCCACCGTCGTGGAGATCGTGGATATCGCCGGGCTGGTGCGCGGTGCCAGCGAGGGCGAGGGGTTGGGCAACCAATTTCTCGGGAACATCCGTAACGTCGACGCCATCGTCGAGGTGGTGCGGTGCTTCGACGACCCCGATGTGAGTCACGTCGACGGCAGCGTCGACCCGGTGCGCGACATGGAAACGATCCGGACCGAGTTGATCCTTGCCGACCTTCAGGGAGCGGAGAGACGTCTGGAGCGGGTCACGCGGTCGGCGAAGTCGGGTGCTCCGGAGCTGGTGGCCGAACGCGACGTCCTCGAGAAGATCGTCGCCGGGTTGTCCTCCGGCACCGCGGTGCGGGATCTCGGCCTGGATCGGGAGCAGAGGAGGATCGTCGGGGGCCTCCACATGCTGACTGATCGATCGGTTCTCTATGTGTGCAACGTCGACGAGGACGGTCTCGGAGGAAATGCCCACACCGAGGCAGTCGCCGAGGTCGCCGCCGGGGCCGGTGCCGGTGTGATCCTCCTCTGTGCCGAGGCCGAGGCCGAGATCGCCCAGCTCGACGCCGACGACCGCAGCATGTTCCTCGAGGAGCTGGGAGTCACGGAGCCGGGGCTTCACACCCTGGCACGGGCGACATACCGGCTGTTGGCCTTGACGACCTACTTCACAGCAGGACCCAAGGAGATCCGCGCCTGGACGGTGAGGACGGGTGCCACGGCACCGGAGGCGGCCGGGGTCATCCACACCGATTTCGAGGCCGGGTTCATCCGCGCCGAGGTGTACACCATCCCCGACCTGCTCGCCGCCGGAAGCGAAGCGGCCCTGAAGGCGGCGGGGAAGCTACGAGTCGAGGGCAAGGAGTATGTGGTGAAGGACGGTGACGTCCTCCACTTCCGATTCAACGTGTAGGTGCAATTCACCACGGCCAGTACCCTCGGTGCCATGTGTAGATCGATCGTAAGACTGCGTGACGGAAGCGCCATTGCGGAGCGCGAGGCGATGGATGAGGCTGCCCTGCAGTTCGTCCGGAAGATCTCCGGGTTCCGGGAACCCGCCCAGCACAACCGGGAGTTGTTCGAGCGTGCCGTCACCGACATCTCGTCCGCCAGCCAGAAA
>WHUC01000123.1 GCA_009377435.1 Acidimicrobiia bacterium
CCACCACCGGGTAGCCGGCATCGGTCAGCCGCTCGGCGATCGCCGCCTGGTCCACCCGCGACTCGTCGAACTGCACGTCAACCCGGTTGCTGTGCTGGTCGGGGTCGACCTGGCGCACGCCGTCGAGTCGGCCGAGGGCGTTGCGGATGGCGTTCTCGCAGCTGTCGCAGTGGATCTCGGCGACCTGGAAGGTCTGTTGAGCCATCACGTCCTCCTCGTCGGTTTAGTGCACCCCACCGCAATTACGCTGACGTTTCAACGGTCAGTGACGCCGCTCGCGGCGTCCTCGTCCTCGAAGCACCGCACCGGGTGCGTCTTCGTCCTGCGTCCTGGCGAACGACGTCTCTGCCTCGCCGGAACATGCGACCGTACTTACGGTGGGGAGCACTTAGCTTCATTGATGGTCCCAACCCACCCTACACCTTCCAGTTGACTGGAAGGCAACCGCCTTTTTGGAAAGAGTCGCTCAGGCCACTTTGGCCGTGAGAAGCGCCCGGTCGGCGTACGACTGCTACCACTCGATCTCGGCGCAGGTGGTGTGGTCCTCGGGTTCCACCTGGAGGGTGGCGTGGGCTATCCCCATCTCGGCGAGGATGTCCCTGGCGGTGTCGAGCACGGGATGGGGGTCGGTGTCGATCGTGGTCATGAGATGGACCGAGCCGACATCCATCTCCGAGGTGAGGGTCCAGACATGGAGGTCGTGGACGTCGACCACACCCGGGATGTCGCAGAGACGCCGTTCGGCGTTTCCCATGTCGAAGTGCCTCGGTGCGGCCTGGATGAGGATATGGAGGCTCCGTCCACCAAGACGCCACGCCCGGGGGAGGATGAAGAGACCGATGGCGGCCCCGAACACCGGGTCCACCCAGTCCCAACCGGTGAATCGGATGAGGAGGGCCGCCACGATCACGCCGACCGACCCGATGAGGTCGGCAATCACCTCGAGAAAGGCCCCCTCGACGTTGAGCGATTCCACGGCGCCCTTTCGCAGCAGGAGGAATGCGATGATGTTCACGATCAGCCCGACCACCGCCACGACGAGGAGGGGTCCGGAGAGGATGGCGTGCGGCGCCGAGAGCCGGATGACCGCCTCGCGGATCACAAAGATGGCAACCCCGAACAGAAGCGCCGAGTTCACCAGTGCGGCGAGAACCTCCAACCGGTACATGCCGAAGGTGCGGTGGTGCCCACCCGTCTGGTTGCGACTGGCGACGACGATGGCTGCCAGGGCCAGACCGAGACCGATGGCATCGGTGGCCATGTGACCGGCGTCGGACAGGAGTGCCAGGGAGCCGGTCCAGAACCCGGCGACGATCTCGACGATCATGAAACCCGCCACCAGACCGAAGCTGGTGGCCAGCGCCCTGCGGTGCCGTTCCCCGGCTCGGATCGGGCCGGGGTCGTGATCGCCACTCATAAGGGGAACCTTAGGAGACTGGTGTGAAACGCATGTCACACAATCCAATCGCCGCTGGCGGGTCGGAGCTCTACTCGATGTCGAGGGCGATCCGTAGAGCCGTTCCTAGGC
Source organism: Acidimicrobiia bacterium (assembly GCA_009377435.1). Lineage (GTDB taxonomy): Bacteria > Actinomycetota > Acidimicrobiia > Spongiisociales > ZC4RG35 > WHTL01. The sequence continues at coordinate 1,529 of WHUC01000123.1, forward strand.
TGGCCAGCCCGCTTGCCGACAGGCTGCCGACGAAGTCGGTTAGATCCGACTTGGCCAGACTCACGAGGGCATCACCGTGAATGCTCGACTCGTGTTTGAGCCCTTCGTCGGGGCCAACGTCCACCTGGGTCGCAAGTCCGTCGCGTCGTGAGTAGACCGGTGCGCACACCACGGTTGAGAATCGGGAGTCGATCAACGTGGGTCGGCTGACGACGACGAACACCCGTGATCGCTTGGGATCCCCACCTCCCGGTAGACGCACCCGGTAAAGGTCTCCCCTCCTCAAGGTTGGGCTTGATAGTCGAGAACGTCGCTCGTCTCCTCGTTCAACTTCTCCGCGGTTTCGTTGAGGATCTCGAGGTCCTGGGCGTCGCGTATCTCCCGCTTCCGGCGTTGTAGGAACTCGTGAACGGCCTGCTCGATGATTCGAGACCGGTTGGACGTGGTCCCGGCCAAATCATCGACCGCCTGGATCGTCTCCGGCGCAAGTGTGACGGATGTCTTCTGTCTCATACCCCAATCATACCCCTCAGGGGGATGAGGTAATCCCCTCGTCATGAGCCCAAGACAACAACACCAAAGGGTGTTGGTCTCGCTGACCAACGACCCTATCCATTCGGACCGCCGGTGATGCGTGTCGTCGCAACCTCGGGTACCGTGAGGCCCCGTGATTGAGATGCCCGCACTCGCCGACCTGTTGGACGTCCAGGATCTCGATCTCCAACTGGATCGGCTCCGCAACGAACGTCAGAGCCTCCCCGAGCTAGAGCGGTACAAGGAACTCCACACCGAGTTGACCTCCACGGAGAAGCTTCTCGGCATACAGCGTGACGAGCTACGCCAGCTCGAGCTCGACACCGACAAGGCCGACGGGGAGCTCAGCATCCTCGAGTCCCGCCTCGAGGAGACGGAGAAGCGTTTGTTCTCCGGGGGGATGAGTGCCCGTGAAACGGAGAACCTCCGGATCCAGGTCGCCCAAATCAGGGCCCAGAAGGGGTCGGCCGAGGAGCTCGTCCTCGGTCTATTGGAGAAGCTCGACCCGGCTCGAGAGACGGTCGGGGACACCGAGCGGGGGATGGAGGCCCTCGAAGCCGAGAAGACCGAGATCGAAACCCAGATCAAGACCGATTGGAAACGGATCGACGCCGAGATGGCTCGAAAACAGGGGCGGCGTGATGAGGCGGTGGCCCCCGTGCCTGCAGACCTCGTCGAGCTCTACGAGAAACTGCGGATGAGCAAGCAGGGTGTGGCCATCGCCGCTCTGGGTCACGGGGTGTGTGGGGGGTGCCGTCTCTCCCTCTCCGCAGCCGAGCAGTCGGAGGTCGCCGCGAGCGATCCACCCCGGTGCGTCCATTGTCGCCGGCTCCTGGTCGTCTAAGTGCTCTCCGCCGTAAGTACGGTCGCATGTTTCGGCGAGGCAGGGGCATTAGGCTCTTGATCGCATGGCACGTCGCCACGGCTCTGTTCCTATTCCGATGGATTTTCAGGGATCCCAAGGTGGACGTCCGGTTCCTGGCGGTCGGTGCCCTGTTCCCCGACGTCGTCGATCTGGTGACGGCCACGGTTGCCGGCCGGTTCACTACCGGCGAGCTCTACGCCCACAGCCTCATCGTTCCGGCCGTATATATGGCAGCCGTTCTCATCCTGACCCGGAGAGGGCGAAATCGCCGCGCCTGGTTCGCCCTTGGGGTCGCCTGGCTCTTCCATCTCCTCATCGACGGGATGTGGGCCGATGAACGTGTTTTCCTGTGGCCATTTCTTGGCTGGGAGATGCCCGTCGGTGCCGGGTCGTTCTGGCCGGAGGCGGTGGAGCGGGCGCTGGCCGATCCGCTGCGTTGGGGGTTGGAGGTGATCGGTATGGTCTACCTCGGCTATGTCTGGGTCGGTGCCGGGTTCGGGGATCGTGAGATTCGTCTCCGGTTTCTCCGCGACGGCAGGATTCCCCAATGAGGCCCCTCGTCGTGGCGGTGACCACATTGGCGGTTGTCCTCGCCGGATGCACCGACGAGACCGACGGATCGGCCGAGGATGTCGATCCCGAAGGGGTGGTCGCCATCATCCTCGGCCTCGTCTCCGAGGACCGCTTCACCGAGGCCACCGATCTCACCGATCTTCATCAGGCCGAGCTGTTGCTGCTGCTCGAGGGTGTTCCGGCCGACGACATCCTGTCCCGTATCGAGGATGAGGGCACCGTGGTCGGCTCGAACTTCTGGGAGGGTTTTGCCGAGTCGTCCTCACCCGGTCTCTCCGACGACTCCGGTGTCTCGGCCCAGGGCGAGGTTGAGATCGGTGCCGAGCGGGGGTATCTCGTCGCCGTCACCCTCTCCAACGGCCAGGAGCGCCGTTGGGTGGTGAGGAGCACGTCTTCGGGACCCGTGGTAGACCTATTCGCCAGCTTCGCCTCCGGGTTCGCCGGCTCGCTCATCGCCCCGGTCGAACGGCTGCTCGGCAACGACTCCGAGGACGCGAGACGTCTCCTTGGTCTCCTCGTTGGGGAGTTGGCCTCGCTTGAGGTGGCGGCCACAGATCCCAACATCACCCCCACCGAGAGCCAGGAGATCATCACCCTGATCGAGCGGATCTCGCGCGCCCAGGGTTAGCGCTCCGCACCGTAAGTACGGTGGGGTGCACTTAAGGAACATCATCCTCCAACCTCACCTCACCAGAGCGGCCATGGTACCGCGTGGCGGTTCTCCGGTGGCTTCGGGTGACGACCCGACTGCACCAGATGGCGCACTCTCTCGGCGAGCACCTCCGTCTCGAACTCACCGACGAGAACCCGGAGGGTGTCGCCCAGCTCACCCGACAGCCCGCCAATGAGATCGCGAATCGGGTCGAGGATGTCGCGGGGTACCTCGGCGCCGGCGAACATCCAGAGAACGGTTCGGAGCTTGTCTTCGGGATGGAAGGTGAGACCATTGTCGATCGCCCAGAGCCGGTGCCCGTCGACGAGGACATGACCCAGTTTCCGGTCGGCGTTGTTGGTGATGATGTCCAGGACCGTGATCGGCCACAGTCGCGGGTCGGGAGGGTCAAGCAGGGTACGTGGGTCGAACCCGGTGTCCCAGGGAACGAACCTCTGGGCGGAACCGACACCGAGGGGTCCGACGGCCTCGACCGTCTCGGGAACGACCCCGAACCCTAGATGTCGGTCGAGCTCGTAGAAGGCGATCTCGCGACGCCACAGCTTGGCGCCGGGGAAGTCCCAGAGGGCGCGCTCGCCCGATCCCGGTTTGTAGATCCATTCTGTGCCCTCGTCGTCGGCGGCCAGAAGCGTGATGTTGGAGGCATCCGTGAGCCGGCCGACTATCGCGGTAAGCGCAAGGGGCCGATCCGTCAACGGACGCCGCGGCATCATCGATGGTGTCCGTTAACCGAGGGACAGCGATGGCCTTCGGGATCCTCGGGCAGCTGGCAACGAGGACATATGGGTCGTCCCGCCTCGACCACCCGCAACGCCACCAGGGACATCGCCTTGAGTTGCTCGGGGCTGAGCACAAAATGGACCCCGTCGTCGGTGTCCTCGGTGTCCTCGGTGTCCTCGGTGGGGTCGAGCTCGATGGAGATGAGACCCGATTCGAGCACGCCTATCCGTATCCCACCGATGCGGAATCGCTCGTCGTCTATGGTGATCAACTCGAGGCCCTCCGCGGCGATCCGGGCAACGGCCTCGTCGTCGATCTCGATGGCACCGAGATCGAGCAGTTCGAGGCTCTGGGTTGCCAGGGCGGCCACCTCCTGCTTCTCACAGGGGAAGGTGAGCGTCTCGCCGTCGGCAGTGACCTGGAGGTAGAAGTTTCGGTGGCCGGGCTCGCCGATGGCACCCCCGGCAAATCTCTCCGCGGGACCGAGATCGTTCATCGCCATGCACCTCTCCCTCCGTTGGTGTTGATCGCGGTCACTGCCGGTATGCCGGCCCGCGGAAAGTCGACCACCGACACCGAGCCGGTGTCGACGCCGATCCTCTGGAAGACGTCGAACGGCTGACCGAGGTAGTTGCTGAGAACCGCCTTGATCACGTCGGCGTGACCAACTGCGGCCACGGTCTCGTTGGACCGGTGCCTGTCGACAATCCTCTCACAGGCCTCGACGCCACGTCGTTGCATCTCCGCCATGTGCTCGCCCCCGGGGAAGCGGAATCGCGACGGGTTGAGTTGGACGGTGCGCCACATCCTGAGCCGGGACAGGCTCTTCAGGGTTCGACCCGCCCAGTCGCCCATGTCCACCTCGATGAGACCTTTGTCGACGATGGGGCTGAGAGTGTGTCGATCGGCGATGATCCCGGCCGTCTCGGCGGCCCGCTCGATCGGTGAGGTGTACACCGCGGTGAGGCGGAGATCGGAGAGACGGTCGGCGACGGCCTCGGCGATGGCCCTTCCCTTCTCGTCGAGGTGGATGCCCGTCTTGCGCCCACTGAGACGGGTTCCGGTCTCACCGGTAGGGGCGTGTCTGATAAGGAGGAGACGTGTCACGGGCAACCGAGGCTAGTTAGGGTCCGAGGGAACGGCCCCGCCGGCTGTACGTTCCGCTCGATGGTCACGGTCCCTAGGAGGCTGGTGTGAAACACATGTCCCACATCTCGACGACCAGCCATCGCCGCTCGCGGCGTCCTCGTCCTCGAAGCACCGCACCGGGTGCGTCTTCGTCCTGCGTCCTGGCGAGCGACGCGTCTGGCCGCCGATCTGCACAACGGCATT
>WHUC01000124.1 GCA_009377435.1 Acidimicrobiia bacterium
TGTACACGGTCACGTTTCGGGTCGAGGATCTGGGCGGACCACCGGGCAGGGATCTGGTCACCGCCGACCTCCACGACGAATGGCTCGAATCGGTCTGAGGTCTGTCACGCCAGTGAGATCACCAGCTTGCGATGGGGTGACGACGCCTGCCGCACCCACGCCTCTCCCACCCCATCGAGCGGCACCACCTCATAATCGACCGTCACATCCCCGGCCACTATCGCCTCCACCACGGAACGGTAGGCGTCGAGCTTGGTCTCGAGGGGTGTCCATCCGGATGAGAGGCCGATGACCGCGCTGCGATTCTGTCGCATCGCCTGCAGGGGGAGATCCACCTCGACACCGGCCGAGTTGCCCACGTTGACGAGACGCCCCTCGGCGCCAAGGGCACCGATCGCCGCCATCCCGGGAACCCCCCACAGAGTGTCGACCACGATGTCGACATCACCCCCGGCCCCGGCGCGCAGGGCGAGGGTGAGGTCGTCACCCTCGATGTCGTTGAGGTTCACGCTGGCATCGGCACCCAGTGACCGCACCCTCTCAAGGGTCTCGGCGTCACGACCCACGGCCACCACCGATGCCGCTCCTGCCGTTCGGGCGAGCTGTACCGCCATCTGACCCACCCCTCCGGTGGCACCCAGGACCGCAACCCGGTCACCCGGGCTCATCCCCGCACGTCTCAGTGCCAACGACGCAGTTATCCCCACCACGCCGGCGGCGGCCGCGACCTCGTCGCCGACGCCAGCGGGCAACTCCACGATCGCATCCTCATCGACGACCACCAGCTCCGCGATGGCGCCGTTCTTCCCAAAGCCGGGCAGGTGGTTCTCGAAGCGCACCCTGGTGCCGGCCTCCAGACTTGGAGAACGCACCACTGTGCCCACCCCCTCCAGACCGGGCACATACGGCGTACGTATCTCGCCCATCCGCCCGGCGGCGACCCGGATCTCAACCGGGTTGAGCGACGCCGCCGTCACCGCGACCAGCGCCTGGTCGGCTCTTGGTCCTGGCTCCTCCATCACGGTGGCACCGGGGGCCTCACCCACGGCCGACACGACCGCAGCCCTCATGGTCGGCCCGAAGCGAGAGGGCGATTCCTCATGGTCGACGCCACTCCTCCACCTGACCGACGTCCGCCTGCAGTCCGATTCCCTCGATGGCGTGCACCGCCGCCTCCTCGTCGACATCGGAGGTGTCACCCGACACCCCAACGGCCCCGGCGATCACACCGTCACGGCGGACGAGGACACCACCGGGCACGGGAACGACCCGACCCCCCGACATGACACCGAGGGAGGTGACGAACTGGGGGACGTGAGCGGCCTTCTCGGCGAGGAGACGACTGGGGAGCCCCATCCCCAGGGCTCCCCAGGCCTTGCCGATGGCGATGTCGACGCGAAGAAACTCCGAGCCGTCTCCGCGCTGCACCACCACCGGGTGACCTCCGGGGTCGAGGACGGCGACGGTGAGTGCCCCTGTCCCCTGGTCCCGCCCCCATGACAACACGGCATCGGCGATTGACCGCGACTCCTCGAGACCCAGTGGTGCGGTATGACGACTCTGTCCCAACATGACTCCTTCGGCGGCGATCCTGTAAAATACATTAGGCGGCATCCCTGTGGGCCATTGCGGTGTCCCCACCACACGAGGAGACCGCTCACCGAGTCCCGAAGGAGCGGACGATGACACGACTGGTCGACCTGTCCCAGAACATCTACGAGGGGATGGGGGTGTATCCCGGTCATCTCAAGACCGTGACCTTCCAGCACGCCACCCACGAGGAGACCGCACCCCGATTCGACAGCGGATTCTCGTTCCAGACGCTCGGTTTCATGCTCAACGATAATGGCCCCACCCATGTCGATTCGTTCTCCCATCTCGACCCCGCACCGGATGCCGAGACCATCGACCAGATGGACCTCGACCTCTTCTTCGGGCCGGCGCTATGTCTCGACGTCTCCCATGTCACCCCCCACACCGACATCACTGCGGAGCATCTCGACGCCGCCCTCGACGCATCGGGTCTCGACCTGGTCGCCGGGGACATGTGTTTCTTCTACACCGCCACCTTCGATCGCCACCACGGGAGTCCCGAGTATCTGACCGAGTTTGCCGGGCTGGGGGAAACCGCGGCCGAGTGGATCGTGGAGCGAGGTATCAAGACCTTCGGAGTCGACTCGCCCACCCCCGACAACCCCGCGTCGACCTCATACCCGACCCACATGATGTGTCGCCGCGAGCACATCACCCACTACGAGAACCTGGTTCTCACCGAGGTGGTGGACAGACGGTTCACCTTTGTCGGTTTCCCCCTCAAGGTGATCGGCGCCCACGGCGGCCCCACCCGGGCCGTGGCCCTACTCGACGACCGACCGGGGGGTGGCCCCGTCATCTGACGCCGACCGGATGAGATCGAGCACGATCTCGGGATGGAGGGGATAACTGTCGACGACGACACCAAGATCGGCCAGGGCGTTCTCGACCGCGGCCGCCACCGCGGCAGCGGCGGGGATGGTGCCGCCCTCGCCGGCACCCCTGACCCCGAGCGTGTTCGTGGATGACGGGGTCTCGGTGTGGATCTTTCTCACCGAGGGAACCTCGGTGGCGCCCATGATCCGATAGTCGACGAAGCTCGTCACCAGGGGTTGACCCTCGGGGGTGTGGGCCACCCGCTCCAGAAGGGCGTTACCCAAACCATGGGCCACCCCGCCGTCGATCTGACCGGCCACGATCATCGGGTTGAGGACGGTCCCGCAGTCGTGCGCCACCGAGTACGCCACCACCTCGACGAGTCCGGTCTCGACATCCACCTCGACCTCGGCAACGTGGGTCCCGAAGGCATAGGCCGCCTGCCCGAAGGGGATATCGACTGCCACCTTCAACTCGGTCTCCCGCCCCGTGGACCGGGCGCGCCCCACCACGTCCTCGAGGGAGACGGTGGCGTCCGGTTGGCCGACCACCGAGATCTGCCCGTCCCCGAAGATGAGATCGTCCTCGGAGGCCTCCAGCATCTCCGCCGCCAGTCGCTTCAGCTTCTCCGCCACCCCGATGGCCGCCCCGTGGACGGCGGGGCCGGCTGTGACCGCGGTCCGGCTGGCCACGGTGGAGATGCCGGTCGGGTAGGCCGCGGTATCGCCGGCGATCACGACAACATCCTCGACGCCGACACCGAGCACGGAAGCCGCCAGTTGGGCGAAGACCGTGGCGTGCCCCTGACCCTGGGAGGAGACCCCCACCCTGACCTCGACGGTGGCGTCATCTCCCACCCCTACGGCGGCGCCCTCGGAGGGACCGAGACCGGTGTCCTCCACATAGGAGGCGATGCCGATGCCCCTTCTCCTCCCCTTCGATTCCGAGCTCTCTTTCCGCTCGACGAAGCCGGTCGTGTCGGCCAGATCCAGTGCGGCGTCAAGGGCGGCGGAGTAGTCACCACCGTCGTAACGGATGGGCTCACCCGTCCGCGAGGGCAGGGGGACCTCGTGGGGCTCATCGGAGGGGGCGAAGTTGCGTCGTCTCACCTCGGCCGGGTCGAGGGAGAGGGCCCGGGCCACCGAGTCGACCACCCGCTCCATGGCGAAGACGGCGTTGGGTCGGGCCGCGCCACGGATGGGGCTGGTGGGGACGAGATTGGTGTACACGACGTCGATGGTCACATCCATCGCCGGGAGGACGTAGGGCCCCGGGATCAACCGGAGGCCGGTCATGGGGAGGAGGAAGCCGTAGGGGACATAGGCGCCGTTGTCGTGGATGACCCGGCCCCGCAGACCGGCGAGGACGCCCTGGTGGTCGAAGGCGACCTCGAGGTGGTAGGTCTGGTCACGCTGCTGGTGTGTGGTGAGGAAATGCTCCCGGCGGCCCTCGACCCATTTGACCGGACGTCCCAGTGTCCGGGCCAGGGCGGGCACCACGTACTCCTCGGTGTAGGCCGCCCCCTTGGGGCCGAAACCACCCCCGACATCGGGGGCGATCACCCTGAGGTCGTCGATCCCGAGATGCGCCGAGACCACATCGCGGACCTTGTGGGGTGACTGGGTGGACGACCACATGACAGGCATAACCCCGGTGAAGTCGGCCAACACCCCACGGGGCTCGATTGACGCGGCCGCACCGCGGTGCTGTCTCAGGTCGACGCCGTGGACGTGGGAGGCGGAACGGAATGCCTCGTCGACCTCCCCGTAGGAGGCGGTCAGTCTGGTGGCGAGGTTGGAGTTCGATCCGCTGTGCACCGGCGGCGCCCCCGTTTGGAGTGCGGTGGTGTGATCGACACAGGCGGGGAGGGGTTCGTGATCGACGAAAACCGATGCCGCGGCGTCGGCGGCGACATAGGGGTCCTCGGCCACCACCACCGCCACGGGCTCACCGACATAGCAGACCTCGTCGCGGGCCAGGGGATAGCCCTGCACGGTGTCTTCCGAGCCCGGGGAAGGATGCATATTGGGCATCCGGGATAGCAATCCCAGGTCGTCGGCGGCGAAGACACCGAGGACACCGCTCATGGCCCGGGCCTCGGTGGCATCGATCTCCCCGACGGTGGCGTGGGCGAAGGGGCTCCGCACGAACACCGCATAGACGCAGCCCGGCGGGTTGAGATCGTCCAGATAGCGGCCCCGGCCGGTGATGAGCCGGCGATCCTCGAGTCGGCGAACCGACCTGCCGATCATGCTGGCTTCACCCATGGCGACTCCCCACGTCGTACAGACCGAACTTCCAGGAGGGATCACCCGGCGTCATCTTCCCCTCCTGGGAACGGCGGCCCATCCGACGTGACCGATCCACGACGCTCCGACCCAGATCCAGTTGCCGCGGCTCCCATGCGATCAATGCCTCGCTGACATCACCTCCGGTGGCCTCGAGTGCGTCGTGCAGAGCCCAGGCGTCGGCACAGGCCTTGGCCTGACCAGCGGCAAGGTGGGGACGAACCACAAAGGCGGCATCCCCGATGAGACACACCCGGCCAAAGACCATACGTGGCGACTCCAGGTCGAATATCGCCTGCACCAGGATCTCATCGGCGTGCGACACCACCTCGGCGAGAACCGGTGCCAGCTCGCCCTCGGCGGTGGCATGGAGGTCCTCCATCAGCTCGGGACGAACCAAGCCGGGGGGAACCGTCGACGGGCGGCGGTCCCCGAAGGCGTCGGTCATCACATCGTCGAACGCCACCCCCTCGTCGTAGTTGCGGTACCAGACGAAATTGACCAACCGACTCCCTGGCGCCAACGACCCGTCGGGTCCCGGGATGGCATATACGAGGATATGACCCCGACCGAGGACCTGATAGAGCATCGCATCCTCCAACTGGGAGCGGGCCGAGGCGGACAAGGCGCTCTCCCGGGTGACTCCCCGCCACGCCACATAGCCGGCATACACCGGCTCACTGTCGGGAAGAAGTAGACCGCGACCCGTCGATGACACCCCGTCGGCGCATACCAACAGATCCCCCTCGAGGGTGCGCCTGTCGTGGAGCTCGACCACCACCGTGTCGTCCCCCTGGTGGAACCCGACCATCTCCGAGTCGAGGTGGTAGCGGTCCGGACCGAATGCGTCCAGCAGACCCCTGTACAGGGTGTTCCACGCGGTGAACCTGAAGTGGTCGGGATCGGCGCTCAACACCTTCCCGGACCTGTCGAGATAGGTCCACGACGACAGCTCGTGGCTGACCCGTTCGTCGTCGCCTCCCCGTTCCACGAAGTAGCGCTCGGTGGCGGGGAGGACCACGATCCCGGCCCCTCTTCCCTCCAGGGCCGCCGGGGACCGCTCGAAGACCTCTACATCGCATCCCAGATCATGCAGGAGAACCGCTGTCGTCAGCCCACCAATCGACCCTCCGGCCACGAGGACCCGGGGCATGTGGGATCGGGGATGCGACACCGTGGACACGGGCCAACCGATCAGTCGAGGAACTCGACGGTGACGAAACGGAGGAGGCTGTCACCCACGTTCTCCAGGTCGTGGATGAGCGAGTCCTCGGGTGTGTGCACGAGATACTTGGTGTCACCCACCTCGTAATCGCGCACCACCAAGGTCCCGTCGGAATAGCGCTGCAGACCCCTACTGCCCTCGACGACGGTCCAGAAGTATCTCCGGGTGTGGATGTGGAATGGCCCCCGCTCGCCCGGGTCGAGCCGGATCTCCCACACCCGCATCCGCTCGTTCTCGAACCACAGGGTGGTCCCGATATCGAGGTTGGTGGGC
>WHUC01000125.1 GCA_009377435.1 Acidimicrobiia bacterium
GCGAGGGTTTCCATGTGACCGGCCGCTCCATTCTGGAAGACCTCTAGGAGGCTGGTGTGGAATGCCGTTGTGCAGATCGGCGGCCAGACGCGTCGCTCGCCAGGACGCAGGCCGAAGACGCACCCGGTGCGGTGCTTCGAAGACGAGGACGCCGCGAGCGGCGATGGCTGGGCGTCGAGATGTGTGACATGCGTTTCACACCAGCCTTCTAGGAAAAAGCGGTGCCCACCCCCAGACCTACGGCGTAGGTGAGGGCCATGGCGAGGAGACCGATACCAACATTACGGACGACGGCCGGGCCGACTGGGGCGACGCCGAGACGGGCGCTCACCCATCCTGTCAGGGCGAGCGCGATGGTCACCACCACCCCGGTCACCGGCACCCGAGAGCCCTCTGGGGGAAGGACGACCGCCAACAGCGGAAGCATCGCCCCGAGTGCAAATGAGATCATTGACGAGACCGCGGCCGCCCACGGGTTGGTGAGGCCGTCGGGATCGATACCCAACTCGACCTCGGCGTGGGCGCGGAGGGCGTCGTGCTCGGTGAGTTCTTCGGCGACTCGACGAGCGAGATCGACACCGAGTCCCTTGTCCTCGTAGAACCCCGCAAGCTCGTCGAGCTCCACCTCGGGCATGGTCCTCAACTCCATCCGCTCCTTTTCGAGGAGGGCTCGTTCGGAGTCCCGTTGCGTACTTACCGAAACGTACTCCCCGCCCGCCATCGAGAGCGCACCGGCCACCAACCCGGCGAGACCGGCGATGAGGAGCACGGACCGACCGGTGGAGGCCCCGGCGACCCCCACCACGAGCCCGGCCGTCGAGATTATCCCGTCGTTGGCCCCGAGGACCCCGGCTCGCAGCCAGTTGAGGCGGGCATTGACGTCCCAACTGTGTGCTTCCCCCCGGTGGGCCATGACTGCTCCGTTCTCTACGAATGAGTGGACTACACCATACCGACAAATTGGTGTTTCGATTCGGAGTGGCGTCATGTTCCGGACTCGTCACCAGTTGATCCGACTCATCTACGGTAGATGTGGCTAGTGCACCCCACCGCAATTACGCTGACGTTTCAACGGCCAGTGACGCCGCTCGCGGCGTCCTCGTCCTTGAAGCACCGCACCGGGTGCGTCCTCGTCCTGCGTCCTGGCGAGCGACGCCTCTGGCTCGCCGAAACATGCGACCGTATTTACGGTGGGGAGCACTAAGTCCCAGGCGGGACAAGAGGTGGAAGAGGCGCCCGGGAAGAACGTGCGTCGCACCCTCGGAGGAGACCCTTGAAAGCGCGAATGTGGGGAATCATCTCGGGCGCGGTCCGTTGGCTCGACAGTACGGTCGGCTACGTGCTGGCGGGAACCCTGTTCGTGGGGTTGGTCATGCTCCCGGGGCTGTTCGGGCCCTTCTTCGCCGACGCCCGGTTCTCGTTCTACCAGTTCGAGGCGAGATTGGGCTCCAATCCCCTCCGGATCTTCGACTTCGTCATCGACCAGATCCCGGATTATCTCGACAGGGGAAACTTCCGACCCGTGAGCAGGATCCAGTACGGGCTGGAGTACTGGGCGCTGTTCAAGACCTCCTACCTCACCGGGGTCCCCGGCCACATCCTCCACGCCATCCCCAAGCTGGCGATGGTGGCGGCCCTGCTGTGGGTCGTCAACGGGATCACCCGCCAGTACGCCCGGGCATCGGCAACCATGACCAGCGGTTACTGGAAGGTTCTCCGCTGGACCTTCGTCGTCGCCCTGGGGGTCTTCCTCGTCCTCCTGTCACCGACCCAACATCCGATGATGCTGTTCCCCGGTCTCTATGTCGGTGGTGTGGTGACCGCCTTGGCGGTCACCGCCCTCGTCGGTCGGACCACGCTCACCGATCGTGCCTCCCGCTGGATGCTGATCCTGGGTGCGGTGTTGGGGGCGTTGATCGCCATGATGATCGAGCTGGCGTATGTGGCCGTACCCCTCGTCGTCGGCCATTTGGTGTTGCTGCTCGTGGCCAGACACGGCTGGAGGGGGGCACTCGGTGTCATAACGAGATCGGCGGGGTTGCGGATGACCGTCTCCGTGATCGGGGGCTTCGCGGTGGTGTTTGCTCCGGTAAGGGTCATAATCGCCCGGATCTGCTCCGATGGGTCCTGCTATGCCGCGTCGGCGCCGGGTATCGACGAGGACACGTTGGGAATGTTGGCAACAAGATTCACGTCGCCGATCCTCATGATCGGCGAGGCCCTGGGACGATACCCCCCGGGATCGGTGGGCACCAGCCGGATAGTCGCCGCCTATGCCGTGTTGGTGTGTGGAATCGGCTTCCTTCTCATCACCCAGGCGGTGATGAGGCGATCGACAACCAACACCACCGTTCCCCGGTCGTGGTATCTGCTGGGGATTCTCGCCCTGGGTGTCTGGCTCTTCGGGGCGGCAATCGGCGCCCTCAGCGAGGGTCTGGAGCCGGGACGGGAGTCGGCATGGCGGGACACCGCCATCCTCTGGCCCGCCGCCGCCCTCACCACCGCCGTCGTGGTCGCCCGTCTCATAGCGATCAGGAAACCGTCGGGTATTGTCGTCTCGGCGCTCCTCGTCACGGTTCTGTTCTCCCCGATCAGGATGAATGACCGCATCATGGCCACGACGGTCGCAGACCCCATCAACGTCGCCCACATGCGGGTCGACGTGGCCATGGCACGGTTCGACGAGTCCCCCCAGGGTCGACGCCACCGTTGTCGTCTCCTCAAACAGCTCGTCGCTCGCTACGACGACCCATCCAGTGCCCTCGACGCCACCCTGGTCTTAGTCGACATCGCCTCGGAACGAGCCCACGGTGAGTCTTATTGTCCCGGATCCCCGGAGGTGGCTCGGGCGCGGAGGAATCGGAACTAGTGACCACTAGGGCACTAGCCGACCGGCTTTCTCAGCACCACCCCGTACACGAACCCGAACAGACCCATCCGCCACACCCTCTCCACCACCAGCGGGCCATCGGCATAGAGCTCCTCGGGTGGGGGAAGGGCGTCAAGGGACTTGTGCAGATACCAGTACTCCCCCGGAGATCGGGCGAAGATGGCACCGATCAGGGGAAGGGTGATCGCAGACCCCATCCGGTGCACCATCGCCAACCACCGATTCGGCGGGCGGCCGAGATCGACGATGGCGGCGACCCCCTCGGGGCGGAGCACCCGGTGGATCTCGGCGAGGGTGTCCGGTATCGAGGAGAGGTTTCTCACCACATAGGCAGAGAAGACCCCGTCAAAGGTGTCCTCGCCGAAGGGGAGGGCCTCTCCCACGGCGGCGACCCGCTCCCCGATATCCGACAATGCCAACATCTCCACGACCGGGTCGACGGCAACCACCCGTCGCGGCGCCAGTTGCCCGGCGGCGTCACCCGTGCCCGAGCCCAGATCCAACACAACGCCATCGGGCAGGTGTCGGATGGCGCGGCGTCGCCAGTGTCGTTCCCGACCGAATGACAGAATGCGATTGATCCGGTCGTAACGTCGGGCTATCCGGGCGAAGATCTCATCGGTTCCCCGGGGTTCCTTCACGGGGCAATAACGTCGAAGCCGGTATAGGGTCGCAGGGCCTGGGGGATGATCACCGAACCGTCCCGCTGCTGGTGGTTCTCCAGGATGGCGAGCATGGTCCGGCCCAGAGCACACGCCGTCCCATTGAGGGTGTGCACCGGTGTCGTCCCATCGTCGGTGCGGTACCGGATGTTGAGACGGCGGGACTGGAAGTCAGTGGTGTTGGAGGTCGAGGTGATCTCGCGATACGCCTCTTGGCCGGGAAACCACGCCTCGATGTCGTACTTCTTGGTGGCCGACGCCCCCAGATCCCCCGCCGCGACGTTTACCACCCGGTAGGGGATCTCCAACTCCCGCACCAGCGCCTCCTCGATCTCGAGGAGGCGGTCGTGCTCGGAGGGCGACTCCTCGGGAAGACAGAACACGAACATCTCCACCTTCTCGAACTGGTGAACCCGGAAGATCCCGGCGGTGTCCTTCCCGTAGGTGCCGGCCTCCCGACGAAAACAGGACGAGTAGCCGGCGTAGCGGAGGGGGAGGGTCTTTCGGTCGAGGATCTCGTCGCCATGATATGCGGCCAGGGGAACCTCCGACGTGCCCACCAGGAAGAGGTCGTCCCCGGGTATTTCGTAGACCTGGTCCCTGGCCTCGGGGAAGAAACCGGTCCCGACGAGGGCATGTTCTCGAACCATGACCGGGGGAAGGAAGGGCTCGTGGCCCTCGGCGACGACACGATCCATCGCCCACCGGACCAGGGCCAGCTCCAGTAGGGCGGCCCGACCCCTGATATAGCCGAAACGGCTCCCCGACACCTTGGCGGCCCGTTCGGTGTCGATGATTCCAAGCCGCTCCCCCAACCCTGAGTGGTCGAGGATCTCGAAATCGAAATCGGGTTGGTCTCCGATACGACGGAGCTCCTCGGCGTCATCCTCGGTGAACCCATCGGCGGCGGTGGCGTCGACGAGGTTGGGCATCTCGAGCCACAGCCGCTCGAACTCATCCCGGACGCGGTCGGCCTCCCCACTGAGATGCTTGACCCGATCGGACATATCCTGCGCCGCGGCTATCGCCTTCTCCTTCTCCTCGTCGACGAGGGTGGCTATCTGTCTCCCCGCCTCCTTCTGCGCTGCACGGGCCTCGTCGGCCTGGTGACGTAGTCGACGGGACCGCTCCTCGAGTTCGACGAGACGATCGAGATCGAGATCGAGATCACGTCTCGTTAGTGAATCGGCCAACAGGTCGAGGTTGTTGCGGAGCAATTGTGGATCGAGCACGGGCTCAGCCTATTCGTCTCCAGTCTCGTCTTCGGACGGCGTTGTCGTGGTGGTGGTGGGCGTCTCCGGATTGACTCGGAACTGGATCACGACGCTGTTGTCATCCGGGTCGAGATCGGCGCCATCCAGACCGGAGAGGACGACCGCCAACTCATAGACGGTGTCCGGTGACACGGCGATATCGGTGAATTCGATGGTGGTGTTCTCCCCGCTCTCCAGGACCGGGACCTCCGATATCAGGGGTTCGAGGGGTCCGACGGTAGCGGTTATCCGCAGCTCCAACGTGGCCGATACCGACGGCGAGTTTCCCTCATTCGCCACTACCACCTGGACTGTGACCGTGTCCGTGTATGGGATCACCCCGATCCCTGCGGGGTCGGTGACCATCGCCGGGATCGTCACCACTTGTGCCACCGAAACGGATGGCAGTAGACCGAGCGGGCTGTTCTCCGCAGCGGCCGCCGTCTCGTAGATACCTGTCAGATCGGTCACGGAGAGATCCTCAGGGGTGAAGCGGATGGTGGGCACCGTTCCGATGGGCTCGGGTGTGATCTCGTCCTCGAGAGCGCCCGCCGCCGCCGCGTAGGAGATGTCGCCGAGTCGGAGCTGTTGCGCTCCCGACAATATCCCCTCCCTCCCCGCCGAATTGCCCGGGAAGTCGGCAACATTGAGCACCCCCTCCTCGAGGGAGGTCAGACCGATGATCCACTGATCGACGGCGGCGTCGTAGAACAACATCACCGATCCCATTTGGGGATCCTCGGCTGCAGCCGCCAGGGTCTCCTTTGCCTCGGCGAGGGTCTCGGTGCCATTGGACATGACCACCTGGAACTCGTCACGGTCCGTTGAGCCAAGGTTGGCGAGAGTGTCATTGACGACGCTGGCTGTGCGGGAGATCTCCAGGGAGGCTGCCCTCAGATCCTCAAGGTGCTCCACGGTGCCCGCGGGGTCGTTGCCCCGGGCAAGAATCCACAAACCACCGGCTACCAACACGATCAGGATCAACGGCCACAGCCATCGCCGCGTTCGACGCGGTCGAGGATCTTCGAGGACCATCAGGAGGCTGGTGTGGAATTCCGTTGCGTAGATCGGCGGTCAGACACGCCGCTCGCCAGGACGCACGACGAAGACGCACCCGGTGCGGTGCTTCTAGGAGGAGGACGCCGCCAGCGGTGATGGCTGGGCGTCGAGATGCGTGACATGTAGTTCATACCGGCCTCCTGAGAGGCTGGTGTGGAATTCCGTTGCGTAGATCGGCGGTCAGACACGCCGCTCGCCAGGACGCACGACGAAGACGCACCCGGTGCGGTGCTTCTAGGAGGAGGACGCCGCCAG
>WHUC01000126.1 GCA_009377435.1 Acidimicrobiia bacterium
TCGTCAAGTTCTCCTGGGACCGCGCCCTGACGATGGCGCTGCCCGAGGGCAACAGCAGCATCCTCTCCAATCTGGTGGAGTCGACCGCGGTCGACGGCAACAACTTCGTCGTCACCCTGCAGGAGCGCAACGCTGCCTTCCTCAACTCGGTGGTCACGGCCGCGGTGGCCTCCATCGTCAGCCAGGAGGCCGTCGAGGCCAACGGCGGCGTCGAGGAAGGGG
Source organism: Acidimicrobiia bacterium (assembly GCA_009377435.1). GTDB lineage: Bacteria > Actinomycetota > Acidimicrobiia > Spongiisociales > ZC4RG35 > WHTL01. Next base: position 223 of record WHUC01000126.1, read on the forward strand.
TGGTCAACGAGTTCATGACGAGCAACATGGTGGGGACCGGCCCCTACACCCTGACGGCGTGGAACCGGGGCGAGAACATCCAGATGGAGATATTCGAGGACTACTGGGGAGAGCCCGCCAGCCTCGACGTCCGCATCGACCAGGTGGCCGACACCGACGTCCGGGCACTCGGTCTCCAGGCCGGGGATTACGACTCGATCGAGACCGACCCCACCTTCATCGGCGACCTCGAGGGGGCCGAGGGTGTCGAGATCTTCTCGGGCGACTTCCTGTTGGAGCCGGTCCACATGGGGATGAACATGGACATCCCAGACGGGGCGTTGCCTCCGGAGGACACCATCCCTCTCGACTTCTTCCAAGATGTCAATGTGAGGAGGGGCTTCAACCTGGCCTTCGACTACCAGGCCTTCATCGAGGGTGCCCTCGCCGGGCTGGGCGGTGTCGTCCCCCATTACCTGCCGCAAGGCATGCTCGGCTACGACGAGTCGCTCCCCACCTACGAGCGGGATCTCGCCGCCGCGGAGGAAGCCTTCAGAGAGGCCGGGTACTGGGACGAGGGGTTCACGATGACCGTGCTTGCCGAGGAGGGCGGTATCTTCGAGATCGCCGGCCTGGTATTGGCGGACTCGATGGCCGAACTCAATCCCGCCTTCCGGATCCAGGTGCTGGCGGTGGTGGAGGCCCAGTTCGACTCGGCCCACGCCGAGGACCCCTTCCAGTACGCGGCCTGGATCAAGAACTCCGACCCCTTCGCCGACCCGGCTGCCCTCATGTCGGCCTACATCCACCCCGATGGCGACTGGGGCTCGGTGCACGGGTTCCGTCAGGCCTATGCCGATCCCGACCAGATCGCCTCGCTGGTGGACGAGGCGGCGGTGGAACTCGACACCGACCGGCGGGTCGAGATCTACCAGGAGCTGGCCCAGCTCCTCTACGACGACCCGGTGTGGCTCATTCCCGGCAACGAGCGGGCGCTCATGGCGCATCGGACGTGGATCGAGAACTTCGACATGAACCCGCTATGGCCACGACCGAGCATCAAGTTCGCCTACTTCGACAAGTAGGCGCAGGACACATCAGGAGCGGGCGAGCTCGCCTCGCCCGCTCCTGTATCTTCCGTAGGGAGGCCGTTGAACATTTCGCTACCGCCAATCGCAGTAAGTCTTGGCCCGGGACGATGAGACCAGATACCGCAGGCGTCTGCCGGCATTCCACACCAGACTCCTAAGAGGCCCACCATGCAGATACGGGAATACATCCTCCGACGGCTCATGATCCTCCCCCTCATCGTGGTGGGAACATCGATCATCGTCTTCAGCCTCTCGCGGGTTGGGGGAAACCCCATCGCCATCTATCTCGAGCACGAGATGACCCCGGCCGAGGTGGCCGAGATCGAAGAACGGTACGGGCTCAACGAGCCGTTGCCCGTCCAATACCTCGCCTGGGCCGGGGGCGTCCTCACAGGGGACATGGGGTGGTCGGCGGTATCCGCCCAACCGGTGACGGAGGCACTCTTCAGCCGGATCGGCGCCACCCTCGAGATGGCGATCTTCGCCGCCATCGTGGCGATCACTCTGGGGATCGGTCTCGGCACCTTCGGAGGCGCACGGCGCGACCGGCTACCCGACCACCTGACCCGCATCTTCTCAATCAGCGGCGCCAGTATGCCCATCTTCTGGTTCGCCATCCTGTTGTTGATCCTCTTCTGGGTGAACCTGGGGTGGTTCTCCACCGGCAGATCCAGCCCCGAAATCTTCGCCAGCATCGCCCACCCCACCGGGCTCTACACGGTCGACGCCCTGTTGGCAGGCAACCTGGGGGCCTTCCTCAACGCCATCCGGTTCCTGACCCTGCCGGCCATCACCCTCGGCTTCGGAGCCACGGCCATCATCGCCCGGATGATGCGATCCTCACTGGTGGAGGAGCTCAACGAGGATTACGTGGACGCCGCCCGGGCCAAGGGTCTCCCCGAGCGGCTGGTGCTGCGCCGCCATGCCCGCCGAAATGCCCTCATACCCACCGTCACCGTCATCGGGCTCGGCTTCGGCTTCCTCCTCCAGGGGACAGTGGTGGTGGAGATAATCTTTCGCTGGCCGGGGATCGGGAGATGGATGGCCGACGCCGTACTGCGCGGCGACCAGGCCACCATCATGGCCTACGTCCTTTTCACCAGCATCCTGTTCCTCTCGGTGAACCTGATCGTCGACGTCATGTACGCCTATCTGGATCGCCGCGTCGTCTTGGGAGGCTGAACCATGGTCGATATCTCCACCGCTCCGCAAAGCCCACCCATCCCCACTGATGGACCGTGGGCCGTCCGTACTCGCCGCTTCGGCGAGGTGTCCAAGCAGGTCCTGCGCAACCCCACCACTGTGGCGGGACTGGTGATCATCGTCCTCCTGTTGGCGGTGGCATTCCTGGCACCCCTCCTGACCACGCCGAACGTTCCGGATCCGTATCAGATGCCGAGGGACTGGGGGACGCGCGACGCCCCACCCGGCACACCAGGTCATCTCCTCGGCACGACCTCGACCGGCGGCGACGTGCTCTACGGGGTGCTGTGGGGTGCTCGCACGTCGTTGCAGCTCTCGGTCATCGTGGTGAGCATCACCGTCACGGTGGGCGTCATCGTCGGGAGCCTGGCCGGGTTTATCGGCGGAAGGCTCGACGAGATCCTGATGCGCATCGTCGACGTGTTCCTCTCCATCCCCGAGTTGATCTTCGCCCTGGCGATCGCCGCCGTGCTGGGACCGTCATTCACAAACATCATCTTCGCCCTGTCTGTAGTGTTCTGGGTCAAGTACGCCCGGATCATCCGGGGCCAGATCATCCACATCAAGCAGAACGACTACGTCGACGCCGCCCGCGTGACAGGCGACTCCAAGTTCCGCATCTATCTCAAGGACGTGCTACCCAACTCCATCACCCCGGTGATGGTGCAGGCGACGCTGGACATGGGCGGTATCGTCCTGACGGCCGCCACCCTCAGCTTCATCGGGCTGGCCCAGGCCGGGCTCGCCGAGTGGGGGGTGCTGGTGTCCGACGGGCAAGCCGGCATCTCCGCCGGCAAGTGGTGGGCCTCGACCTTTCCCGGGATGATGGTGTTCCTGTGGGCCCTGGCCTTCAACCTGGTGGGTGACGGACTCCGTGACGTGCTCGATCCCCGGACGGAAGGCAGATGACCACAGTGTCCCAACCCATCCGTCATCTGACGACCCCCGTGAGCAACCGATGACAGCTGCCGCTCCCGCCGCCGGGGGGACCGATGTCATCAGGTCGCCGCTGGTCGCCTCGGTCGAAGGTCTCAAGGTCCATTTCGGCACGAAGGGCGGGAGGATCCACGCCGTCGACGGAGTCTCGTTCGACATCCGGGACGGTGAGACCCTGGGATTGGTAGGCGAGACCGGATGTGGAAAGAGCGTCACCGCCCGGTCGTTCCTCCGACTCGTGCAGAGCCCGCCGGGGATCTACGCCGGGGGCCGGATCCGCTTCTGGTCGAGCCTGGCCCGCCGCACCGGCGCCGATCCTGTCGACCTGTTGTCGATATCCCAGGACGATCTCCTCGACATCCGGGGTAACCGCATCGCCATGATCTTCCAGGATCCCGGCAAGGCCCTCAACCCGGCCCTGTCCATCCGTGAGCAGGTAGCCGAGGTGTTCTACCAGCATCGGTCTGACGATCTGCTCTACGGCCTGGCCGATGATCCACCGCTGATCATTCGGCGGGCCGCCGGTCAACGGGCGAGGGGGCTCGAAAGGCTCCTACTCAAGCTGCCACCCCTGCGGGGACACGCCGCCAAGCTCCGCAGCCGAGTCGACGTCCACGTCGCCGAGGCCTTGGCCGAGACCCAGATCGCCAACCCTCGCAAGATCATGGACAGTTATCCCCACGAGCTGTCCGGGGGCATGAAGCAACGGGTGATGATCGCCCAGGCCCTGGCATGCAACCCCGATCTCCTGATCGCCGACGAGCCCACGACGGCCCTCGACGTGACCATCCAGGCAAAGATCCTCGAGCTGATCCGTCAGCTCCAGCATCGGCATCAGACTTCGGTGTTGTATATCAGCCACGACCTGTCCCTGATCCGCCAGACCAGCGACAGGGTCGCCGTCATGTACGCCGGCCGCATCGCCGAGGTCGGCGACAGCGACGCCATCTTCAGCGATCCTCTCCACCCGTACACCAGGGGACTCCTGGCGGCCGTCCCGTCGGCGTCGCACAAGCGTGGAGGGCTGGCGGCCATCGAAGGCAACGTCCCCGAGCTCGTGGACCCACCACCTTCGTGCCACTTCCACACCCGGTGCCCCTTCGCCGTCGAGCTGTGCCGGAGCCTCGATCCGGAGCTCGAGATGGTGAATGGCCACGGAGTCGCCTGCTTCGCTCATGCCTCCGCAGAGCACCTCGGTGTCATGCCGGAAGAACTTCCATCGTTTGCCAAGAGGACCCGATGACCACACTGCACCACCAGACCGCCCCGACCACCCCTCGGGCCGGAGAACCGGTGATGACCCTCCGTGACGTCGAAAAGCATTTCCCCGTCAAGGAAGGCGTCATCCAGAGGGTGGTCGGACAGGTCAGAGCCGTCGACGGTGTGTCCTTCGAGGTGCGTCGAGGCGAGACGCTCGGCCTGGTGGGTGAGAGCGGTTGTGGCAAGACAACGCTCGGACGGGCCATCGCCGGTCTCATCCAGCCGACCGGAGGGGGAATCTATTTCCGGCTCGGGGATATCGACCGAGCACTGGTCGACGATATTTCGGCCATCCCGGAGGCGGATCGGACCAGTGCTCAGCGTGACCGACTCCGACGGATCGACTCGGCCCATCGGATCGATGAGATGAGTGGTGAGGCGTGGCGAACGTACCGGAGGAATTGCCAGATGGTGTTCCAGGACGCCTTCAGCTCTCTCAACCCGCGTCAGCTCATCAAGGACGTCGTCGGTCGCCCGCTGCGTGTCTACAAGGAGGCCTCGGGATCCGAGCTGACCGAGCGGGTCGTGGGGCTCTTGGAAAGCGTCGGGCTGGGACGTCAGCATCTCTATCGATACCCGCACCAGTTCTCAGGTGGCCAGCGCCAGCGTGTGTCGATCGCCAGGGCGCTGGCCCTCGACCCAGAGTTCATCGTCCTCGACGAGCCGACGAGCGCCCTCGACGTATCGGTGCAGGCCCAGATCCTCAACCTCCTCCATGAGTTGCAGGAGGAACGGGGCCTGACCTACCTGTTCATCAGCCACGACTTGGGGGTGGTGCAACTCATGAGCGACCGGATCGCTGTCATGTATCTGGGCGAGGTGGTGGAGCAGGGGACCGCCGAAGAGTTGTTCGAGGATCCGCGCCATCCGTACACGGAGGCATTGTTGGCCGCCAACCCAGACGTGGATGACCCCGACGCCGAGATGCAGGGCCTCGAAGGGACGGTTCCTGACCCGGCCAACCCCCCGGAAGGTTGCCGCTTCCACACCCGCTGCCCGGTGGCCACACCGATCTGCGGATGGGAGGTGGACGACGCCGTGGCATGGCTCAACCTCGACCCCGCCGTCTTCGAGAGCCTCGCCGACGTCGAGCGGCGATCCAACTTCGACGCCACTCTGGTGTTCGGCGACGAGGCTTCGGCGGCGACCGTGACCAAGGCGATGGAGAACGGCACGGTGCCCTCAGCGATGGCCTCGGCCCTCGAACACGTGTCGACGGACGACAACAAGGTCCACATCCGCTTCGCCGACGTGGACCCGGTGGAGCTGGAGGACATCGGCGACGGTCATCTCACCAACTGCGTCCTCCACACCTCCCGACGACGGAAGCTCTGAATCTGAGGTCGGGAGGTCACCGGCCCGAACCGCACCGCCCCGGCGCCACAAACCGTCACATCGCTAGCG
>WHUC01000127.1 GCA_009377435.1 Acidimicrobiia bacterium
GGGGGTGATGACCCGGGGGCGACCGTACTCAGCCGGGCCGGAAAGGCCGACCTCGTGATTGCGGCCGACTCGGGCCTCGACCACGCCACTCGTCATGGTGTCACCCCGGACGTGTTGGTGGGGGACATGGACTCGGTCGACCCGGCGGGCGTTCGACGGTTCGGCGGCGACATCTCCATCCACTCCCCCGACAAGGCGAAGACCGACCTCGACCTGGCAATAGACGTCGCCCTAGACCGGGGAGCGACACGACTGGAGATCCTCGGTGGCGGCGGGGGGCGTCTCGATCATCTCATTGCCAACTGTCTCGTGCTCTGTGCCGAGCGACTGGCGGGCGTCGAAGTCCGCTGGTACCTCCCCGACGCCGTCACGTCGGTGGTCCGGGACTCTGCCGTGCTGACCAAGACCGATGGATCCCGCGTTACCCTTTTGGCTATGGGCGGTGACGCCGAGGGCGTGTCCATATCGGATGTCAGGTGGCCGCTGCACGAGGCAACACTCCCCCACGGCTCGTCCTGGGGTGTCTCCAACGAGCTCACCGGCCCGACAGCAGCCGTGGTCGTCGCCTCGGGTGTGGTCGTCGCCATTCAGACATAGCTTCGTCACAACGCCCCGGTTCGGAAGAGCCGTTAGGGCTGCCTAATAACAGCGGGTAGGCTAACCGAATGACCAGAGCAACGCTCATCCTTCTCCTCGTCCTCTCGGTCGGTGCCGGTGGTTGCGGGATCGCCGAGTCACTCGCCGGGGGCGGAGAGGTGGTGCGGGTCTATTCGGGCCGTCATTACGATCTCGAAGAGGCCTTCGAGGAGTTCGCCGGCGAGACCGACACCTCGGTGGAGTTTCTCTTTGGAGGTGACGCCGAGCTACGGGAGCGACTCCGGACCGAGAGGGAGAACACCCTCGCCGATCTGTTCATGACGGTCGATGCCGCCAATCTCGAGATAGCGGCGAGCGAGGGCCTCCTCCAGCCCATCGACAGCGAGACCCTCGACGAGGTGGTGCCCGAGCATCTTCGTCATCCTGGTGGTCTGTGGGTGGGGCTCTCGAAGCGCGTTCGCACCATCATGTACCACCCCGACCGGGTCGATCCCTCCGAGCTGTCGACCTACGAGGACCTCGCCGACCCGAAATGGAAGGGAAGGCTGTGCATGCGTAACTCGACGAACGTATACACCCAGTCGCTGGTGGCCAGTCTGATTGCCCATCACGGATACGACGAGGCACTGGAGGTCGTTTCGGGATGGGTGGCGAATGAGACCGAGATCATCGCCAACGACATCAGGATCCTGGAGACCATCGCCGCCGGGGGATGCGATGTGGGCATCACAAACCACTACTACCTGGCCCGCCTCCTCGAGGAAGATCCCGAGTTCGGGGTGAAGCCGTTCTGGGCCAACCAGGACGGTCGTGGCGTCCATGTCAACATCAGTGGCGCAGCAGTGACCCTGAATGCCGACGACCCCCAGTTGGCGGGTGATCTCATCGAGTGGCTCGCCACCGACGGGCAGGAGGCGTTCGTGTACGGCAACCACGAGTATCCGGTGAACCCGGAGATCGAGCCTCCCCCGTTGATCCGACAATGGGGGGATTTCAAGGAGGATCCTCTCAACGCATCCGAGTTCGCCGCCCTCAACGCCGATGCAATCCGTCTGATGAACGAGGCCGGCTACGACTAAAACCATTAGGCAACGTTGGGGTCACCGACCCCTGTGGACCGCCATCACCCTGGTGGTGGTGGCGGTGGTCCTGTTCCCGATCGCCCGGGTAGTGTTCGACGCCCTCACGCCCTCGGCCGCGGTGTGGAGCCAGCTCTGGGAGGGACGACTCCCCGAGATGCTGGTCAGCACCGCCGGACTGCTGCTCGGTGTCGGGCTGGGGACACTCGTCCTCGGTGCCGGTCTCGCCTGGTTGGTAACGGCCTACGAGTTTCCCGGCGCCCGATTCTTCTCCTGGGCGCTCATCCTCCCCCTTGCTATGCCCGCCTACATCCTCGGTTTCGTGTTCCTGGCCATCTTCGACTTCCCCGGACCGGTACAAAGCACACTGCGCTCCGTATTCGGCGCGGGGGCATGGTTCCCCGACGTCCGTTCCCTCCCCGGCGCGGCCCTCGTGATGTCGTTGACCCTGTTTCCCTATGTCTTCGTGCTGACGAGATCGGCATTGCGGGAACAGGTGCCCTCTACCTTCGAAACGGCCCGCCTGCTGGGTGACACCCGGATCCGCGCCGCCCGTCGTATCGTCCTACCCCTGGCCCGACCGTCCCTCGCCGCCGGGATGGTGGTGGTGATGATGGAGACCCTCACCGACTTCGCCACCGTCCAGTATTTCAACGTCCAGACGGTGTCGGTGGGTGTCTACCAGGTCTGGCGTGGCATGTTCGAGCGGGATGCCGCCGTGGAACTGGCTGCCCTCGTCCTCGTCTTCGCCATGCTGGTAATCGGTTTGGAGAGGATCCTGCGCGGGCCGATCCGATTCCATCAACGAGGCACACCAAGGGATTTCGAACGGGCCGTGTTGGCGGGGTCGCGGGCGGCGCTGGCCACGTTGGCCTGTAGTGGTGTGCTCGGTCTCGCTGTGCTCATACCCCTGATCCAACTCGTCGTGTGGGCAACAACCTCATCGGGGGTTGGAGTCGATCTCGCCCGGGCGGTGGAGTACCTCGGGAACAGTCTGGCAATCGCCATGGTGGCGGCCGCCGGGTGTGTCCTCGTTGCGGTGATCACCGCAGGAGGGGGCCGATTGAGCGGATCCCGTGTAGCGCGCCGGACAGCCCATCTGGTGACCATCGGATATGCCGTGCCCGGCCCCGTGGTGGCGATAGGTGTGCTCACCCTGATAGGGGCAACGATCGGTGTGATCGGGGGGAGTCCCCGACAAGTGGTGATCGTCTCACTCCTCGGATTGGTGTACGCCTACATCATCCGATTCCTCGCCCTTGCATACGGTCCGGTCGACGCCAGTCTGGAGAAAATCACTCCCAACGTCATCGACGCCGCCCACACACTCGGTGCCGGTCCCAATCGGGTGATGCGCCAGGTCCATCTTCCCCTGGCCCGGGCGGGCGCCGCCGCCGGTATGGTTCTCGTGGCCATCGATGTCCTCAAGGAGTTGCCCATCATCCTCCTCATCCGGCCGTTCGGTCTCACCACGGCGTCGGTCTGGGTGTGGGAGCTGGCGTCGGAATCGCGGTGGGCGGCAGCGGCCATCCCCGCCCTCCTCATCGTGGCCGTGGCCATGATCCCGGTCACCATATACGTCAGTCGGGGCCGGTTCGGGATCGGACCCGATGGCGGGACATCTATCATGCGTGGCCGCTTGCCCACCCCAGCGGAAACGGGCGTCTCGGAGTGAGACGATGACGCCGGTTAGGTCCACCATACGCTTGGGGTATGGGTTCCCTGACGATAGGATCACGTAGGTGACCGTTATCAGTAGAGAGGCACCCCCGAGGGAGACCGTCCACGGACGTCTCGAGGTGCAGGGACTCGCCAAGGCTTTTGGCGGACAACCCGTGTTGGAGGGTGTCGATCTGAGCGTCGAGCGCGGCTCCACGGTGGCTCTGCTCGGTCCGAGTGGTTGTGGCAAGACGACCCTTCTTCGCACCATCGCCGGTCTCGAAACTCCCGATGCCGGTGAGATCTCTCTGAGTGGGCGGACCCTGTCAGCACCCGGGGTGCATGTTCCCCCCGAGCGTCGCCGAATCGGCATGGTCTTCCAGGATTGGGCACTCTTCCCCCATCTCGACGTTGGCTCGAACGTCGCCTACGGTCTGGGCAAGGAGGAGCGCGGGTCGGCCCGGGTATCCGAGACCCTGGAGATGGTCGGGCTGGGAGGCTTCGGAGACCGGATGCCCAACACCCTTTCCGGCGGGCAACAGCAACGTGTTGCCCTTGCCAGGGCGATCGCACCTCGTCCCTCCGCCATACTCCTCGACGAGCCGTTCTCGAATCTCGATGCCATGCTCCGCTCAAAGGTGCGCTCCGACACCCATCGGCTGCTCCGCGAGATCGGGATGACAACACTATTCGTCACCCACGATCAGGCCGAGGCATTCGTACTTGGTGATGAGGTGGCGGTGATGAATCACGGAACGATCTGCCAGCAGGCCACCCCCAACGATATCTATGCCCGACCGGCCAACCCCTGGGTTGCGGCGTTCGTGGGTGAGGCCAACTTGGTCAACGCCGACGCCATGGGAGGGTCGGCGAGGTCGATGTTGGGGATGCTCGACCTCGAGCATGACACGACGGGCCCGTGCACACTCCTGCTTCGACCCGAGCAGCTAACCCTCCTGGCCGGCGATAATGGTGAGATCCTCGATATCGAGTTCTACGGCCACGACACCTCGTATCGGGTGGCCGTCGGCGACGAAGAGGTATTGGTTCGGGCGATCGCCGGGCCGCGGTTCGCACCGGGTGACCGCGTCGGTGTGGCGTATCAGGGCCCACCGGTCATGGCTTATCCCGACACGACCACCAGGACGTGACCACCAAAGCAACCAAAGCGGTGTGAGCCGGGTCGTCATCCTGGGCGGGGGCCCCGCCGGCCTCTATGCGGCCCTCCTCCTCACCCGACGCGACATACCCGTGACCCTCCTCGAACGGGAGGAGTTCCCCGGTGGGCTGGCCGCCGGCATCGAGGTGTCGGGCATGCGAGTCGACCATGGCAGTCATCGTCTCCACCCCTCCACCGACCCCGCCATCCTCGATGACCTGCGAGTCCTCCTCGACGACGGTCTGGAGGAGCGCCCCCGCAACGGACGTATCCGTCTCGGGGATCGCTTCCTGTCGTTCCCCCTCTCACCAGGCGATGTCATCACCCGCCTCCCGGTCCGCACGACGATGCGCCTCGTAGGTGGGGCGGCAATGGCCACCGTGACACCGTCGTCCCAAACCACCTTCGCCGATGTGGTCGCGACCGGCTTGGGCAGACCCATGGGTGAGTTGTTCTACTACCCGTACGCCCGCAAGATCTGGGGTCTCGACCCGAACCTGCTCTCCGGTGAGCAGGCGCGACGACGCATCTCGGCGGACACGCCGTGGAAGTTGGCGCACAAGACGCTCTCATCGGGATCCGGTCGGAGCTTCTTCTATCCCCGGCGTGGTTTCGGCCACATCACCGAGGCCATCGCCGATACCGCGACCAGGGCCGGCGCCGACATCCGTCTCGGGAGTACCGTTTCGGCCCTGTGTCGGAACGACACGGGGTGGGAGGTGCATGTCGGCGCCGAGCGTCACAAGGCAGGGCTGGTGCTCTCCACTATGCCGATGACGGTGCTGGCCCGTCTCATCGGACCCACCGCCGATGTCACCGAGGCACTGACCTCCCTGAGGTGGCGCGCCATGGTCTTGGTGTACATCACTGTCGACGCACCACGATGGACCGCCTTCGACGCCCACTACTTCCCCGGTGAGAATGTCCCCTTCACCCGGATCTCGGAGCCGAAGAACTACCGCGATTCAGAGGAAGATCCCTCCGACCGCACCGTCTTGTGTGTCGAGATCCCCTGCGACACCGAGGACGCGGTGTGGTCTGCCGATGACGATCAACTCGCCGCCGTCGTCAGAGGGGGCATCGTCGACCAGGGTCTTCCCGACCCGGGCCGGAATGTCAAAGTGCGACGTCTCCCCCACGCCTACCCCGTGTACGAGTTGGGTGCCGAGAACGCCCTGATGACCGTCGACACCTGGTTGGGCAGTCATCGTGGTTTGGTAACGTATGGACGTCAGGGTCTCTTCGCCCATGACAACACCCATCACGCCCTCGCCATGGCACGCGACGCCGTCGCCTGTATCGACCCATCCCTCCGGTTCGACGGGGAAGCCTGGTCCCGGGCCCGGGAGAGATTCACCCACCACGTGGTGGAGGATTGAAGTCACCATTCAACTCGCTGTAGACGGCGGGGATCACGGCGCGGAGGTATCGGCCGGGGCGGACGAACGAGCTTCCGGTGGTCCTGAATGTGTAGCTGATGGGGACCTCGTGGTACCGCATGCCCTTGGC
>WHUC01000008.1 GCA_009377435.1 Acidimicrobiia bacterium
TGTGGTGTGGTCCTCGCCGCTCGGGCACCGACGACGGTGTGGGAGCATCCCGGCGACTACATCGCCGCCTGCCGTGAGGAAGGGCTGGTCTTCGCCCAGCGCCATTAGGAAGGGAGCTGCGGTCGCATTCCACGCCAGACCACTAGGGCCTGACCGGTTCGGTTTCCTCGGTGGGCTCGTCGGCGTAGACGTCTTCGGAGGTGCCGTAGAAGACCGGCTCTATCTCGTCGGAGGTCTCCGGTTGTGCTTGTTCGTAGGACTCGGGTGGGCTGAGGCTCTCTTCGAGGACGACGACCTCGAGACCACCGACGACATCGGAGGTCAGGTTGTAGATGACCGCCAGGAGCACGGCGAAACCCGTTGTGACGGCCCACCACACCAGGGCGCCGAAGACCACGAATCGGGTGAACTGCTCGGTGTTGGCAAATGGGTTGTCCCCCGCCTCGAGCAGGGTCACCTGCACCAGTAGCTCCGTGATGGCATCGGGGATCCCGGCACGCTCGATGATCGACCAGCCGATGATCACCCCGAGGACGATGGCGATTGCGGCCACTGCAAACACCACCGCACCCGTCTTGAGAACGGTCCACGGGTCGATCTTGCGGATGATTCTGCGAACTCGGCGAACTGTTGCCATTGCTGCTCCTGATTGTAAACGCCGGTGCGCCGAACCCCACGGATACGACAACCGGTCGGGCCGGTCAGCCCCCGTTCTCGCCCACGACGATGGTGAACGCCGAGAGATGGCCGCCCTTCTTCAGGTCGATCACCTTCACTCCCGTCGAGTCCCGCTTCTGCCTGCTGATCGACTTGACGGCCGTGCGGATACCGATACCCGACGACGAGATGAGGAACACGTCGTCCTCGGGCAATACGGCGCGGGCCCCCACCAGCGTTCCCCGCACCTTGGTGAGCTTGAACGCCTTCACCCCGACCCCGCCTCGTTTCTGACGGGGGAATTCGTCGGTGGAGGTGCGTTTCCCGTAGCCGCCGGTGGTGAGCAGGAGAACCTCGTCACCGTCGACGTCGGAGGAGGCGGCGACCACCTCGTCGTCGCCACGGAGTCGGATGCCGCGCACACCCTGTGTCGCCCTACCCATCGCCCGGAGACCGGACTCGGCGAAACGGATCCCCATCCCGTTCTTGGTGAACACCAGGATGTCGTTGGCGCCCGTTGTCGTCCTCGCCGACACCAGTTCGTCGTCGTCGGTGAGGTTGATCGCCACCAGGGTCTGATTACGGGAGTCATACTCGGCGAACTCGGTCTTCTTGGCCTGCCCGTTCTTGGTGACCATCACCAGATACCGGGCGGTCTCATAGTCGCGGGTGTCGATGATCGACTCGATCGTCTCGTCGGGTGCGAGGGGTAGCACCGCCTGGGCGAGGACACCCCGTGAGGTCCGTGCCTGACGGGGAATCTGGTGGGCCTTTATCCGGTGGACCAGACCCTTGTTGGTGAAGAACAACAGATAGGCGTGCGCCGTGGTGTGAACCAGATGGGTGACGGCGTCGTCCTCTGAGACCTCGGCGGCTCTGATCCCACGCCCACCCCGGCCCTGGATCCGGTAGGTGGAGGCCGGCACCGACTTGAGGTACCCGCCCTGGCTCGACGTGACGATCAGCTCGTCATCGGCGATCAGGTCCTCCAGGGAGAGCTCACCCTCGTCGGGGACGAGCCGGGTGCGCCGCGGCTCGCCGAACTGCTCCCGAATCTGGTTGAAGTCCTCGGCAATGATCGCCCGGCGACGCGCCGGATCGGCCAAGATCGCCTTGAGCTCGGCGATGAGCTGGCGCAACTCGGCGAGTTCGGCGCGGAGCTTGTCGACCTCGAGGGCGGTCAGCTTCCTCAGCTGCATGTCGAGGATGGCATTGGCCTGGATCTCGGTGAGGTCGAAGGTCTCCATGAGCCCGGAACGGGCCGAAGGTGTGTCGGCCGAGGACCTGATCAGCGCGATCACCTCGTCGATGTTGTCGACGGCGATGATCAGACCCTCAAGGATGTGGGCCTTCTCCTCGGCGCGATCGAGACGGAACTTCGTCCTCCGCTCGATCACCTCCATCTGATGGTCGAGGTAGTACCCGATGATGTCGGCGATCCCCAGGGTGCGGGGAACCCCGTCGACGAGGGAAACCATGTTGTAGGCGAACGAGTCCTGCAATGGTGTCATCTTGTAGAGCTGGTTGAGGACGACCTGGGGGATGGCGTTCTGTTTGAGCTCGATGACGAGACGGGTGCCGACCCGATCGGACGACTCGTTGCGGATCTCGGCGATCCCGGTTACCCGCTTGCCGTCGACGAGCACTTTGATCTTGGCCACGACCCGCTCGATCGACACCTGGTAGGGCAGCTCCGTCACCACGATGGCGGTACGGCCCTGGCGGACCTCCTGGACGTCGCATGCGGCCCGCACCCGCACCGACCCGCGGCCCGAGGTGAGGGCGTCACGCACACCGGCACGACCGACGAGGAAGCCACCGGTGGGGAAATCGGGTCCCTGGATGAACTGCATCAGCTCGTCGGAGGTGGCATCGGGATTCTCCAGAACATGGAGACAGGCATCGACGACCTCACCGAGATTGTGGGGTGGGATATTGGTGGCCATCCCCACGGCTATACCCTGTGACCCGTTGACCAACAGGTTGGGATAGCGCGCCGGGAGAACGGTGGGCTGAGTCAGCTCACCGGAGTAGTTATCGGTCATGTCGACCGTGTTCTCGTTTATGTCCTCGAGAAGATGGGTCGACAGCCTGGTGAGACGACATTCGGTATAGCGGGCGGCGCCCGGGGGGTCGTCGGGGGTCCCGAAGTTGCCCTGCGGATCGATCAGGAGGTGCCTCATGGAGAAGTCCTGACCCATCCGCACGAGGGCGTCGTAGATGGCCTGGTCACCGTGGGGGTGGTAATTGCCCATCACGTCGCCGACCACCTTGGAGCACTTACGGTGCGCCGAGGACGGGCCGATGTTGTTCTCGAACATCGAGTAGATGATGAGCCGTTGCACCGGTTTGAGACCGTCACGCACGTCGGGGAGGGCGCGGCTGACGATTACCGACATGGCGTAGTCGATGAAGCTCTGCTCCATCTCCTCGGTTATCTCGATGTCGGGCAGATCGAATTGTTCGATGGGGGGTAGTTGGTCTGTCATCTAGATATCCAGGAAGCGCACGTCGGTGGCGTTCTGTTGGATGAAGGCCTTGCGGTCGGCGACGATATCGCCCATCAGCGTGGTGAAGACCTCCTCGGCCCTGGCGGCGTCGGACATCTCCACCCGTAGCAAGGTTCGGGTCTCGGGGTTCATCGTGGTGTCCCACAACTCGGATGGGTTCATCTCACCGAGGCCCTTGAAGCGGGTCGGCTTCACCTTCGGATGGTCCTTCTGGAACTCGCGGAGCTCGGCCTCGTCGACCAGATAGTGCACCTTCGAGCCCACCTTCACCCGGTAGAGCGGTGGCTGGGCAATGTATACGTAGCCGGCCTCGATGAGCCCCCTCATGTGACGGAACAGGAGTGTGAGCAGAAGGGTGCGGATGTGGGCGCCATCGACATCGGCGTCGGCGAGAAGGACCACCTTGTGGTATCTGGCCTTGGCGACATCGAACTCCTCGCCGATACCGGTACCCATGGCGGTGACGATGTCCTGAACCTCTGCGTTCTGCAACGCCTTGGCGAGACGGGCCTTTTCGACGTTGAGGATCTTCCCCCGGATGGGAAGAATGGCCTGGGTCTCGGAATCGCGCGCCGACTTGGCCGGACCGGCGGCCGAGTTCCCCTCGACGATGAACAGCTCGGATTCGCCCGGATCCCGGCTCGAGCAGTCGGCCAGCTTGTCGGGGAGACCACCGGACTCCAACCCCGACTTGCGGCGGGTGAGCTCACGGGCCTTGCGGGCTGCCTCGCGTGCCTTGGAGGCATCGATTGCCTTCTCGACGATCCTCCTGCCCTCGGCGGAGTGCCGCTCGAGCCATTCGGGGATCACCTTGTTGAGAGTCTTCTCGACATAGGAACGGATCTCGGTGTTGCCCAACTTTGTCTTGGTCTGACCCTCGAACTGGGGTTGGCGCACCCGCACCGAGATCACCGCGGTGAGACCCTCGCGCACATCCTCACCTGTAAGGTTCTGGTCCTTTTCCTTGAGGAGGTTCTTCGATCGGGCGAACTCATTGACCGCCTTGGTCAGGGCCTTGCGGAACCCTTCTTCGTGAGTCCCGCCCTCGTGGGTGTTGATGTTGTTGGCGAAGCTGAGCACCGACTCGCTATATCCGCCGGTCCACTGCATCGCCAGATCGAGTTCGGCCTCGGAAGACTCGTCGGTGAGGTCGATGATGTGGGCGTGGAGCGGCTCCCGTTTGCCGTTGAGATGCTTGACGAAATCGATCAACCCGCCCTTGTAGAGGAATGTCTCCTGGTACGGCTCTCCCCAGCCTTCCCCACGCCCCACCCGAGACTCGTCGAAGCCGCCGCCGTCCTCCGAGCGGCTCAGCTCACGCTCGTCCCGGAACGAGATCTCCAGACCGCGGTTGAGGAAGGCCATCTCCCGGAGGCGGGATATGACCACCTCACGGTCGAACTCGGTGGTGTCGTTGAACACATCGGGATCGACCTTGAAGGTGATCGAGGTTCCGGTTCGCTTCACCGCCTTCCCCTTCACGGGTTCGGGGGTGGTGGGATAGCCACGCTCGAAACTCTGGGTCCAGACATGACCCTCGCGCCGCACCTCCGCCTCGAGACGGGAGGAGAGGGCGTTGACCACCGACAAGCCCACCCCGTGCAGGCCGCCGGAGACGGTGTAGGCGCCTTCCTCGAATTTCCCACCGGCGTGGAGGGTGGTAAGTACGGTGGTAAGGGCCGATTTCTTGGTCTTGGCAAGCTTCTCGACCGGGATTCCCCGACCGTTGTCGCTAACGGTCACCGCGCCGTCGGGGTCGATGACGACGTCTATCTTGGTGCAGTACCCGGCCATCGCCTCATCGACCGAGTTGTCCATGACCTCCCAGATCAGGTGGTGGAGACCACGGGATCCCGTGGACCCGATATACATCCCCGGTCGCTTCCGCACCGGATCGAGGCCCTCAAGGACCGTGATGTTGTCTGCGCCGTAGGCTGTCTGCGGGTTGGCTGTCACAGATTCGTCCTTAATCTCTACTGTCCGTCCCCGTTCATCCGACGCATCGCGGTCATGTCACATGTCCACCCAGAGAATGTCATGGGGGCGTGACAAAAACCTGTCCGTCGGCGGGAACGGTGTCCGAGACGGGATGGTCCGCTCCGTCCGACGGGCACCCCGGGAAACGTACAAACCGGGATCGACCCACCCAATCTCACACATGTGTCATTCTACCGGCTTGGGAGCCGAATCCCAAGCTTTCACGGCCTTCCGCGCCCACTCCAATTTGGGGTGGATTCGGGATCACCCCGGGAGTCTCTGTAGATGCCGGAACACCGGTCTCTATTAGGGAAAACCGGCCAACACGCCAACCGTTTCCGCTCCGAGTATTTGCACAACGGCGGTCACCGGTCCACCTTTGCCGGTGACCCCATCGATGATCTTCTCGGCGGGGTTTCCCGGTCTTGGAAGGTCGCTGGTGAGGACTACGACCGGCAACAGGGGATCGACCGCATGGATAGCCGCCGCCGCGCCCACCACGCGGAGCAAGGTGTCGATCCCGGACAGCCCGGGTCGGGTCAACGCATACGATCCGGCGACGAGAAACCCGACCGGATCGCCACTGGGGGATACCCCCATCAGATCGAGCGTCACCCCACCCCGATGACGCACCTGTTCTGTGACATCGGTGAAGCCGGCGGCCTCGAGCGTGAGCCGAGAGTGGTCGCGCATCGAGAGGCCCTTCGTCACCGCCTCGACGAGAGCCGACTCATCCGGTTCGGGGGCCCCAACGGGGACGGTGGCCCCGAGACGCCGTCGGGCCGCCTCAAGATATCCGGCGTCTGTGTCATAACCGATGTAACGCCGGTCGGTCATCTTGGCGGCGACGGCCGTGGTGCCCGAGCCGATGAAGGGGTCGACTACCACGTCACCGACGAAGGTGAACAACTCGATGAGTCTCCTCGGCAGCTCGACGGGAAAAGGGGCGGGGTGGCCGACGGCCGACGCCGACTCCGAGGCGATCGCCCAGACGTCGGTCGTGGCCTCGAGGAACTCGTCGCGCCATATCGAAACCTCGTTCGGCAGACCCCGCTCGCTTCGGGTGCTCCGGGGTATCGCCCGGTCGAACCGGCCCTTCGACGCGATCACGATCCGTTCGGTGAGGTCACGTAGCACCGGGTTCACCGGTGACTGGAACGACCCCCACGCCGTGGATCCGGATGCGCCACGCGCCTTTTGCCATATCACCTCACCCCTCGGGAGAAGACCCAGTCTCTCGAAAATCCCGAGGACGTCACCGGAGAGGGACCGATATGGTTTGCGACCGAGGTTGGCGACGTTCACCGCCATCCTTCCCCCGGGCTCAAGCACCCGGACACACTCGGCGAAAACCTCCTCGAGCATCGCCAGGAACGCGGCGTAGGAGTCGGGACTACGGCCGTCGGCGACATCGGCCTCGTATTCCTTGCCGACGAAGTACGGGGGCGAGGTGACCACCAGGGCCGCAGTGGCATCGGGTATGGCCTCCATATGCCGGGAATCCCCCAGAACCAACGAGTCCAGAGCCCGCTCTAGGTTGGCCCGATCGCCGAGCTGGTCCGAATGGTCGATCACGGGTGGGTCGAAGCGTCGATAGAACGCCGTCGAATCGTGGTTCTCCCGTTTGGAAACCCCGAAGGCCGACGTGGATGTCCCTGCTCTCGCCTCCGTCACCCCCAGGACTGTAGCTCTAGGAGACTGGTGTGGAGCGTCTTCGCCCGGGGGGGCGCAACTCCACCGACGAGATCACATCCGACCCGTATGTGGCGGAGAGGCGCTCGGTCAGACCGTCGACGCCATACCGGAGTAGTCCCAGACTGGCGTTGTCGACCGCCTCGACATGGAGCACACCCGACCGGAGAAAGATCGGTGTGGTCTTCTCGTCCCACGGTCTCCCCGCCACCTCGGGCCACTCGTCACGGATGCGGTCCATGGTCTCGGGTTCGGGTAACCCGAGGCGGGACAACAGCTCTCTGAGGGCCTGGTCCAAACCCACCGGCTCCTTCATGTCACCGACCCGTCATGCGATCTCCACTCCCGGCCGGTGACGGGCACGTCTTCGGGGCGAGCCGACGAGATAAAGGTCTGCGTATCGGGGAGCAGTTCGGCGAGGGCGTGTGCGCGGTCACGATCCAGCTCGGAGAACACGTCATCGAGCAGCAGCACCGGGGGGACACCCACGAATTCGGTGATCACCCGCTGTGTGGCGAGACGGATGGCAAGGGCATAGGTCCGTTGCTCGCCCTGACTCCCATGGACACGGGAATCGTGGCCGTCGAGGAGTAACACCGGGTCGTCTCGGTGCGGTCCCACAAGTGTCAACCGACGCTCCATGTCCCGATGACGGGTGCCCAAGAGGGCATCGGCGAGAGCCTTCTCGTAGACGCCTGCTGGGATGGTCGGGTCGGTCTTGTCGACCCACTCTGCCCGATACTCGATGTCGACGTGGATATCCGAGGTCGATATGTCGCGGTAGGCCCGTTCCATCTCGGGCTGGAGGAGCTCCATGGCCCGGACCCGTCTCGACAGGACCCGACCCGCCGACTGGGCGAGGCGGGCGTCCCAGACACCGAGGGTGACCTCATCACGCTCTCGTTGTTTGAGGAAGGCGTTACGCTGACGCAGGGCCTTGGCGAACTCGCTCTGGTCGAGAGCGCTCACGGGCCACAATTGGACCGCCACCTCGTCGAGTAGGTCCCTTCGCCGGCCCGGCCCCCTCTTGATGAGATCGACGTCCTCGGGAAGAAAGGTGACGGTGCGGATGACCTCGCCCAGATCCGAGGCCCGGCGCAGTCTGTGACGGTCGACCTGGACCCTACGGGACCGATTGCGGAAGATCTCGATCTCCACGAGGTGCCCGTTGTCCCCCCACCCCAAACCGGCACGGATTACCCCGGAGTCGGCCTCGTAGGAGATCAACCCGTCGTCGGGCACTCCCCGGAACGAGCGGAGAGAGGGGAGATATCCGATCGCCTCCATGAGATTGGTCTTGCCGGCGCCGTTGGGGCCGACGAGGAGGTTGACCGTGGGATCGGGATGCCATTCCAGAGCGCGATACGACCTGATGTCGGCGAGTGTGACCCAGCGGATCACCACCGAACTGGTGCTCCCCACCGTGAGTACGGTTCAGACACGGACCGGCATGAGGAGATAGAGATACGAATCGTCTTCGGGGTCGTCGATAACCGCTGGTTTCACGCCGTCGACGAGACGTAGCCGGATCTTGTCGGTGGGTATCGCCCCCACCCCGTCGGCGAGGTACCTCGGGTTGAAGGCGACCGTGATGGGCTCCTCACCGGTGTAGTCGCCGTCGAGGTGTTCGGTCTCACCACCGACGTCCTGGCGGCTGACGGTGACATCGACACCGTTCTCGGAGACCTCGAGCCGCACCGGGATGTGGTCCTCGGCGACGAGGAAGACGCGATTGAGGGCGTCGAGCACCTCCTCCCGATCAAGTATCACCTGGGCGGGGAAGCTGTCGGGCAGCAATGAGGCGTAGGAGGGGAACTTCCCCTCGATAAGACGGAGGCGAAGGATGCCCCTCTCCGAGGAGAACACGACTTCGCGGTCGAGCACCGCGGTGGTCACCTGGGCGGCACCTATCGTCCTCGCCAGCTCACGAAGGCCCCGCGCCGGGACCAGACCCGACCCCTCCAATCCGATCCCGAAGAGGTCACGCACGGCAAGCCGGTAGGCGTCGGTGCTAACCAGTCGCAGACCCTCGTCGGAGGTCTCGAAGAGGACCGCGGTCAGGATGGGACGAGCGGCATCGTTCGACGCCGCGATCACCACCTGGGCGATCGAGTCGGCGAGTTGCACGCCGTCGACGGCCACACCATCGCCCTCGTCGCTGGAGATCGACGGGAAATCGGACGTCTCCAGTGCTCGGAGACGAAACTCCGGGCCCCGACCCGAGATTATGACCTCGTTCCCGCCGGCGTCGATGGTGATGTTTCCCGCCGGCATACGTCGCACGGCGTCGGTGAGGAGTCTTCCCGGGATCACCGCTCGTCCGCCGTCCATCACCTCTACCTCGATACTGGTTTGCACCGTGATCTCGAGGTCGGTCCCGGTGACATGGAGCTTGTTCCCATTCGTCTCACAGAGAAGACCCTGGAGCACGGGAATCGCCGACCGGCTTCCCACCGCCCGAAATGCGCGCCCCAGGGCGTCTGCAAGATCATCTCTCTCTGCTCGAATTCTCACGGGGTGCGATGCCTTTCTTCGGTCATTTCAGTTAATTGAAACAGGTATTAGATGTAGTAGGGGCTGTGGATTGTGGATTGTGCCACGAGAGTCGCTTCGAGCGGGACTTTTGAGCCTTGTGGCCTGTGGAGGATATCGGGTGGTTTTCCACGATGATTGTGACGTCGGTCTCGCGCTGTGGGTAAAGGGACCCCGTGTCCACAACTCTTCCCCATGATGTTCCCACCGGGATCAAGAACCACGGAGGTTCTTGGTGAGCTCGGAAACCCGGTCATAGACGCCGCGGTCGGTCTGCATGACCCGTTTGACCTTGTCGATGGAGTGGATGACCGTGGTGTGGTCCCGCCCCCCAAAATGGGCGCCGATCTTGGGCAGGGAGAGATCGGTGTGCTCCCGACACAGGTACATCGCCACCTGGCGCGCCAGCACCAGCGGTTGACGGCGGGAGGGCCCGGTGATGTCACCAAGGGAGAATCCGTAGGCGGTCGCCGTTGCCGTGATGATGTCCTCGGCGTACACCATCTTGGGCTCGTTGGCCGCGCTCAGGTCACGGAGTACCTCGCGGGCCATCTCGAGCTCGATGGGTGAGTCGGTCAGTGCCGCCCAGGCCGTTACCCGGGTGAGAGCGCCCTCGAGTTCGCGGATGTTGTCCGAGACGAGGGTGGCGATGTGCTCGAGGACCTCTATTGGAACCGGTTTTGGCGAGGCCTCGGCGTTGCGTCGCAGGATGGCGAGTCGCGTCTCGACGTCGGGCGGTTGGATGTCGGTGAGAAGACCCCATTCGAATCGACTGCGGAGCCGGTCCCCGAGACTGGCGAGGTTGCGGGGATGACGGTCCGAGGAGATGACCATCTGCTTGCCGCTCTCGTAGAGGGTGTTGAACGTATGGAAGAATTCCTCAAGGATCTGTTCCTTTCCCTCGAGGAACTGGATGTCGTCGAGGAGCAGGACGTCAACGGATCGGTAATTGTGTTTGAAATCGTCGAGGCGTTTCCGTCTGATGCCGTCGATGAACTCGTTGAGGAAGTTCTCGGAGGTGACGTATCGGATCCGCGCTCCCCGGTAGAGCTCGGTGGTGTGATGACCCACCGCATTGAGGAGATGGGTCTTTCCGAGCCCGGCCGCTCCATAGATGAAGAGGGGGTTGTAATGGGTTCCGGGCTGTTCGGCCACGGCCATGGAGGCGGCCCAGGCGAACCGATTGGACTGGCCGACCACGAAGGTCTCGAACCGGTAGCGATTGATGAGACTGGGGTTCTCCGAGGGGTTGATGATCGGAGGTGTGATGGCCTCCGAGACGCCGGTGTCAGCCTCCGCGGCGTCACCCATTGCTGGTTCGGTCTGCTCTGTGTCGGGGGAGGACACCCGGAAGTGGAGGGCGGTCTTACTGCCAAAGGTGTCGGTGAAGGCCGATTGGATGGCACCGTTGTGTTTGTCCTGAACCCACCGGAGGTGGAACTCGGTGGGTGCTGTGAGCGTGGGCACGTCCGCCGACCGATCCGGTGTCAGCGCACTGAGCCAGGTCGCCCAATTGGCCTCCGAGACCGAATCGTGGAGCGCCGTCCTGAAACGATCCCACTCTTCTTCCTCGGCGTGGTGGGGGTAGGCCACCTCAACTCCTCTCTCCGTCGATATCCACAACTCTCTCCACAGTTGTGGAAAGCGCGCGCGAGCAGAAACACGACAGCACACATGAACACCCACCCCAGGTGCTCGGGGAAGTCTTGCTCCGGCAATTTTCTGCTCGGTGAACATGCAGTATCGAATATCGAAACCCGACTCGTCAAGAGCGCGCAAAACGCCCCCATGTAAGATCTTGGGTGGACGATCGCCCGATGTTATCCCTGCTCACGGTGGTCCTCGGGAGTGGTGGCCGAACGTATGTACGCTACCGTTATGCGGCCTTTCGCTCAAGAGCGGTTTTCGCGAGTGTGGGTTTTTCTTCGCGCTCTGATTTCGGGGAGCGCCATCCCGGCCCGCCTGCCTTTGACAAGTCGACCGCTTGGGCCATAGTCTTTCTGTAATCCCGCCGTGCGGACCAGTCGTCCGCGCTCGCCGGTTCGAGTCATTTCTCGCTAGAGGTGCTATTCCACCATGAAGAGGACATATCAACCCAAGGTGCGCCGTCGCAATCGTCGTCATGGATTCCGACATCGGATGCAGACCAGAGCCGGGCGTAACGTCCTTAAGGCCCGACGTCGTAAGGGACGGAAGCGTCTCGCTGCCTGAGAGACATCGTCTCCGTCACCGGACAGATTTCGAGCTCACGCTCGCCGAGGGTAGTCGGCGACGAGGAGCGGGCTTCGACGTCATTTCACGATCGAATCCCGAATCTCCCGGTCGGGTCGGATTCATCGTGAGCCGACGGGTGGGCAATGCCGTCATCCGCAATCGGATCCGCCGTCGTCTCAGACACGCCATCAACTCAGAGCATATGAAACCCGGTATCGACTACGTCATCATCGCCAGGAATCGTGTAGCCGAACAGGAGTTCGGTGGGTTGGCGCGCGCCCTGGGGAGGATCCTCGATATCGAGCCGACCGCGGGGCAATCATGACCCGTCTCGTCGTGGCGGTAATCGTGTTCTATCGGAGATTCCTCAGCCCCCAGATGGCGGCCAACTGCCGATTCCAACCGACCTGCTCGGCGTATGCGGTGGTCGCTCTGGAGAGACATGGTCTGCTGAGAGGTGGCTCTATGGCCCTGCGTCGGGTCACCAGATGCCATCCCCTCCGACCCGGGGGTCTTGATCCGGTACCGACCGTTGTCGGCAACGGCATTCCCAAGGAGACCATAAATGGGTGAAATTTGGAATGGTTTTCTCTCCCTTCTGGGGACCGTCCTCGCCTTTTTCTACGACAACGTGTTCGCGTCCTACGGGATCGCCATCATCCTGCTGACGATCCTGATCAATGTGATCCTGTTCCCGCTCGCCCTGAAGCAGACCCGATCCACCCGGGCGTTCCAGACCCTCCAACCGGAGATGCAGAAGATGCGGGCCGAGCACAAGGACAATCCCGAGAAACTACAGCAGGAGATGGTCCGCCTCCAGCAGGAGCACGGGGTCTCCGCCGGCGGGTGTTTCCTACCCCTTATCGTCCAGATGCCGGTGCTCTTCGCTCTCTTCCGCGTGTTGCGGAGCCCACTCCTGTACATCCCCAGTACCTCCAACCTCTTCGAGACCGTAAACAACGGCGCCGAGAACTTCCTTGGCATGGATCTGGAAATGACACCCTGGGAGGCCCTCAACAACGTCGGCATCGTCACCGCCCTCCCGTACCTGCTCTTGATGGCATTGATGATCGCCGCCCAGTATGTTCAGCAATGGCACTCGACCGCGGGACAGAGCACCGAGGGTCAACCGGCCACCGCCCAGATGGTGGGGAAGATCATGCCCGTCTTCTTCGGGGTGATCTCGATCAACTTCCCCGCCGGTCTCAATGTCTACTGGGCGACGGCGAGTCTCTTCCGACTGGGCCAGCAAGCGATGATCTTCCGTATCGACGGGAGACCGGACCCGTTGGCAGTCGCGGCCAAGGCGGTGGTCGAGGGGGATGACTCCGCCCCGACGGAAGGAGAGTCCGCCGCGGACGGGGAGGAGAGCGGTGTCACCAAAGAGGTGGACACCAAACCGAATCGACCCCAACAGGGTTCCAAAAAGCGCAACAAGCGCAAGAGGAGGTAGTAGGCGTGGCATTCGTCGAGGTACGTGCCCGAAGTGTCGAGGAAGCCATTCAGGCCGGCCTTTCCGAGCTGTCCATCAGCGAGGAGCAGGCCGAGGTCAGCATCATCCAGGAGCCCCAAAAGGGCTTCCTCGGAATCGGTGGTCGAGACGCAGTGGTCAAGGTTTCAGTCAAGGAGCAGCCAAGGCAGAGCCGATCGCGGCGACGTCGTCGTAACAAAGGAAAGGGCGGTGGCGGCGACAGTCGGTCCGGCGATGATGGCCGGGGCGGTGAGTCCCGGAAGAAGGACACCTCCCGCAGCGGGGGCCGGTCGGGGGAGAGAGATTCGAGCCGGCGCAAGCAGGATTCGGGGCGAGGTCGCGATCGGGGCCCACAGCAAAAGAGGGGCACAGGTGTCGAGAAGAGGGACAGGAAGAAGATGCAGGACGATCGACCAGAGTTGAGCACAGAGGATCAGGCCCCCATCGTCAAGGAGTTCCTCGAGGGACTCCTCGGTGTGATGAATCTGGAGGGGACTGTCAATACCCATGTCGAGGACGACGTCATCG
Source organism: Acidimicrobiia bacterium (assembly GCA_009377435.1). GTDB lineage: Bacteria > Actinomycetota > Acidimicrobiia > Spongiisociales > ZC4RG35 > WHTL01. The sequence continues at coordinate 13,582 of WHUC01000008.1, forward strand.
TCGCCTCGGTCGAGGGCGACCAGACCCAGGCGCTTGTTGGTCAGCGGGGTGGGGGTATCAACGCCATCCACGAGGTGACCAAGACCGTCCTACTGCGACACAGCGCCAATGTGGGTCGTCTCAGACTCGATATCGGCGGTTATCAGGAAAGACGACGGGAAGCACTCTCGATTTACGCCAATCAACTGATTGACCAGGTGCTGGAAGAGGGTGGCGAGATCATCCTCGAACCGATGAGTGCCGCCGATCGCAAGGTCGTCCACGACGCCGCCGGCGAGCGCGATGGCGTCCGTTCCTACTCCGAGGGTGAGACCCCCCGCCGCTTTGTCGTCCTCGCCAACGAGAAAGGCGACACCTCCGAAGAGGAGTAGGACGGACGGAACCCGGTTTCACGTGAAACGGTCCCCCCACGGTAGTCCGTTCTGCCCCCTGCGAGGCGAGATGGCCGAGGTGCCCCCTACCTGCTTCGCAGGAACCTTCCCCCCACTGCGTGGGGGGACAAGAGCGAGGTAACGTCAGGAGCGTGACCATCCATCCCGTCCTGGAGGCAACCCGTTGGCTCGGTCTCGATGATCCGGAAACCGCGTTGTTCGACCGATTCGCCATCTGGCTGGTTGAGGAGGCGATCCCCGCCGGTGGTCTCGGACCGAATGAGGCGAATCGTGTCTGGGAACGGCATATCGTTGACGGTGTTTTGTTCGCCGCCGGTTGGGATAAGGACCAACCACCCGAAAGCATCGTCGATCTGGGGAGTGGTGTCGGTCTACCGGCGGTGCCTCTGGCGCTGTTGTGGCCACAAACCCAAGTCATCGCCATCGAGCGCTCGGGGAGACGAGCCGATCTCCTCAAACGCGCTGTCCGTATTGTTGGGATGGACAACATCGAGGTGCGACAGACCGAGATCGCACGGGCGCCACGGGCGCCGATGGTCACCATGCGGGCCGTGCTTGCCCCGTCCGACTGGGAGAGTGTCCGCCATCTCGCCACACCAGGTGGTGTGGTGTTAGTCGGAGGGTCGCCCGACGAGCCCGCCGGACCCGACGACATCGTGGTGCCGGCGACCGTCGACGGCAGTCGCCGCTCGTTCCGGATAATGCGGGCCTAGGAGCCTCCGAGAAGATGACGGTTTCACGTGAAACCGAGGTGATGGGCCCAAATCCTTGCGCCCGACATCGTTTACGACCACAATCCCCGTGGTGAACGATCCCGTGATAGTCAGCATAACCAACCAGAAGGGTGGCGTTGGCAAATCGACGACGGCCATCAGTCTGGCCGCCACCCTCGTCACGGGTGGATTACAGATCCTTGTGGTCGATCTCGACCCGCAGGGAAACGCCACCTCGGGACTCGGGGTGGATCGCTCCCATCTCAACGGCTCCATGTACGATGTGCTGCTCGGTGATACCGAGGTGGATGCCGCCATGGTGGAGACGTCCACCCCCGGTTTGTGGGTGCTGCCAGCCACCATTGATCTCGCCGGTGCCGAGATAGAGTTGGTGTCGAGGATGAGTCGTGAATTACGACTCAAGAACGAATTGCAACGGTGCGAGCGCCGGTTCGATGCCATCTTCATCGACAGCCCCCCCTCTCTCGGGTTGCTCACCATCAATGGCATGGCAGCCGCCGATGAGATCCTTGTTCCCATCCAGGCCGAGTACTACGCCCTGGAGGGGCTAAGCCAACTCATGTCCAATATCGACCGGGTCAAGGCCCATCTCAATATGGGTCTCACCCTCGAGGGTGTCATCTTGACCATGTATGACAACAGGACACGACTCGCCAAGGATGTCGGGGATCAGGTCAGGGCGTACTTCGGGGACCGGACGTACCGGACCATCGTTCCCCGATCGGTGCGACTTTCGGAGGCGCCCTCCTACGGGGAGCCGATAGAGGCCTACGACCCGATGAGCCGGGGGGCGATCGCATACCGAGAGTTGGGGAGAGAGTGGCGTAGACGTCACGGATTCGACTGAAGGCAGGACGATATGGCTGAAGCAAGACGTGGTTTGGGCAGGGGCTTGGACTCACTCATCCCCGGTCGCCCCTCACCCGATCCAGATCTTGGGAGTGCCGACGGTGGCGCCGCTGTCCGCGGATTCGACCGCGTGCCCCTCGGGGAGGTCCACCCCAATCCCGACCAACCAAGACGATTCTTCGACGAAGAGGCCCTCTCCGAGTTGGCCGCGTCCATCACGGAGGTCGGTGTTCTCCAGCCAATAGTCGTTCGGCAACGTCCCGCCGGCGGCTATGAGCTCATCGCCGGGGAGCGTCGACTCCGCGCCGCCGGTCGAGCCGGCTTGACTGAGATCCCGGTGATGATACGTGATGAGGACGACCCCGAGGGATCGACCCTTGTCGGTGCCCTCATCGAGAACATCCAAAGGGAGGATCTGTCACCGCTGGAGGAGGCCGCCGGTTTTCAGGCCCTGCTCGATGAGCACAAGATGACCCATGAGGAGGTGGCCACCGCGGTCGGCAAAAGCCGCTCCGCCATCACCAACACCATTCGTCTTCTCCAACTCCCCGCCGTGGTGCAACGGATGGTGGAACGGGGTGATCTCAGTGCCGGGCATGGCAGAACCCTCCTCGCCATCGAGGATCAGGCATATCTCGAGCATGTTGCCGGACGAGCGGTGGCGGAGGATTGGTCGGTTCGCCACCTGGAAGAAGCTGTCAAGGCGAGACAGCCCGATAAGAAGACAAAACGGAGGAGATCCTCACCGGTTCGACCCGTCGAGATCGTCGAGCTCGAGTCGCGACTCCGGGACCAACTGGATACCAGGGTCAAGATCGACTACGGCAACAAGAAGGGCACCGTACAGATCGGTTTCGGTTCTCTCGAGGAACTGGAGAACCTCTACCTCCGGTTCTTCAGTTGAATGTGTGCGAGAGACGCCGGCTCGCACGTTTGCCCTGATCGCGTCAGCATATCGTCGCCACGATGGGCCGCGGTGTCCCCACGGTAGGCCACTGCGCGTCTTTAGGCGAACATACGTTCGGTCGAGCCCTACCCAATAAACTCCGCTAGTTCCTGTTCGATGGCCGCCTTGGGACGGGCCCCGACGATCCTCTTGACGGGGGCGCCGTTCTGGAACACGATCATGGTGGGGATGCTCATGACATCGAAACTGCCGGGCGTGCGGGGGTTCTCGTCGATGTTGAGCTTTCCGATGGTGATCTTGTCGCCATGCTCCCCGGCGATCTCCTCGAGGATGGGGGCGACCATCTTGCACGGCGTGCACCACTCCGCCCAGAAGTCGACGAGAACGGGTTTGGCCGAACCGACGTTATCGGTGAAATCGGCGTCGGTCAGGGTGATGATGTTGTCTGTCATTTGAGAAACTCCTGTGGTTCGTGTCCAGCACAACCCTGCGCCGGTCTAATTGATTCCAGGCAATTCCGCCAGATATCGCTCCGCATCCATGGCGGCACGACAACCAGTGCCCGCTGCGGTCACAGCCTGTCGGTAGATGTGATCGGCGACATCCCCCGCCGCGAAGACGCCTTCGACGGTGGTATGTGTCGAGTTCGCATCCGGGAGCACGATGTAGCCGGTGCCGGTTAGATCGAGTTGACCATCGAACAGGTCGGTGTTGGGCCGATGGCCGATGGCGACGAATACGCCGTCGGTGGCCAATTCGGAGGTCTCACCGGTCACGGTGTCCTCGAGGATGACGCCCTCCACATTGGTCTCACCTCTAATCTCGGTCACCACACTGTTCCATCTGACCTCGATCTTGGGATTCTCCAAGGCGCGATTGGCCATGATGGTCGAGGCACGGAACTCGTCGCGTCGATGCACAATGGTCACCTTGGAGGCGAATCTGGTGAGGAAGGTGGCCTCTTCCATGGCTGTGTCCCCACCACCGACGACCACCAGCTCCCGGTCCCTGAAAAAGAACCCGTCGCAGGTGGCGCACGCCGACACACCCCGGCCCATGAGTTGCTGCTCTCCTGGTATCCCCAGCCATTTGGCACTGGCGCCCGTGGCGATGATCACGGAATGGGCGAGATACTCGTCGCCACCCAATTCAAGACGGAATGGTCTCGGTGTGAAATCGACGGCATCGACATCGACGGTGTGGATTTCGGTGCCGAATCTCTCCGATTGTTTCCGGAAGAGCTCCATCAGCTCCGGGCCCTGTACCCCATCGGGAAAACCCGGGTAGTTCTCGACATCGGTTGTGATCATGAGCTGACCACCGGCGGCGGCCCCTTCGAACATGATCGGGTCAAGCCCGGCCCGCGATGTGTACAGGGCAGCCGTGTGCCCGGCGGGACCACTCCCGATGATTGCGACCTGTCTCGGTTCCATTGCTTGCCCTTCTATGTTCTCTTCGACCAGAACAACGCCCCGACGACCAAAAACAATCCAGCCAATACCGCATAGGCGCCTGCCGGCGTCAGCAGGATCCTGAGAGAACCGAAGATCGCCGACACGAGAAAACCGAGCGCTGTCAGGGCGAGGGCGGCGAGGACTATCCCCAATCCGACCACATAGATCGTCCGGGCGGCGCGATCCACGGTGAGGCTGCGGATCCGGCCTGCCACCTGCTCGAGGAGTTCGGCGAAGCGCGCCGCGAGATCTTCCATGGCGGTTGAGGTTAGTGGCGTGCTCCGGATGTTTGGTGAGCAACCGACCGGTGGTCGCGACCGTACTTACGGTGGGGACCACTTATTCGGGGAGCTCGACCTCGGTGCAGGTGTCGGCGTCGAACACGATCGCCTCGGTCTCCCTATCGCCACGACGCGACACCACGGTGAGTCTGCTGTCACCCGAGGTGATGGAGTCGACGGTGAGGATCTCGTCGATCCCGAGCTCGGTGATACAGACCGCCTCGGCCTCCTCCACGGTGAGGGAGTCGGCGCCGCGGGCCGCCGCGGTGCGGCGAAGGTGTTCCACCAGGGCGGCGATCTCGGCGGATCCGAGGGGGCCGGCGGCGGCGGCCGCCACATCCGGTGACCGGCCCTCGTCGCCTTCGCCGGCGGCGGCGGTGGTGTCGGTGGCCGGCCCGCCGGCCGCCGTCGTTGCCGCCGGGATGTCCTCGACCACCGTCTCCTCCGTAATCTCGGCGGTCGTGGTGGCCGAGACGTCGTCGTCCTCGCTCGACGCCGTCTCATCGGCGAGGGCTGCGGCGGGGACGGTCCCCGAGGTGTCTTCGGTGTCCTCCATGGCGAGGCTGTCGGTATCACCACCCATGTCGAGTCCTCCCCCTCCGAGCGCATATCCGAGGGCCACCGTCATGGCCATGACGGCGGCGAATCCGATGACCTTGGGATACCACGGCCGCCTTGGCGTAAGGGGGGCGACACCACGGTCGGGGGGTCTCGTCTCCGGTTCCATCCTGGTTACGGGCGCCTCCTCGAGCGACGTCCAGGTGTTGACGCGGAGTTTGGACCGCTCGTCGTCGGTGAGCTGTGGGACCGGCCCTTCTGTTAGATAGCGGATCGCCTCCCGTTGCAGACGGAACTCCTGGGCGCACTCCTTGCAATCGGAGACCATACGACGCGCCTCCGGCCCCCGGGGGTCGGAGGCGGCGAGTTCGGCGAGACGCTCGAGATCGTGGTGGTCGTGACTGCTCATGTACCTCTAGGACGGTCGGAGGGCTCCCGAAGGTTCCCTAGATCTTCTGCCAGTTGTTTGCGGCCCCGGTGGAGACGGGACTTGACGGTCCCCTCCGCTACCTCGAGCACATCGGCCGCCTCGGCCACCGACGCACCCTGTAAGTCGCACAGGATGATCGCGGCCCGGTACTCGTCGGGAATTCTGGCGAGGGCGTCCTCTATCACCGGCCGTAGCTCGACAGCGGCGTAGGGGTCGGTGGCGGCGGAATCCTCGGGCTCTGGCACCGACTCCAGCGGGGTGGTGGGCCTGCGCTTCTTCGCCCGGAGCCGATCGAGACAGGTGTTGACCGCGATGCGATACATCCATGTCGACACCTTGGCGTCGCCCCGGAACTGATGGGCTTTCCTGAAGACGGTGAGAAAGGTGTCCTGGGCGGCGTCGAGTGCCGCCTCCCGACTCCGCATCATACGGAGACACACCGCGAATATCCGCTCCTCGTGACGGCGCATCAGCATGTCGAAGGCGCGTCGATCACCCTCGGTCACCCGACGGATGAGATCGGTGTCTTCGCCCCCATCCATGGGTCAGGGGACTATCGAGATGTGGGAGATAGTTTTCACACCGACCGCGGAGTCTACCGACTACCAGTGGTCTGTCGCCGAAATAGCTACGCGGTCTCGCCGGCCCTAGACGCCGCTTGCTGCGTCCTCGTCCTCGAAGCACCGCCCCGGGTGCGCCTTCGTTCTGCGTCCTTGCCATCGGCGCCGATGGCTCGGCGACACCGCAGCATCAATTCAGCGACAGACCACTGGGGATGATCTCACGGAACTCGGTGACAAAGCCGTCGTCGGTGTCGGCCAGGTCGGTCATCCAGATCAACCAGTGTCCATCCGAGCGGGCCGGCACGGTGAGATCGAGACCCGACGGCCCTATCGAGCCCGATGCGATCCGCTCCCAGTCATCTGGCTCGGCCCCCACCGAATCCGACCAGAAGACCACCAGTTCGGTGCCCTCCGACGGGGACGACATGTCCAAAGCGGTCACCGTGCCCGTCACCGATATCACCACGCCCACCCCCTCCTTGAGTCGAGGAAGGGGATCACGGTACAGCTCGGTCCGCCACGACGTGCCCACGTCGCCGTCGGCTGCCATCTCCACGTCCTCGTCCCTCTCCTCGTGATCACCGAAGGGGTCGAGGGTGGCGACGTCGGTGACGAGGGGGAAATCGCCGGGGGGAGTCGTGGTGGTGGGAACGGAGACGGTTATGGCGGCCGGTGCCGCCGGTGGCTGGACGACGGGAGGGATGAGGGGTGTGCCCTCGGGTACGAAGAGACGCGCTACTCCGAGGAGGACCAGGGCGAGGACCACGAGACCGCCCGCCACGAAGAGCAATCTCCGTGACCACCCGGGTGATTCGGGTTCGGGTTGCCGGGGCCGGGGGGCCTCCCTCAAGGCAATCGCAAACCGTTCCGCACCCATCCTGCCGTTTCGGCCCGATGCCAGGATCCGGTCGATCATCGGCGAGAGACCGTCGATGGCCTCCGACGGAGGGCTCCCGATCGGGTTGGGATTGCCCAACAGACCCTGTTCCAGGGTGGAGGCAAGGGCGCTGACGTCACCCTCGGGTCGCGTTGTGACCGGTTTGCGGCCGAAGGCCCCCAACTTGGCCGGTTTGCCCACGGTGTAGGCGATGGCGCCCGGGTCGATGGCGCCGTGGACCACATCCACCCTGTGGAGTGTCGACAGGGCATCGGCCAGTCCGGGGGCGTTCTCGTGGAACGCGGCCACATCGATCGGTCTCCCGCCGGCGAGTCGTGACGCCAGGGTCGCTCCCCCCGTCCATTCCGACACCGAGTAGGCACCGCCGGTCACCTCCTCGACCCCATAGACGACGGCGATATGGGGGTGGTTGACCTTGGAGGCCTCGAGGACGGCGTCGACGAAGGCTCTTCTCCGCTGTGGGGTGGTGTCGGGTCCGAGAGAACGGATGAGAACGGGACGATCGAGTGGTTCGTCGGTGGCTAGCCACTCCTCCACATCACCATCGCGTCCGAGACGTACCTCGAGACGGTATCTGGCGGCTATCGGTGGGGGCATCTGATCTTCCTGGGAACCTCCTAAACAGGTGCAGGTCGTAACTCTGACCGCCCAACGGCATTAGGCGACCGGCGCCTGGTTCCGGGGTCGGTCCCGGCGATACACGCCGAGTATCGTGGAATGGGTGGTGAAGCCGTGCTCACGGTACAGGGCTATGACGCCATCGGCGTCGGGACGGACGTTGAGGACCATGCGCTGACAAGCGTTCTCGAGAGCCCATGCCTTCGCCGACGCGATCAGAATCGAGCCGACCCCCCTTCCCTGCCAGTTGGGATGCGTGGCGACCCGCTGTAGATACCCGATGGCGTATCGGTCGGCGCCGACGATGGCGAAACCGGTGAGCTGTTCCCCGTCGGTGGTGACGAAGATCTCGGACCGCGGCGTGGCCCCGAGGGCGTCCCTGAGACCGAGCCTGCCCACCCTCCAAGGCTTCTCGAACGCCGAGTTGTCGATCTCGGCGAGCCGCTCGAGACCGCCGGTATGGGTACTCGCCGCCCCATGGACATCGGGGGAATGCGCCAGGTCGCAACTCATGACCATCAATTCGAGATCGGGCACGAAACCCCGGGATTCCCAGCGCGGCCACTCCTCCACAGGGACGGCCGGTGACCTGACCGTGGGAACCCACTCGAGTGTGGCCGTCACGCACGCCTCGACGAACGAGTCGGTGGCGAAACCCACCCGTATGGCGGCGACATCGGCGTCGTCATCCCAGGGCCGCACGTGGCTCCGCATCACCAGACGTCGGAAGACGACCTCGCCCGGCCATTCACCTGCGCGTCGCAATCCGGTCATCACATATGGGACAGTACGGGTGTGGATCTGGTCTACGTGACACATCCGGCGTTCGCCCTGCACGACACGGGCGACTGGCATCCGGAACGCCCGGCGCGTCTCCGGGCTGTCGAGGCGGGGGTACACAACTCCGGGTTGAATGTGATCGAGATCGAGGCCGGCCCCGTCGACCGACGGCTCCTCGAGTCCGTTCACCGCCCGGGCTATGTCGCCGCCATCGAGAGGTTCATCGCCGGCGGTGGTGGGGAGCTCGATCCCGACACCGTGGTCGGTGGGGAGTCGTGGATGGCCGCCATCCATGCGGCCGGTGCGGGCATCGATGCGGTGGAGGCGCTCTCCCCGGGGAGAACCGCCTTTGTCGCGACCCGACCCCCCGGTCATCACGCTCTACCCGACCGGGCGATGGGGTTTTGCGTGTTCAACAACATTGCCATCACGGCCCGGTATCTGATCGACTCCGGTCAGCGGGTGGCCATCGTGGACTGGGACGTGCACCATGGCAATGGAACCGAGACGATCTTCGCCGATGAGCCCGACGCTCTCTACATGAGCATCCACCAGCATCCCTTCTATCCCTTCGAGGGGTCGCTGGAGAATCTTGGTTTCGGGGAAGCCGCCGGAATGACCCTCAACCTCCCCGTTCCCGCCCACACGGCAGGCGATCTGTACGCCGCTGCCTTCACCGACCTCTTCCTTCCCGTCCTCTCCGCCTTCAAGCCGGATTGGATCCTGGTCTCGGGCGGTTTCGACGCCCACAGTGGCGATCCGCTGGCCGAGCTCAGGCTCGAGTCAGCCGATTACGGGTGGTTCGCCTCGAAACTGGTCGCGGTGGTCCCCCCGCACCGACTCGCCATCTTTCTCGAGGGTGGTTACCACCTGCCGGCCCTCGCCGACTCGGTCGAGATGAGTCTGCGGGGTGGTGCCGGTGATGAGTTCGCAATTCCGCAGGGTTCCTCCCCCGAGGTCGCCTGGTCCAACCTGCGCAGGCTTATCGATATAGCCCGCAAGCACTGGGACATCTGAGCGGCCGGCTGTAACGCGGGCCGCTCCGCCATCTACCATCCTGGCCTGTGATTCCGGACCGATTCCGCTGGATACTCGACCCAGCCCTCCCCCCGATCCAGCTCGCCGAGCTGTTCAGCGAAGCCCGCCACAGTCTCTGTCTGGTCGGTGGGTCGGTGCGCGACGCCTTTCTCGGGCGACAGAGTCCCGATTTCGATTTCACCACCGACGCCCGTCCCGGGGAGATCCGAGGGTTGGTGGCGGGGTGGGCCGACGCCGTGTTCGAGGTCGGCGCCGCCTTCGGAACCATCGGCGCCAGGAAAGGGGATCACGACATCGAGATCACCACTTTTCGCCAGGAGATCTATCGCGACGATAGCCGCAAGCCGGAGGTCACCTTCTCGGACGATATCGAGACCGATCTCTCCCGGCGCGACTTCACTGTCAACGCCATGGCATTCGAGCTCCCCTCCCTCGCTCTGGTCGATCCCTACGGCGGCTCGGCCGATCTGGTGGCGGGCATCCTGAGGACACCGCTTGCTCCGGAGATCTCCTTTGGTGACGACCCCCTACGGATGATGCGGATGTATCGGTTCCAGGCGCAGTTCGGCTTCACACCCGATGCCGCCGTCGAGACCGCCGCGTCCGAGATGGCCGGTCGACTCGACATCGTCTCGGCGGAGAGGATCCGCGACGAGCTCAACAAGTTGATCGTTGCACCCCATGTCGACCTGGGATTGGAGGGCCTTGTGAGATCGGGTCTGGCCGACCACTTCATTCCCGAGCTCCCCGCCCTGGCCATGGAGCAGGACCCGGTTCATCGTCACAAGGACGTGCTTGCCCACACCATCGCCGTGGTGGCGACCGCCAGCCCCGATCTGACACTCCGGCTCGCCGCCCTGATGCACGACATCGGGAAACCCGCCACGCGGAACATCAATTCCGACGGGGTTGCCTTCCACCACCACGAGGTCGTTGGCGCCAGGATGACACGGACCAGAATGGCTGCCCTCCAGTACCCGAAACGGCTCATCTCCGATGTCAGCCGGTTGGTGTTCCTCCATCTCCGACCCCACACCCTCGAGATGGGTTGGACCGACTCGGCGGTGCGACGCTACGTACGTGACGCCGGCCCCCTCCTCGAACGTCTCAACGAGCTGGTCCGTTGCGACGTGACCACGGCGAACCGACGACGTGCGCAGGTCATCCAGCGTCGTATCGACGAGTTGGAGGCGCGGATCGATCATCTCGCCGAGCAGGAGGAGCTCGCCGCCATCCGACCTCCTATTGACGGGCACGATGTGATGCGGATCCTCGACATACCCCCCGGTCCCCGTGTCGGGGAGGTGATGGACATGTTGCTGGAGAAACGTCTCGACGATGGGCCGTACCCGGTCGACGAGGCGGAGCTTCTCGTCCGCGAATGGGGTGAGACCCACCCCTGATCCGGGGCTATGCGCATATGCGTATAATGTGGTGATGTTCAACGCAGCCGTGCTCGGTGCCTCCGGTTACGCCGGTGGCGAGATGGTGCGGATCCTCGATCGTCATCCCGGGATCGCCGTCAGCCATCTCGGCGCCCACAGTCGCGCCGGGGAGACACTGAGTGCCGTGCAGCCCCACCTCACCGACGGTGGACGAACACTCGGGGACAATGATCCCGATCACATCCCCGACGACGTCGATGTCGCCTTTCTCGCCCTGCCGCACGGATCGTCCACCGAAACCGGTATCGCCCTGCGGGATCGGGGGATAACGGTGGTCGACCTCGGATCAGACTTCCGTCTCGACAGCAACGAGCGGTACCGACAGGCCTACGGGTCGGACCACCCCCGACCCGATCACCTCCCGGAGTGGAGATACGGCCTCCCCGAGCTCTTCGATGTGACCGAATCCCGTCAGGTGGCCGCCCCCGGCTGCTATCCGACGGCGGTGCTCCTCGCCATCGCCCCCCTCGCCGCCGCCGGACTGGTCGATCCGTCGGCCATTGTCGCCGACTGTCTCTCCGGGGTGTCGGGGGCGGGACGCGCCCTCCGTGAGGATCTGGCGTATGGGGCTGTGGACGAGGGGGTGCGGGCATATGCGGTGACCACCCACCGGCATCGTCCCGAGATCGAGATGGCACTCGAGGCCTACGGGATCGACCATCCCCGTGTCGTCTTCACCCCCCACCTCGTCCCCATGCTCCGCGGCGAGTTGGCGACGGTCACCGCCCCCACCGAGACGGATGTCTCCACCGCCCGGGATGCCCTCGAGGAGGTGTACTCGGACAAGGTCTTCGTGTCCGTCATCGATGGACCACCCCAGACCCGTTGGGTCGTCGGTTCCAATCGCACCCTCATCGCGGTGTGGGTGGACGAGTGGACCGGTCGTCTCATAGTCCAGTCGGCCATCGACAACCTCGTCAAGGGGGCGGCCGGACAGGCGGTGCAGTGCGCCAACCTCATGCTGGGCCTCGACGAGACCGCCGGTCTCTCCCTCGACGGGTGGATGCCCTAGTGGTCTCCCACACCCCAGCACGGTCCGTTCTGGCGCGCTATTCGTGCGCCATGGAGCCGGAATCGGGCGCGAGAACGGTGGTGATCCGCCCATGAATGTCGGCCACGGGCAACCCGATCCCATCAAGACCCGGATCGCCAACTCCATGGGCAAGGCGAGGATCCTCATGGAGGCGTTGCCCTACATCCGCGAGTTCCGCGGACGTGTCGTGGTGATCAAGTACGGTGGATCGACGATGGTCGATCCCCGGTTCAGGGAGAGCTTCGCCGGCGACATCACCTTGTTGTCGACGGTGGGTATCCACCCCGTGATCGTCCACGGTGGCGGGCCACAGATTTCAGCGGCGCTGGAGGCCGAGGGGATCGTGACGTCATGGGTCGATGGGTTGCGGGTCACCGATGAGCGCGTGATCGAATTGGTGCAAAGGGTCCTGATCGGCGAGGTCAACGTGGATATCGTCCGCATGCTCGGTGGACAGGGTGCCCGCGCCATCGGGATTTCGGGGATCGACGCCGGGTTGTTCACCGCCCGCCCCCTGGACAGTCGTCTCGGTTACGTCGGGGAGATAACCGATGTGCACGGCGACCTCATCAGGAGACTTCTCGCCGAAGGGTTGGTGCCGGTGGTGGCCCCGCTTGCCCGGGGTGGGGACGGTGGGGTGTACAACTGCAACGCCGATACTGCCGCTGCGGCTCTCGCCAAGGCGATATCCGCCCAGAAGCTGGTCTATCTGACCGATGTCGACGGGGTCTACCGCGATCCGGAGGACCGATCCTCGCTGATCTCGAGGATGGACCTCGCCGATCTCCGTGAGTTGGTGCCGTCCATCGGCGGGGGCATGCGGCCCAAGCTGCAATCGGTGATAGACGCCCTCGAGGGTGGGGTGAGACATGCCCACATCCTCGATGGACGGATCCAACACTCCATCCTCCTCGAGATCTTCACCCCGGAGGGCATCGGGACGATGTTCGAGAGCGAGACGGCGACCTCATGAATGTCATCGAGCGCGAGTCGCATGCTGTGATGCAGACCTACGGGAGGACCCCCGTCGAGTTCGTCTCCGGGGAGGGTTCCTGGCTCACCGACTCCGAGGGTAAACGCTACCTCGACTGTCTTACCGGTCTCGCCGTCGTCTCGGTTGGTCATGCCAATCCCGCCGTGGCCAGTGCGGTCGCCGACCAGATGGCCACGCTGGTCCACGTCTCCAATTTCTTCTACACCGAACCGATGGTGGAGCTCGCCGAGCGACTGAACCGTCTCTCCGGTCTCGACCGGGTGTTCTTCGCCAATTGTGGGGCCACCGCCAACGAGGCCGCCATCAAGTTGGCTCGACGCTGGGGTCAGAGACGACGGGGCACCGAGTGTCATGAGGTGCTCTCCCTGCTCGATTCCTTCCACGGCCGAACCCTGGCGACCCTGGCCGCCACCGGACAGGAGACCAAACAGGCCGTGTTCCGGCCGCTTCCCCCCGGGTTCTCCCAGGTGCCCCGGGGTGACATCGAGGCCCTCGAGGCCCGGGTCGGTCCCGGCACCGCCGCGGTGATGATCGAGACCACCCAGGGTGAGGGCGGGGTGGTACCCCTCGACACGGCATATCTCGCCGAGGTGCGCCGTCTATGTGACGAACGGGAGGTGCTGTTGATCGTGGACGATGTCCAGACCGGTGTGGGTAGGACGGGGTCGTGGTTCTCATGGCAGCAACTCGGGTTCGAGCCCGATATCGCCACCACCGCCAAGGCCTTGGCCAACGGGCTTCCTCTCGGGGTGGCGATGGCCCGGGAGGATGTGGCCACCGCCTTCGAGAAGGGCGACCACGCCACCACCTTCGGTGGGGGGCCGGTGGTATGTCGGGCCGCCCTCGCCGTTCTCGACGAGATCGAGGGTCGTGATCTGCTCACCAACACGACGGAGCGCTCACAGCAGTTCCGGGATGAACTCACCAGCCTCGATGGCGTGACCGAGGTCAGGGGCCGGGGGCTGCTACTCGCAGCCGTGCTCGAAACTGATCGGGCATCCGAGGTGGCGGCGCGCTGTCTCGACGAGGGCCTCGTGGTGAACGCGGTCCAACCCGACGCCATCCGGTTCGCCCCACCCCTCACCATCAGCCCCGACGAGGTGACCACCGCCGTCTCCCGCTTGGGGGCGGCGTTGCGCTGATCGCACGGCAGTTCCGGTTTTCTTGGCCGCGGAACGCGTCAAAACGGATCTGGTTCCATGCGCATATGCGTATAATGATGCGATGCCTGCAACCGCCGACCGGAGACGCGCCATCCGGGCCCTCATCGAGGAACGACCCATAACCAGCCAGTCGGAGCTGGTCGAGCTGCTCGACGGTGTAGGGTTCGGTGTCACCCAGGCCACGGTGAGTCGCGATCTCTATGCGCTCGGCGCTGGCAAGGACGGTGACCGGTACGTGTTGGGGGAAGCACCGGACCCCGACGCCGTCACCCGTCATCTCCACAGGACGGTGGCCGATTGGGCCCGGGCGATAATCCCGTCGGGCAATCTGATCGTCATCCACACCCCACCCGGTGCCGGCCAGGTGGTGGCAGCCGCCGTCGACGACGCCGAAATAGATGGCGTCGTCGGCTCCGTGGCCGGTGACGACACCGTCCTGGTGGTGGTCGCCGAGGGGCTGGCGGCTTCCGAGGTCATCGACAGATTGAGAACGGAGTGAGATGAAGGTCGTGCTCGCCTACTCGGGTGGATTGGACACCTCGGTCATCCTCGCCTGGATCCGGGAAACCTACGACGCCGAGGTCGTGGCATACACCGCCGACGTCGGGCAGGGCGATGAGGTCGAGGAGGCCAGGGAGAAGGCGCTGGCGTCGGGTGCCGTCGACGCCGTGGTCGAGGATCTCCGCTCCGAGTTCGTCGAGAACGCGGTGTTCCCGGCCATCCGGGCGTCGGCCATATACGAGGGGTACTACCTGCTGGGGACCTCCCTGGCCCGCCCCATCATCACCAAGGGGATGATGAGGGTGGCCCGCGAGCACGGTGCCGACGCCATCGCCCACGGCGCCACCGGCAAGGGCAACGATCAGGTCCGCTTCGAGCTGTCGGCGTTCGCCATCGACCCCGAGATCAAGGTGATCGCCCCCTGGCGGGAATGGGATCTGCGAGGCCGGGCCGATTGCGTCGCCTATGCCGAGGCCCGGGGGATCCCGGTCCCGGTGACGCCGGAGAAGCCCTACTCGATGGACGCCAACCTTCTCCACATCTCCTACGAGGGGGGTGTGCTCGAGGACCCCTGGGTCGCCCCCAGCCCCGGGATGTTCAAGATGACGGTCGACCCCGAGGACGCTCCCGACGAGCCCGAGCACGTTGTCATCACCTTCGAGGAGGGCAACCCCGTCGCCATCAACGGGGAGCCCTTCGCCCCCCGTCATCTCCTGGAAGGGGCCAATGAGATGGCGGGACGTCACGGTGTCGGCCGCATCGATATCGTGGAGAACCGGTTTGTCGGGATGAAATCTCGTGGCGTGTATGAGACCCCGGGCGGCACCCTCCTCTATCACGCCCACCGCGCCGTCGAGTCGATCACACTCGACCGTGAGGTGGTCCATCTGCGCGACGAGATGGTGCCCCGTTACGCCGAGATCGTATACAACGGGTTCTGGTTCTCCCCGGAGCGTCAGGCCTTGCAGTCGTTCATGGACTCCATCCAGAAGCGGGTCAACGGTGAAGCCCGGCTCAAGCTGTACAAGGGGGGTGTCTCCATCGTGGGCCGCCGTTCCGAGAAGCACGGTCTGTACGATCAGGCGACAGCGACCTTCGAGGAGGACGATGTCTACGACCAGGCCGACGCCGCCGGGTTCATCCGGCTCAACGCCCTCCGTCTTCGAAGGCTTGCCGAAGAGCTGATCGCCGAAGGTGAATAGTTGCATCCGCTAGACCCACCCGAGTTTGGTTGTCCCCCCACGGAGTGGGGGGAAGGTTCCTGCGGAGCAGGTAGGGGGGCACCTCCGCGAGGCGTGAGGTACTCGTGACCCTGTGGGGCGGCCGGTTCTCCGAGGACCCCGACGACATCCTATGGCGATACACCGTCGATCACAGTGATCGTCGTCTCCTCCTCGACGACATCACCGGATCGATGGCCCATGTCACCATGTTGGGTCACACCGGGATCGTCCCCGGCGACGAGGCCGAGACCCTGCGGGCCGGTCTGGAGAAGATCCGTGACGACGCCCTCTCGGGGAGGTTCCGCTTCAGCGACGGCGACGAGGACGTGCATGCCGCGGTGGAGCGCCACCTGATCGAGTTGGTCGGTGAGGTCGGTGCCAAACTCCACACCGGTCGCTCCCGCAACGACCAGGTCGCCCTTGATCTCCGTCTCCACATGCGCCGGATGGCGGCGGACAGGATCGACCAGATCGCCGGCTACATCGAGACCCTGGCCGACATCGCCGGCGACCATGCCACCACCCCGGTGGCTTCCTACACCCATCTCCAACAGGCCCAGGTGGTGCCACTCGGTCATCATGTCCTCGCCTACGCCTGGATGGCGATGCGCGACCGTGATCGCTTCATCGACCTGCGACGCCGTCTCTCCGAATCTCCCTTGGGGGCCAACGCCTCGGGGGGTTCCTCGCTGCCTCTCGACCCGGTGGCGGTGGCCGAGGAGTTGGGGATGGATGCCACGTTCCACAATTCCCTCGATGCGGTCGCCTCACGTGACCTCGTCTCCGAGTATGTCTTCTGTGCCGCCTCGACCATGGTGTCCCTCTCCCGTCTCGCCGAGGAGATGACCATGTGGGCGAGCACCGAGTTCGGGTGGGTGACCTACGCCGACCGCCACACCACGGGGTCATCGGCGCTTCCCCAGAAGAAGAACCCGGACATGGCCGAGCTGGCCCGGGGTCGCACCGCCGATGCCATCGGGGCCGTGACGACCATCCTCGTCATGCAGAAGGCGCTCCCACTCTCCTACAACCGGGATCTCCAGGGTGACAAGGAACAGGTCTTTCGGGTCGACGACCTCCTGTCCTCGACCCTCACCGCCCTGTCGGCGATGCTGCGGGGTGCCGAGTTCCACCCCCCGGTCCCCTCGTCGTGGACCACCACACTCGACCTCGCCGAGACACTGGTGCGGCGGGGGGTTCCCTTCCGTCACGCCCACGAGGCGGTCGGTGGTCTCGTCGGCCGACTGGTCGCCGCCGGTCGCGACCTCGCCGACATCACACCCGCCGAACTACTCGACGCCCATGAACGGTTCGAGCGGGACGACGTCGATTTGGTCGACCCGACCACATCGATGGATCGTCGCGCCAGCCCCGGTGGCGGCAGCCCAGAAAGTGTGCGGGAGCAGGTGCGTCTCCTCGGGGAACGGCTGGCCCGGGAGTAGTGGTCGAAGCCCCTGGTTCGGCCCCCGTCGCATCTACGCTGTAGCCAGTGATCCTGATCGCTGTCATCTCGGCGGCGGTGGCCGTCGTCAGCGTGCTCGCCTTCTTCGGTGACCGCTGGTGGACGCTCGACCTGGTTGCCAGCTTCCGCCCTCAACTCACCTTGGGGGTGATGGTCGGGGCCGCGATCCTACTCATGGGGAGATGGTGGCGCACCGGTCTGGTGGTGGGATCGGTGGCGGTGTTGAACCTGGTTGTTGTGGTGCCGGTGTTCCTCGGAGAAGACGTCGAGGCGGAAGCCGACCTGCGGGTCGTCAGCTTCAATCTGCTCGCCGACAACGAGGAATTCGCCCGGGTCATCGAGTTCATCGAGAAGAGCGACGCCGACGTGGTCGTGCTCCATGAGGCGAGCCGACCCTGGGAGGTGGCGCTCGACTCGGCAGACATCGGCTATCAGGTCACCCGATCTCGGACCGAGGATCTCATCTTCGGGACCCTGGTACTCACCCGTGATCCGGCCGAGGTCATCTCCTACGGGTTCTCGGTCGACGAGCCCCGAGCCATCGAGATCTCCCTGGGCCCGGTGACCGTGCTCGCCGTCCACCCCCTGGCACCGAGCACCGAAGAGCGCATGGCCATACGCAACGGGCAGTTCGGTTGGTACAGCGACTGGGTGACGGCCCGATCGGGCGATGTGATCGTTGTCGGCGATTTCAACGCCACACCCTGGTCATCTCCGTTCCGTCGGCTGATCGCGGACACCGGGTTGCACAACTCCCAGAGGGGTTACGGTTTGGAACTCACATACCCGACGCGCTCCATCGTCCCGGCCCAGGTCTCGATCGACCATCTCCTCCATTCCGACGGATTCACCGTGGTGAACCGCGAGTTGGGTCCGTCGATGGGAAGCGACCACGTCCCCCTGATCGTCGATCTGGCGAGGACCTGACGGCCAGAGGGACCCGCCGTTGGGCCTAGCCTGTTGGGATGCACTCCACCAATCGCGAACGGCTTCTCGAGGTGGTGGGGGAGAACGCCGTCGTCATCGTTCCCGCTGCCACCGAGACCATCCGCAACGACGATGTCGGGTTCAGATTCCGCCAGGATTCCACGTTCCGCTGGTTGACCGGTTTCAACGAGCCCGACGCGGTGGCGGTGCTCGCCCCCGGTCACCCCGATGGCACCTATCAGCTCTTCGTCAATCCCCGTGATCCCGAGGCGGAGGCCTGGACGGGATATCGCAGCGGAACCGAAGGAGTGTTGGAGACCTACGGCGCCGATGGCGCCCATGAGGTCGCTGAGTTCTCCTCGAAGCTGAAGATGCTGCTCAAGGGGCGCGATCGAATCTGGTATTCATTTGGTGGCCGTCTCGACAAAACGATCATCGACACCTTGGCAAGCTATCGCCGTCTCCACGAAAGGTGGGGCATCCCCATGGTGGAGGTGGCCGATATTTCCGGACCCATCGGCGAGCTTCGGGTCAGAAAGAGCCCGGACGAGATGGAGCTCATGACCCGCGCCGCCGAGCTCTCGGCACAGGCACATCGCCGGGCTATGGAGGTGGCCGCACCAGGACGCCACGAGTTCGAGATTCAGGCCGAGATGGAGCGATCGTGGTTCGCCGAGGGGGCCACCGACAACGGCTACCCGCCCATCGTCGCCTCGGGTCCGAACGCCTGCATCCTCCACTACGTCGAGAACCGTCGCAGGATGGAGGACGGTGACCTGGTCCTCATCGATGCCGCCTGCGAGGTCGAGGGGTACGGCGCCGACATCACCCGCACCTTCCCCGTCAGTGGGAGTTTCACCGCACCGCAGCGGGCGGTGTACGACGTGGTTCTCGCGGCGGAGAGGGCCGGTACCGAGAAGGCCGTCCCGGGCAACAGCTTCGACGACGTCAACGAGGCGGCCATCGGGGTCGTGACCACCGGGCTGGTGGAGCTTGGTCTCATACCCGGATCCGTCGACCGCGCCCTCGCCATGCACCACTACCGGACCTTCCTCTTCCACGGGATCGGTCACTGGCTCGGTCTCGACGTCCACGATCGGGGCCGTTACCGCATCGACGGCACCCACCGCCCCTTCGAGGAGGGGATGGTGTTCACCGTCGAGCCGGGCATCTACGTGGCCGAGGACAAGAACGAGATCACCCTGGAGATGCGGGAGTACGACCTCGAGGCCGAGATGTTGGATCGCATGCTTGGGATCGAGCCGGAGAAGCCCGACGACGTGGAAGAGATGACCCATACCGTCCCCGCCGAGTTCCTCGGCATCGGGTTGCGTATCGAGGACGACATCGCCATCACCGCCGACGGCCACGTCAACCTGAGTGAGGGTGTGCCCGC
>WHUC01000128.1 GCA_009377435.1 Acidimicrobiia bacterium
CGTATCAGGGGTGCGAACCCGCGCTTCGAGCTCGCCGAGGGCAAGCGAGAGCCGATCGAGGTTCTCGGACGAGGTGGAGGGAGTGATGTCTATATCGAAGGTGACGTGGGGAGCACCATGCAGGGCCGCCGCCAAACCTCCGACTATCACGAACTCGACGTGGTGCTTCTCGAGCACCTCCAGGATACGGTCAGGTCGAAAGCGGTCCACGGACCCGCTCCCGTCCCGCAAGAACCAGGTTGGCCATGGCCGTCACCCGCTCGAGACGCTCGGTGGGGGTCATCGCGAGGCTCTCCACGATGAGACCACGATCGTGATCGTCGGCGTCAACCACCTCGACCCGGAGCCGGAATCCGGTGGCGTCCACCACCTCGCCGAGTGTCTCCAATGAGGGTCGCACCTCATCGCGCTCCCACCTACCGATAACCGAATGCGCTTTGCCGGCGCGATCCGCCAACTCACGTTGGGTGAGACCAGCTCGGAGCCTGGCCTGTCGGATTAGTTCTCCTGACGACGACATCCGGCCATCATAGCGCAAATATGCGGTCACCGGATGACCTCCCGCCCAACCAAACACGGCACCGGGGCGGTGAGGGAGCGAACCTTGGGCGGAGGTGATACCCCCGTGGTGACCACAACCCTGGGTCCGGGTGAGGGCCCCTATTCCTTGATGTAGGGCTGACCGTCGGCGGCGGGGGGACGCGAGCGGCCGACGAGACCGGCGACGACGATGATCGTCACCAGGTAGGGGATCATCGCCAGGAACTCGGAGGCGATGTTGACGTTGAGGATGGCAAGACGGACCTGGAGGGCGTCGGCGAAGCCGAACACCAGGGCGGCGGCGAACGCACCCACCGGGTGCCACCGACCGAAGATCATGGCGGCGAGGCCGATGAAGCCACGCCCCCCGGTCATGTTCTCGTTGAAGGAGCCCACCGTCCCGAGGGTGAAGAAGGCGCCCCCGAATCCGGCGATCAGACCACCCGTGACCACATTGCGGTAGCGGGTGCGGTACACGTTGATGCCCAGGGTATCGGCGGCCTTGGGGTGCTCCCCCACGGCACGGGAGCGGAGCCCCCACCTCGTCTTGAAGAGGGCGAAGGTCATTACGGCGACGATGACGAAGAGCCCGTAGACGAAGATGTTCTGGTTGAAGAGGATGGGACCTATCACCGGAATCGATGCCAGCCCGGGAATGGGGACGCGGCTCAGGATATCGGGGCTGTTGTATCTGGCGGCATCCTGCACCATGAGTTGGGAGCTGAGGAACGAGGTCAGACCCAGGGCGAGGATGTTGATGACAACCCCGGCGATGATCTGGTCGACGCGGTACCTGATGGCGAGAACGGCGAGAAGGAGGGCCATCAGACCACCGGCCAGGGTCGCCGCCGCCACTCCCATCCACGGGCCGGCCAGAGACCCCACGAACGCCCCCATGAAGGCTCCGGTAAGAAGCATCCCCTCGATACCGATGTTGATGACACCGACCCGCTCGCACATCACACCGGAGAGACCGCCGAATGCGATCGGTGTCGCCGCGGCAACGGTGCTGGCGAGCATGCCGGCGAGACTGAACGAGTTGCCCGCCGCCGCCCAACCCAGGAAGGTGATGGCGAAGAGGACCATGGCCGTGCCCAGGACGATGTTGGTCCACCTCCCGAGACCGGCGCGGACGAGATGGGTCACCCCCAGCACCGCGAACAGAGCGGCGGTGAACCAGGCCAGCCCGGCGGCGGGGACGGTGACGTCGATCTCCCCTGGTCTCGCCCCGAGTCGGAACACCGCGTTCCCCTCGGTGCCGAGGGCGAATGAGAAAACGACCACGGCGGCGAGTATCAGATAGACGATCCCGATGTTTCGCCCGCGACGGATGTCGGCGGGGTCTCTCAGCACGGGTACGGGCGCCGTGGCGGTGGTCAGGCCGACCACCCCCTCGTGACCTGGCCGGTCTTGCGTCCACCCCGGACCCGGAAGACCGACCTCACCAGCTCGGGGGCGGCGATGAAGATGATGACCAGGGCCTGGATGATGACGATGAGGTCGATTCCGACCTCACTACGGACCTGCATCGCCCGGCCCCCGGCGCGGAGCCCACCGAAGAGAAGCCCGGCGAGCACCACCCCCACCGGGTGGGACCGACCGAGGAGGGCCACGGCGATGGCGTCGAAGCCCAACCCTGCGGCAAAGCCGTTCGATGCGCTACCGAGGAGCCCGAGCGTCTCGTTGGCACCGGCGAGTCCAGCGAGCCCACCGGCGATTGCCATCGACAACACGGTCGCCCCGGTGACACTCATCCCGGCGTATGCAGCCGCTTTGGGGTTGGAACCCACCGCCCGGAACTCGAATCCGAGGGTCGACTTGAACAACAACCAGTACAGGAAGAAGGCGGCGGCTATGGCGATGAGAAACCCGAGATGGAGACGGATTCCCCCGGAGTTCTCGATGGGAAGCCAGGTGAGGATGCGGGGAAGGCGGGCCGATGCCTCTATGGGTTTGGAGATCGGGTCGATCCGACCCTCGGGAAGCATCCAGGGCTGACGGAGCATGTAGGCGAGACCCTGGGCGGCGACGAAGTTGAGCATGATCGTGGTGATCACCTCATGAGCGCCGGTGCGGGCCCGGAGGTAACCGGGGACGGCGCCCCAGAGGGCTCCACCGATCACACCGGCGATCAATGCCAGGGGAAGATGGATGATGGCAGGGAGACCCGTCACCGTGAAGCCCACCAGGACGGCGAAGGTGCCGCCCACCACCATCTGACCTTCGGCACCGATATTGAACAGACCGGCCTTGAAGCCGAGGGCCACGGAGAGACCGGCGAGGATGAGTGGTGTGGCGCTGAACAGGGTGTCGGCGATCGACCGTATCCCGCCGAGAGAGCCGGAGAACAAGGCGCCGTAGGCGGGTGCGATCTCGCCCGGCCCCTCGGTCACCAGGATGATGAGGGCCCCGATGGCGAGTCCGAGAAGCACGGCGAGCAGGGGGATGAGCACGACGGATCGCCAGTCGATGTTCGCCGGCGCCATCCGTTCCATGAGGGATCCGTGGGGACGTGTCGCCGTCTCCGTTTCCTCCTCAGGTGGGATCAGATCGGGCGGGGTCTCCTCGGGTGGCGCCTCGGTGGGCGGGGTCTCGGTCACGGGCGCACCTCTGGTGGGGCCGTCTCCCCCGCCATGTAGAGCCCGAGTTGGGCGTGGGTGGTGATCTTGGGATCGGCCTCGGCCACGATCCGACCCCGGCACATCACCAGGATCCGGTCGGCGAGGGCGGTTACCTCGTCGAGCTCGCTGGAGACGATGAGGACGGCCGATCCGCTGTCCCTCTCCTCGACGATCTGGGAGTGGATGTACTCGATGGAGCCGACATCGACGCCACGAGTGGGCTGCGCCGCAATGACCAACTTCGTGTCCCGGGCGAACTCGCGGGCCACGATCAGCTTCTGCTGGTTACCACCGGAGAGGTGACCGGCGGTGACATCGACCGAGGGTGTCCTCACGTCGAACTGTTCGACCAGTCTCTCGGCGACATCCCGGGAATGGTCCCAGTCGATGCTCAGACCCCTGCTGTAGGGCTCGTCGTAGTAGCCGTCGAGAATCATGTTCTCGACGAGGTCGAAGTCGAGGACCAGCCCATCATCCTGGCGGTCCTCGGGGATATGGGCGACTCCGGAGTTGTGGATCTGGCGGGGGCTGGCCCCGGTGTAGTCGGCGCCCCCGATACGGATCCTGCCCGACACCGGGTGGCGGAGACCGGTGATGGCCTCGACCAGCTCGGTCTGACCATTGCCCTGGACACCGGCGATACCCACGATCTCACCGGCCCGGACCTGGAACGAGACCCCGGCGACGGAACCATGGCCCCGATCGTCGGCGACGGCCAGATCGGTGACCTCGAGCACCACCTCCCCGGGTGACGGCGGACCCTTGTCGACGACCAGCTGCACCGGTCGGCCCACCATCATCTCCGACAGCTCCTGGCGCGTGGTCGTCTTGGGATCCGCCTCGCCGGCAACCCTGCCCCGGCGGAGGACGGTGATCCGATCGGCGATGGTGAGGACCTCCCCCAGCTTGTGGGTTATGAAGATGATCCCCTTGCCATTCTCCTTGAGACCCCGGATGATCTCGAAGAACTCGGACACCTCCTGGGGAGTGAGGACGGCTGTCGGCTCGTCGAAGATGATGATTTCGGCCTCGCGGAACAACACCTTGATGATCTCGACCCGCTGCTGGACTCCCACGGGGAGGTTCTCCACGATGGCGCTGGGGTCGACGTCGAGTCCGTAGCGGGCCGATATCTCGGCCACCCTCTCCCGGGCCTCGCCCATGTCCAGCCTGCCCCCGGCCGAGGTCGGCTCGACCCCGAGGATGACGTTCTCGGTGAGGTCGAACACCGGAACCAACATGAAATGCTGGTGGACCATCCCCAATCCGGCCTCGATGGCATCCCCGGGGTCATCGAAATGGACGGGCGCCCCGTCGATGAGCACCTCCCCCTCGTCGGCCGTGTAAAGACCGTAGAGGATGTTCATCAGGGTCGATTTGCCGGCACCGTTCTCCCCGAGCAGCGCCACCACCTCGCCACTGTTGACCTCGAGATTCACAGAATCATTGGCGATGACACCGGGGAAGCGTTTGGTGATGTCACGCAACTCAAGCTTCACGTTTCCTCTGGAGGGTTGCGGCGGCTGTGGCGAGAATAGACGAGGGAAGCGCAGCGGTGTCGTAAGAAGAAACCCCGCCACGTGGTGCGGCGGGGTTCCTTCGTCATCGTCGGGCCGACTTCAGCCTGCGGGTGGAACCACCGCATCGATGGAGCCGTCCTTGAGGCCGGCCTCGATCTCGGCGACCTCCTCCACCAGAGCGGGATCGACGCTCTCGTGGATCCTCCCCAGACCGACCCCGTTGTCGGCGATGGTGAACTCACGGTTGCCACCCTCGAAGGAGTCGGTGGCGACGGACCTGATCACCTCGAAGACGGCGACATCGAGACCCTTGAGCACGGAGGTGAGGATCACCTCGGCGGAATCGGGCAGGGTCTCCGCCCAGTCGGCATCCACACCGACGACCCAGAGGTTCCCGGTCTCCTCGGCAACTGCGACCGAACCCTCACCGACCGGGCCTGCGACGGGCAGGACCACGTCGGCACCCTCGTCCACGAAGGCCCTGGTGCGGTCGGCGCCGAGCTGCAGGTTCTCGAAGTCCTCGGTGAACACACCCGTCTGCTGTTCGGGATCCCAACCCAGCACCTGGACATCGGTGTCGTTGACGTTGTTGTAGTGACGGACGCCATAAACGAACCCGTCCATGAAACAGGTCACTGCGCAGGGGATCTGGATGCCACCGTAGGTGGCGACCACCCCGGTCTCGCTGACCCCGGCGGCGACATATCCGGCGAGGAAGGCCGCCTCGGTGGTGGCGAAGGTGGCACCAACGACGTTGTCGATGGGCGGGTCATAGGCGCTGTCGAGGATCTCGAAGTTCTGATCGGGGTTGGCCTCGGCGGCAGCGGCGGTGGCGTCCGAGAGCAGGAAGCCGACCGTGATGACCAGGTCGCAGCCCTCGGATATGAGCGAGTCGATGTTCGGGGCGTAGTCGGCTGGGGCCTGTGATTCGAGGAAGGTCGAATCCTCCGAGGCCCACCCGGCCTCGACGGCATCGGTAACACCCTTGTAAGCGGTCTGGTTGAACGACCTGTCGTCGATACCACCGACATCGGTCACCTGACAGGCCCGGATGGGCTCGGTGCCCTCGGGTGCCTGCTCCATGCCGACCACCGTGGTCTCGGTGGGCGCCTCGGCCGTGGTCGTCTCGGTCATCGTGGTCTCGGCCATGGTGGTCTCGGCCGCCGTGGTCTCGGCCGCGGTTGTCTCGG
>WHUC01000129.1 GCA_009377435.1 Acidimicrobiia bacterium
CATGCCGACGCACGCCGGGCTGCTTTTGAGGTGTTCGAGTCGGCCAAAATGCCCACCGAGGCCCTCGAAGACTGGCGTTACGTGGAGTTGGGCCTCGATCTCGATGATCTGGTTCCCTCCACCGAGGCCGGCGACCCGATTCCCGACGGTTCCCTCATGTCCACCCTGGGGGACACACCCCGGGTCACCATGATCGATGGCATCGTCACCTCCGTCGACGAGACCGACGTCGAGATCCACAGACTCTCCGATCTCGACACCCTTCCCGACCGCGCCGCCGCCCCCGACCGCAACAAGCTGGCCGCGGCATCCGCCGCCTTCGGGACGGATGGTGCCTGGGTCCGGGTGCCCGAGAACCACGTGTCGGATACGCCGCTCGTCATCGACATGCAGAGCACCCACGCCGATGCCATCTCCTTTCCCCGGCTGGTCGTCGAACTCGGCACCAACTCGGAGACCTCGGTGATCCTCGTCCACCGCGGCAACGACGGCACCCACAGTGTCCCCGATGTCTTCCTCGATGTCGGCGACGGTGCCCGTCTTCGCTTCCTCGAGGTGCAGGGCTTCGCTCCGGATGGTGTCGGGGTCGTCCACCAGCGGGTTCGGGTCGGACGCGACGCCACCGTGCGTCTTGGTGAGGTCGGCATCGGTGGCCTTCTCGGCCGGCTCGATCTCACCATCGAGATGGAGGGCGACGGTTCGTCCTCGGAGGTGGTAGGCGTGTTCTTCGGCGAGGGCGACCAAACCCTCGACTACCGGATGGTCATGAACCACATCGGACGGAACACATCGAGCGATGTCTTCCTCAAGGGCGCCGTGGAGGACCGGGCGCAATCGGTCTTCACCGGTCTCCTCCGCATCGACGAGGACGCCTCCGGGACATCCGCCTTTGAGACCAACCGCAACCTCGTCCTTTCCGAGGAGGCCAAGGCCCACTCCGTTCCCAACCTGGAGATCCTCAACAACGACGTGATCTGTGGGCACGGGTCGTCGGTGGGCCCGCTCGAGGAGGCCAACCTCTACTACCTGATGAGCCGTGGACTCTCCCGGGAGCGCGCCGAACGGGTGCTCATGAGCGGGTTCTTCCGGGAGGCGATCGACCGTCTGCCGGTGAGCGAGTTCAACGAGGTCGTCGAGGAGATCTTCGCCCAGCGTTTCGTCCGCGCCCATTCACAAACATCTGCGGCGTCATCGCAGTCGTGACCCGTATTCGTCTCGCCTCGGTAGGCGACATTCCCGACGAGACCGGTCTGCGGGTGGACACCGATGGTTACCGGATCGCTCTGTTCCGGGTAGAGGGTGACATCTACGGGATCGCCGACAGATGTAGCCACGAGGAGGCGTCGCTGGCCGAGGGTGATCTCTTCGACGACGAGATCGAATGCCCCAAACACGGGTCGGAATTCAATGTCCGCACCGGGGCGGTGCTCAACCTCCCCGCAACCGAGCCCGTGGCCCGTTACGACGTCGTCGTGGAGGGCGATGACGTCTATTTGATTCTGGAGGAAGAATGACCATCGCGCTCAAGATCGAGGATCTGCACGCATCCATCGGCGCTATCGAGATCATCAAGGGTCTCGACCTGGAGCTCCCCTTCGGGGAGGTCCACGCCATCATGGGTCCCAACGGCTCGGGCAAGTCGACGCTGTGTCACGCCCTCACCGGCAACCCGGTGTACGAGGTGTCCGGCTCGGCGAAGCTCGGTGGCAAGGAGCTGTTGGACAAGGAGATCTCGGAACGGGCCCTGATGGGTTTGATCCAGGGTTTCCAGTATCCGACCGAGGTGCCCGGTGTTCGTCTCGCCGAGTTCCTCATCGAGGCCGGTGCCGAGCGCGGTATCGAACGATCCGCCATCGAGGAGAGGATCAGGGTCGAGGCGGAGCGCTTCACCATGACCGACTTCCTCGATCGCTCGCTCAATGACGACCTATCCGGTGGGGAGAAGAAGCGGTCCGAGATCTTCCAGGCCGCGGTCCTTGGTCCCCGGGTCGCCCTTCTCGACGAGATCGACTCCGGTCTCGACATCGATGCGGTGAAACAGGTCGCCGAGGCGGTCGAGGAGATGAGGTCCCCCGAAATCGGCACCCTCATGATCACCCACTACTCCCGCATCCTCCGCTATCTCACCCCCGATCGGATTCATGTGATGCTCGACGGACGGATCGTCGAGTCGGGTGGCGCCGAACTGGCGGAGGAGCTCGAGGATGGTGGTTACGACGCCATCCGTGACCGTCTCGGCATCGAGAAGCCCGCCGAGGAGGAAGCCCCCAAGAAGCCGAGCGACTTCTTCACCGACATCCCCTTCTGATGGCGAATCGCTCAACCGGAGGGGGTGGTCATCGAACCATTGGAATGGTAATCTGATGGTATGCGAACCACCATCGATAAGGCAGGACGAGTGGTGATACCCAAGTCGTTGCGAGACTCACTGGGGTTGGTGCCCGGGGAGGTAGAGTTGATCCGAGATGGCGCCGGCGTCCGTATCGAACCCGTGGCTGGGCGGGGCGCCACCGAACGCGGTGGACGCCTTGTCATCGACAGCGACATCGTCCTCGATGATGAGGATGTCAGGGCTCTCCGCTTGTCGGATCAGCGATGACCGAACCCGACCTACTGGTCGACACCAGCGTGGCTGTTCCGCTGGTGGTGGCCGGTCACGAGGCGCATGAAGATGTCATGACTGCTCTGGAGAGGATGCGCCTCGGGTTGGCGGGTCACGCCTGGTTCGAGACGTTTTCGGTGTTGACCCGTTTGCCTCCTCCGGCTCGCCGTGGTCCACCCGAGGTGGGACGAATCCTGCGGCACAACTTCCCTGCGTCGAGGTTCCTGTCGGAGGAAGCGACGGAGGAATTGTCAGATCGGCTGATAGAGTTGGGTGTGGCCGGCGGCGCGGTATACGACGTTCTGATCGGTCATGTAGCCGCGGTCCATGGGCTAGTTCTCGTAACCCGGGACCGCCACGCCGTCGATCTCTACCGGGCGCTCGGTGCCTCCATCCGGTTACTTGCTTGAACGGGATACACCCCCCGATACCGTGTGAGGGATGAGCGCGGGGCGGAATAAGCACGAGCGGGTCGATCGTCTTCCCCTGGCGGTGACCGTCGTTCTCGGATTGGTGCCGGTGGCGGCGTTCGGGACCTGGTTCTACGGGTTCGGGGTGTTGCTCACCCCGATCGTCGCCGACACCGGATGGCGGGAGGCGTCGCTGTCGGCTGCTTATGGTGTGTCGATCTTGTTGGGGGGAGTGCTCGGTGTCTTCGTCGGGAGGGTCTCGGAGCGATGGGGGTCACCCATCGTGTTCGGGGTCGCCGGAGTGGTCAGCATCATCGGGTCGTGGCTGGTGGCGGTGACCGGCAACCAGGGAGTTTTCGTCGTCGGTGTCGCCGTGGTGGCGGGTGTGGTCGGTGCCGCCGGCTACTACTCCCTGGTTCACTCCTCGATTGCCCGTCTCGTCCCCGGTGACCGCCGGCGAGCCATCACCGTCAACACCTTCTGGGGCGCCTTCGCCTCGGTGTTCTTCCTTCCCCTGATCGCCTGGCTGATCGAGGAGTTCGGGTGGCGCGCCAGCGTGCGGATAACTGGAGTGATCACCGGCATTGTGTTCATCCTCGCTGCCATCATCGTCCCCGACCGCGGCCACGACGGCGGGGCGGACCCCCCTCGGTTCGTCCGGATCGTGACCGACTCCTTTGCCATCGGGACACTCCGTCGCCTTCTCCTCGCCGGGATCGCCGGCGCCTTCGCCATGTCGGTGCTAATCCTCTACCAGGTACCGGCCATGGTCGACGGCGGTCTCGCCCTCGCCACCGCCTCGTCGCTGGCGGGCGCCCGCGGGTTCCTCCAACTGGGCGGGCGGATCCCCATACCCTGGCTGGGCCGCGTCTTCGGGGACCGCCGGACCATGCAGCTCTCGTTGACGGCGCTGTTCGCATCGCTCGTCATCCTCCCCGGGGCGGGGGCCATCCCGGTGGCGGTGGTCTTCGTCGTGCTCGCCGGGTTCGCCGTGGGGGCGTTCACCACCATCGAGAACATCGTCGCCTCCGGTCTGGTCGACAGTCTCCGGGTGGGCACCTTCCTCGGGGTGTACTCCCTGGTACGCGGCATCGGATCGTCGGTGGGCCCGACAGTGGCCGGGTTTGTCACCGAGGCCACCGGTGGTCGCACCGCTGCTCTGTTCATCGCCGCCGGGTTCGCTGCGCTCGCCGTCATCCTTATCCCGGCCGATGCCGACGCCCACCGTACGGTGTAGAACCGGTACCGTTCGGATGAAGGACGAAACACAGGAGCAACACCGTGGAATACCGCATCGAACGCGACTCGATGGGTGAGGTCGACGTACCCGTCGACGCCCTCTATGGCGCCTCGACGCAACGGGCCAAGGACAACTTCCCCATCTCCGGGGTGGGGTTCTCGCGGCGGTTCATCTGGGCGCTCGGGTTGATCAAGGGCTCGGCGGCCACGGTGTCGGGGGTGATGGGCAACATCGAGCCGGAGACGGCCGATGCCATCCGACGTGCCGCCGACGAGGTCATGACGGGTGATCTCGACGATCACTTCGTGCTCGACATTTTCCAGACCGGCTCGGGAACCTCGACCAACACCAACGCCAACGAGGTCATCGCAAACCGCGCCAGCGATCTTCTGACAGGCGAAGGGGGGTTGAAGACGGTCCATCCCAACGACCACGTCAACTACGGCCAGTCGTCCAACGACGTCATCCCCACCGCCATCCACGTCGCCGCGGTGGCGGCGCTGCGCGAGGACCTCGTTCCTGCCCTTGAGGGCCTCGCCGACGCCCTCGACACCAAGGCCGAGGAATTCTCCGATGTCGTCAAGTCGGGCCGAACCCACCTGATGGATGCCACCCCGGTCACCCTCGGCCAGGAGTTCGGTGGCTACGCCACCCAGGTGCGAAAAGGCCGGGCGAGGGTCGAGAAGGTGCTCCCCGAGCTCGAGGAGCTCGCCCTCGGTGGCACCGCCACCGGGACCGGGATCAACGCCCCCGACGGGTTCGCCGCCGACACCATCGCCCTCATGGCGGAACGAAGCGGGATGGCCTTCCGGGAGGCCGACGACCATTTCGAGGCCCAGGGGTCCAAGGACGCCGCCGTCAGCGCCTCCGGGGCGCTGAAGACGATCGCGGTGTCGTTCTTCAAGATCGCCAACGACATCCGCCATCTCGGATCGGGGCCGACGTCGGGTCTCTCCGAGCTGAAGATCCCCAGTCTCCAGCCGGGGTCGTCGATCATGCCGGGGAAGGTCAACCCGGTGATGTCGGAGATGATGATGCAGGTCGCCGCCCAGGTGGTGGGCAACGACGCCGCCGTCACCTGGAGTGGGGCGGCGGGCAACTTCGAGCTCAATGTGATGATGCCGGTCCTCGCCCACAACCTCCTCGAGTCGATCTCGATCCTCGCCAACGCCGCCGACACCTTCCGGGAGCGTTGTGTGGTCGGGTTGGAGGCCAACGAGGAGCGGGCCCGGGAGCTGTTGGAACGCAATGCCATCGTGGTGACCGCGCTCAATCCTCACATCGGCTACGACAACGGTGCCAAGATCGCCAAGGAGGCGGTGGCCACCGGCCGCTCGGTGCGTGAGCTTGTCCTCGAGTACGGGCTCATGGACGAGGACGAGCTCGAGGCCGCTCTCGACCTCAAGAAGATGACCGAGGGCGGTGTGGCCGGCTGAGGCACGGGTTGGGCTATCCCCGCCTTCGCTCCAGGCGGTTCAGCACGGCGCGTGCCGACAGGATCAGCTCGTCACGATCCGGCAACACCACCGAACCCTCGCCGTAGACAGCCAGGGCGATGTCGGCGGCCGCT
>WHUC01000130.1:0-4230 GCA_009377435.1 Acidimicrobiia bacterium
ACGATCTCTTGGTCGATCTCGGCCTGCATGTCCTCCTCAAGAAATTTCGTCACCGCGGTGCGGATGACATGCGACCTGGAAACACCCTCTCGGGCCGCTCGGCGGTCCAGGGCCTCGACTAGTTCGTCGTTGAGTTGGACCATGGTTTGTGTTCGAGTCATAGGCCTATCATAGGCCCCTGGCGACCGCGCTATCCAGCCGCCTCCGTGACCAAGGCGGTCAGACCACGGCGGGTGATGGTCCCCTTGAGGACATGGTCGGTTTCGGTCGGGTCGCCGTTGGCCAGGATCCGCCACGGTCCCTCGGGGAGGGTCATCTCCAGATCGTCTATGGCGGTGTTGAAGACGAGGAGCAGATCGGGCTCGTGGGGTGTCACCGCGTCACCCCGGTATCGGGCCATGAGACCGGCCGAGTCCTCATCCCAGTCCTCGGAGGTGCGGGGAGTGCCGTCGGCGTCGAGCCAGACGACGTCGCCGGTGTCGTTGCCCTCGGACTCCGAAGGCCATTCCGAGCGTCTCAGTGTCTGGTGATCACGACGGATCCTGACGATTTCGGAGGTGAAGGAGACCAGATCCCAATCGGCCAATTCCCAGTCGATCCATGAGATCTCGTTGTCCTGGGCGTATGCGTTGTTGTTGCCCCCCTGGGTGTTGCCCAACTCGTCGCCGGCGAGGAGCATGGGGATCCCCTGGGCGCATAGCAACGAGATCAACATAGATCGAGTACGCCTTAGACGGAGGTCGATCACCTCGGGGTCGGTGGTGGGTCCCTCCACACCCGAGTTCCACGACCGGTTGTCGCCATGCCCGTCCCCGTTGTCCTCGCCATTGGCCGTGTTGTGGCGGGAGTCGTAGGACACCACATCTCGCAGTGTGAACCCGTCGTGGGATGTCACCAGGTTGAGGGAGCGCAGTGGGCCCTTCCATCCGAATCGGTCCCGGGAGCCGGCGAGACGGGTCGCAAGGGCGTCGAGGTGCCCCGGCCCGTCCTTCCATGCCGTTCTCACGTCATCACGGAAGGCGTCGTTCCACTCGGCCCACCCCTCGGGGAAGTTGCCCACCTGATACCCGTCTGGTCCGACGTCCCAGGGCTCGGCAACGAGCTTGATCCGCCGCAGCACCGGGTCCTGGGCGACGGCGCCGAAGAAGGCGGCTGCCCCGGTGAAGGAGTCGGGGCTGCGACCTAGGGTGACACCAAGATCGAAACGGAACCCGTCGACCCCGAGACCCTCCACCCACCACCGCAGCGAGTCCATCGTCATCCGTAGGACATGGGGAGATGTCATGTCGAGGGTGTTCCCGGTTCCCGACCAGTTGACATGATGACCGTCCTCGGTGAGGCGATACCAACCGGCCTCATCGAGCCCACGGAACGAGAGATGGGGACCACCCGACCCGCCCTCGCCGGTGTGGTTGTAGACGACATCGACGATCACCTCGAGACCGGCATCGTGGAGCCGGTCGACCATTGCCCGGAACTCGTCGATCTGGGCGCCGTGGTCCGATGTCGAGTACCGGTTCCAGGGGGCGAAGTAGTTGATGGGGGCGTAACCCCAGTGGTTGGTCAGACCCTGGTCGAGGAGGAAGGGCTCGGTGATCGCCTGGGCCACCGGCATCAACTCGAGGGCGGTCACCCCCAGCGAGACGAGATGCTCGACGACGGGGTCGGCGGCGACACCGAGGAAGGTGCCGCGGTGTGGGGCGGGCACGGCGGGATGGAGCATGGTGAGATTGCGTACATGACCTTCGTAGATAACCGTGTCCTCCCAGGACGTGCCCGGTCTCCCCGTGGAGAACGGACCCGGGTCCGTGATGACCGACCGGGGGACGTGATGGGAGGAGTCGCTTGTTCCCGGGTTGGGTCTGGACAGGGTGGAGGGGTCGCCGTCGTAGGTATCCGCCACCGCCAACGCATAGGGGTCGACGAGGAGTTTGGTCGGATCGGATCGGACGCCCCGACCCGGATCCCAACTGCCGTGGGTGCGGAAGCCATACTCCATGCCGACCCCGAGACCCGATACGGTGCCGTGGAAGACACCACCAACCGGCCCGTAAAGGGAGAGACGATGCTCGAAGGTGTCGACGAACACACACAGCTCGACTCCGTCGGCGTGTGGTGCCCGGACGGCCACGTTCCAATTTTCGCCGCTCCGTCGGACTCCCTGGGTGTCGGCCTCTCCGATACCGATGACCCTCATGGTCTATCCACGCTCTGTTCGCCTACCGGTTGCAAGCATGTCATTGAGATTGTTCCACACGCTGCCGTCGTGTTCAGGGTTTACACGACCATGCGGCCCAAGGATCCTGTCCCTGGCCGGCGTAGTAGTTGGTCAACCACGCAGCCGTTCCGATGTTGGCCTCGCCGTTGAAGACCGACGCTCCACCGAAGCCCGCCTGTGGGCTCGCCGACGCCCAGGTGGAGGGGATGAACTGATAGAGACCTGAGGCGCCGCTGTAGGGGTTGTAGGCGCTGGAATCACCGCCGCTCTCGCAGTCCATGACCCGGAGGGCGCCCTCTACCATTTCGGTGGGGAAATAGGCGGCCACGGTTCCCCGCCATTGCTCGACACCCGGCCCCGATCCGGGGGGTGGTTCCTCCTCGTCGGGGGGCTGGGTCGTCGGTGGTGGTTCCTCGGGGGGTGCGGTGGTGGGTGGTGGTTCCTCGGGGGGTGTGGTTGTGGGTGGTGGTTCGTCGGGCGGTGCGGTGGGCGGCGGGTCGTCGGGGTCCTCGGCCTCGTTGCGTCGCCGCTCCTCCTCACGACGGCGCGCTTCCTCCTCGGCGCGGGCCCGGTCGGCATCGGATAGCGCCGCCCGAAACTCGGCGTCGGCGGCCTCGGCTGCCGATATGGCGGCGGCGACCTCCGAATCGGCCGAGGCGTAGAGTCCCTCGAGGTTGGCGACCTCGTCTTCGACGTCCTCCTCGAGGGCGGCGAGCCGGACCTCCTCCTCCTCGAACTGGATCTGGAACTCGCTGAGTTGTCTCTTGAGGACAGAAACCCGGTTGATCTCCGACTGGGAGTCCGAGATCATGCCGGAGATGGTTTCCTCGGCCACCAGGGTTTCCTCGATCCCGGTGGTGACGAACACCGTCGACGGGCTGGAGATGGCCTGGATGTAGGCGTCGGTGGTCTGCTCCCGCGCCCCCACCTCGTGGAGTCTCAGGTCGGCGGTTGTGGCGGCGACGGAGTCGGCGAGCTCGTCGGCGCGCACCGAGACAGAGGTGAGCTCGTCGGAGAGTTGGTTGAGCCGGGTGATCGACTCGGTCAGGTCGGCTTCGATGGCCTCACGGTCGGCCACGGCCTCGTCCACCAGGCCATTGGCATGGCTCCGAGTTTGCTCGGCCCGGTCGACCTGTTGTTCGGCCTCCTCGACACTCTGGGCGTGGATGCGAGGGGGAAGAACCATCAGGACCGTGAGCAGCGTCAGCGCAACGAAAGCTACGAATCGAGAGTGATGCATGGGGGAAGGGCGCCATGTTATGCGATGCGGGGGTCACACCACAATCTTGATTTTCAACCGAGGGCCCTGAAGGTGTCGTAGGAGGCGGGGTCTCCCGGTAGACGGCGTATCGCCGTAGAATCGGGTCATGTTCCGCCGTCAACGAAATACCGACATCATCGAGCCCGCCCAGGCCCTTCCCGGGAGGGAAGAGGCGATGCTTGTTAGCCCAAAGCACTCGGTGTTGGGAACCGACAGCGTCCCCCCGTTCCCCGCCGACACCGAGACCGCGGTGTTCGGGTCGGGATGTTTCTGGGGGGTGGAACGGAGATTTTGGCTGAAGGAGGGGGTGTGGGCCACCGCCGTCGGCTACGGCGGTGGGACCACCCCGAACCCCACGTACGAGGAGGTGTGCAGCGGTAGGACCGGCCACACCGAGGCGGTACTGGTGGTGTACCGCCCCACCGAGGTCACCTACGAGGAGCTTCTCGCCACCTTCTGGGAGATTCACGACCCCACCCAGGGGATGCGCCAGGGCAACGACATCGGGACCCAGTACCGGTCGGCCGTGCTTGCCGTCAGCGAAGAGCAACGGGTTGCCGCCGAGAAGTCACGGGACCGCTACCAGGAGATCCTCACCGAGCGCGGCTTCGACCAGATCACCACCGAGATCACCCAGCTCGACCAGTTCTACTACGCCGAGGACTACCACCAGCAGTATCTGGCGAAGAACCCCAACGGCTACGACTGCCACGCCACCACCGGAGTCCCCTACCCGCGCAACTGAGCTCGC
>WHUC01000130.1:4316-5780 GCA_009377435.1 Acidimicrobiia bacterium
ACGTCGTAGTAGCGGTCGATGATGCGAAGGCGTTCGTTCCGGTAGGGCTCGCTCGAGCCGGGCAACAGATGCTCCAGGGCCTGGTCCTCGCCGAGTAGCTCGGTCTCGAGACGTTCGGTCAGCACAAGCGGCGTTGGCCCGCTCCCCTTCGTTGCCCTGGGAGCATCGTGCCTCTCATCGACCAGGCGCACCGGCATGAGGCGGGTCGGTCCCTCGCCCGGTGGTCTTCCCATGACACGGCGAACCAATTCCGTGCCCCCTGGGCCGAGCACCCGCTTGGTCGTCTCGCGAGCCCACCCCCCGGCCGGCCGCAGGCGATCCAGACGCCGTCCCGACGCAGCGTGGGTGTCAAATAGGGGAAGGAGCTCCCGTACCGCGGCCGCACTTCCGCTGGGACGTTCGAGCCGCGTACACGCCTCCCGTAGTTCGACGCGCACCTCCTCCTCGCACAACCGGGCGGTCTGTTCGCTTACATCATCGAGTCGTGTTTCATCGGCGAACAGCGCCACCCCGGCGTTTGCGAGCCACTCGGCCCGGGCCCGCTGGTTGTCGGTGGTCGACGAGTTGTTGGGGACAAACAGGGTCGGTATGCCCGCATAGAGCAGCTCGTGGCAGGTGTTGTAGCCGCCGGCGCCGACGGCGGCGTCGAAGGCCGACAGGTAGCGGACCAACGGGTAGACACCCCTGAGCTCGACACAGCGCGAGGGGTCGGCGAGGGGGACACCGCCCCGGGTGAGGGCGGTACGGGTCACCGCCACCTGCCACTCGGGGTGTTCCAGCAATGTTTCCAAGGCCGCCAAGCCCGGCTTCGCCACATCGTTGAGTACCCCGCTGCTGAGCGTCAGCAACGCAATAGGTCGGGTGGGGTCGAGCCCAAGCGCCCGGGCCGCCTCGTCGCGGGGCAGTGGATCGACATGCTCGACCATCGAGACCGGTGGTAGACGTACCGCGTCGTCGAGACGCGCCGTGGCACCGTGGTCCCCCGCCGCAGCGAGGTCGCCGGGCTCGAGGATCAGATCGAACAAGGGTGTGGACCGCAGCGCTGTCAGACGGAGACCGGGGTGCCACATTCCTCGGCGCATCCAGACAAAGGCGACCTCGGGGAGGCGGGAACGGGCACGTAACAGCCCGATCTGGGGGACTACCCCATCGAAGACGACAATCTTCGCCCCGGTCTCGGCGACCAATGCGCTGAGCCGGTCGGCGAGGTAACCCTGCCAGAGGTGCCTGGGCATACAGTCCCGGTCGTAGCTGGGGCAGTACTCCCCACGCAGACCATGCTTGGCGATGACCGGCGCCGCCCGGGACAGCGAGAAGATGATCGGGTCGGCCTGGCCGGACATGGAGAGGGCGACGCAGATCTGACGGGTGAGGTGTCCCATGCCCGTTCCGTTGCTGGTCGCCAGGATCACCGGCCCACGATTGGCGATGGGATCTGGGGGAGGCACGTGCGGATGCTAGTGG
>WHUC01000131.1 GCA_009377435.1 Acidimicrobiia bacterium
AGACGCTGTCGGCGCGGATACGCCGTTTCAGGTACTCGATCTGTTCAATCGGCTCGGGGTCGGTCCCGGTGTACTTGGCGAGCCCCAGGGAGACCAGGTCGCCGACGGCCACCAGCGACATCATCCTGGCCAGCGTCGACTCCCCCTGCGACCAGACCTCTCCCGCCCACAGGACCTGGTCCTCGAGGAGATTCCGGGTGTGGGCGAACCGGCGGGCCACGGCCTCGTGCTCACCGTGGTCGCGGAGGGCGACGATGGCGATGTGGCTCCGGGTGATGTCGGGTAGGGAACTCCACCCCACGATCTCGTTGTGATCCAACTCGGGCATCAGCGACCACCAGGCCGCCTGTTTTGCGTTCTCGTTGATCTGGGTCTTCCATCGCCGCGCCACCGGTGCGGCGAGACCCGAGGAGGCGTAGATGATGGGTACCCTTGGCCCGATCCCCTGGGCGAGGTCGTCGGCGAAGCTCCAGCTTGCGCTTCCCGGTCGGAGGATCTCCTGGCATATCTCGACCGTCTCGGCGAGGTCGTCGTCGCCGATCGTGGCGATTCCGGCCGCACCAAGGGCCTCGAACAGTCGGCGCACCATGTACCCGAGGGCGCTCCTGGGTTGACGGTCCTCGGGGACACGGAGCAGGGGGATGCCCTCCTTCTCGGCCAGGTCGGCGAGATGCCCGCCCGAGGTGATGGCGATGACGGGGAGGGACAGTCGCAACGCCTTCGTGGTCGCCGAGAGTGTCTCCTCGGTATTACCCGAGTAGGAGACGGCCAGGATCAGGGGGCGCTCCGTCTTCGCCCAGCCTGGCAGACCGTAGTTGCGATGGACATCGATCCTGTGGCCCTGCTCGGCGGCGATGACCGCGGCCAGGTCACCACAGATCGCCGAGCCCCCCATACCGCAGAGGAGGACCGAGCTTGCCTGGGGGATCTCGGGGATCTCGGAGATCGCGGGACCGAGACCGGTCGCAAGTTGCTCGGCGAGACCACATGCCGCCTCAACCATTGGCTCATGCATCGGGGCCTCCGTCGGCCTCCTCGAGGAGAAGGACTGGTATTCCCTCCCGGATCGGATAGGTCCTCTGACAATCCCGGCAATGGAGTCCGGCATCGGTCTCGCCCAGAACGCCCCCATCCGCCGGACATCTGAGGATTTCAAGCAATCCCGGGTCGATCATGCGTTCCTGCCCTGCTTGATCAACTCGCCCATTTCGGTTACCAGCGAGCCCAGGGTTTCTTCGTCGTCGGCTTCGACATTGAGTCGGAGGACCGATTCGGTGTTGGAGTTCCGCACATTGACCCGCCGATCCTCCCAACGGAGTGTCAAACCGTCGGTGCGGTCGATCTCGGCGTCGGGGAACTTCCGAATCATCTCCCCCATGATTGTCGCAGGGTCGTCAACCTTGTGGTTTATCTCCCCGGACGAGAACCTCGTCGACACCCTCTCCCTCATCTCGGAAAGGGGCTGGGTGCCCGCCCCCACGATCCGGGCCATCGTCAGGAGGGTCATGAATCCGGTGTCGGCACCGTAGAAGTCCCTGAAGTAGAAATGACCCGAGTGCTCCCCGCCGAAGACCGCCCCACTCTCCCGCATCTTCGCCTTCATGTGGGAGTGACCGACACGGGAGACGGTGGGCACCCCCCCGGCATCGGAGATCAGGTTCCTCACCGCATCGGACACGATGGCGTTATGTATCACGATCGACCCGGGATGCTTGTCGAGGAAGAACCCGGCGAGGATCGCCGTTGTGGCACTGCCGTCTAGCACGGCGCCTCCCTCGTCGATGAAGAAGATGCGATCGGCGTCACCATCGAATGCCGCCCCGAAGTCGGCGCCGGATTCCACGGTCACCCTGCGGATGTCGGCGAGATTCTCCAGCTTCAGCGGGTCCGCCGGATGGTTGGGGACCAGCCCGTCGGGCTCGAGGTAGAGAGGCACGACGTCGAGGTCGGTCCTCTCGACGAGACGGGGGACGACCGTTCCCGCCATCCCATTGCCCCCGTCGATGACGACCCGGAGGGCGGGAATATCGCCGCAGGCACCGTGCAGCAGATCCAAGAAATCGTCGATCGGGTCAATGGATTCGGCGGCACCCCGTCGGGCCGGTGTGGGCGCCTTCCAATCGGAGAGGGCCCGTCGGCCGATGTCGGCGAGACCGTTCTCCGATGAGATGGGAACCGCATCCGGCGCCGTCAGCTTGACGCCGTTGTACTCGGGTGGGTTGTGGGAGGCAGTGATCATGGCGCCGGCGGTCCCCGTGGATCCCGAGGCGAAGGTGACCACCTCCGTCGGCACCTCACCGAGGTCGACCACATCCGAGCCCGCCGCAGCGACCCCCTCGATGAGGGCATCGGCGAACTCGGTGGACGAGGGTCGCACGTCGCGACCGACCGAGACGGTGGCGCCGTCGACATGGTTCGAGAAGACCTCGCCGATCCGGCGGAATGTCTTGGCGTCGATCTCACCCGTGTCGATGCGCCCCCGTATGTCATATGATCGGAAAATCGAGGGGTCCACGGGGCACAGTATGGTCCCGGCGACGGACCCGGATGACGTTTTTCTCCTCCGGCGCCGACCGTTCGTACACTCCGGGCCATGGAGCCCCAGCTATCCGTTGTCGTGCCTGTCTACAACGAGGCCGAGATCTTGCCACGGGCCCTCCGTGCACTGTTGGACGACCTGGAGCAGAGTCCCTACAGCTACGAGGTGATGGTGGTGGAGAACGGGTCCACCGATGGCACGGCCGACCTGGCCAGGGAGCTCGGCTCGGGCCATCCCGTCGATGTGCTCACTCTCCCCCAACCCGACTACGGGGCTGCCATCCGCTCCGGCATGCTTTCCTCGAAGGGTGGTTGGGCGGTTCTCTTCGACATCGACTACACATCGATGTCGTTCCTCGACGAGGTGATGGCGAGTGAGGACGCCGATCTCGTCATCGCATCGAAACGCGCCCCCGGGTCGGTGGACCGCAGACCGTTTCTACGCAGGATGGCCACGGCGACGTTCAACCTCCTCGTCCGAGCGATCCTCAGATCGAGGGTGTCCGACACCCACGGGATCAAGGCCTTCCGGCTCGCCACGGTCGGTCCCCTGATCCCCCAGGTCATGAGCCGTCAGGACCTCTTCGACACCGAACTCGTCATCAGATCGGAACGGGCTGGTCTTCGGATACGTGAGGTTCCGGTTGTGGTTGAGGAACTTCGTCCCGCCCGGTCATCGGTTCTGGCTCGTGCTCCGCGGACGCTGGCAGGTCTTCTTCGGCTTCGTCGTCTCCTCTCCGGAGAATCCACCAGGCCATAACCCCTATGGTCCCGGCGAGGCTGAGGATGATCCCGACGTTCTCGGGCCACTGTCTGGTGAACTCGAGGACGACGTTCTCCTCGGTGGGGACGACGACCATCAGCGAGGGCGCCGCCCGATAAGGGCCGTCTGCGCCCCGTGCCTCCCAGTTGGGGAAGTACGACACCTTGACCAGATGAGGCACCCCTACCGCGGTCGTGGTGAACGAAACGGTCCCATCATCGACGACGACATCGCTCGCCTCCCCGGGGGAGGCGATGGGGGTTCGGGGTCGTTGATCGAGGGATGTGATCCGGGGCCACTCGGGCGGACCGTCGGCGGTGACCCACCGGTCCATGGTCCCCACCCTGTCGTACCAGTCGAGCGCGAAGCTGTCGAAGGTCGTCCGGCTCTCGCCGTCGACGACGACATCCTCGGCACCGGTGAGCTTCCTCAGATACGGCACCGAGGGCGCCTCGTAAACGGCCGGCATGGTGGTGGCCGGTTCCACCAGCTCGACGGGCCCCCTGATACGGAAGATCGAGAAGGGACCCGACGTGGCGACGAGCCTGAGGTCATCGTGGGCGAGGGCGGCCTCGCGGGTGTCCTCGTCCTTGGGCTCTCCACCCTCGTCGGACAGCGGGTTGTACGCCACGTAATAGGTCACCCCGTAGGCACGGGCGTGCTCGACCCCACGATCGAAGTCCATGGTGTGGTATTCCAGACCCGGGATCGGGTTGGAGGGGTTGGAGGCCATCTCACCGGCGAGGATGAAATGGAACGGTGTCGACAGCGAGCTCTCGAAGAACAGACCCTCGAGCGACTTGTGGGAGCCATCGGTCCAGTAGGGGATCAACATGGGCGCCATGGGCGTCCCGTATTGGCCGAGATGGCCCGCCTTCTTGTCATCGGAGTAGGGCTCCCAGAGGACACGACCGGGCGGAAGCGTGGAGAGGGTGTCCATCAACGCCTCGTACTCGGGGTATGCCTCCTTGGCCTCGTACCCGCTGTAGTTCCAGCGAGCCCACGAGTCGACGAACGAGACTCCGAGCAGACCGGCGACAACGATTGTGACCACCATCCCGGCAGAGATGAGGCCGGTGGTATCGATCCTCGGCGCGAACAGTGAGAGCATGAGCATGACAAAGGCCAGGGCGGCGACGGCACCGATGAGGAGCACATAGTTCTCAGGCCTGTTCAGATACAAGAGAGCGCCCCCGACAACAGCAGCGACCAGAACCACCAGTTGGAACCAACGCATCGAGACACTCCCGGGGAGACGACGCCCCAACCAGGATGCGAAGGCCCCCGCCCCGACGGCGGCGAAGAAAGCCACCCCGAAGAACCAGTAGGGAAGAACGCGTCCGTTCCACAGCTTCCAGTGTTCCCCGACACTCTCCGGGAACATCTCGAACATGATCGCGGGCACCTTGTAGTAGGCGATGGGGAAGAGGGTCATTATCAGGAGGGGAAGGGCGCGGGTGCCACCACGACGGAAAGCCCAGTAGATCCCGATGAGGGCGACGGGGATGAGGAGGAAGACCTCACTGGGATAGACCTCGTCGGCGCCAACCAGCGGACTCCATGCCATATCCGACGTGTTGGAGATCCGCATCACGAGGGGCAACGCCCAGAAGCCGGCGATCGAGAACCCCACCACCCATGTGGCCAAGGTACGTCTCCATGACCAGAAGAGGGCGATGATGGTGCCGAGGATCACGACGAGGGTCGTGAGGATGTGAGACAGGGCGGTCAATGCCAGCGCCACCGCGGCCAGGATGATCCATCTGCGTGAGCCCCCCCTGGTTCCCCTGATGAGGGCGCCGATGTAGATGAGCGAGAGGGCGAAGGACCACGAGTAGCTGAACTCCCCGGCCAGCGAGGAGGCGATGTTCCCCCCGTAGATGTTGAAGTTCTCCATGAACACGAAGATCAGACCACCCGTCGATGCCACCAACGAGCCCACCGAGCCCAAACGCATCGACCGGGCCAGGAAGTAGGTGGCTGCCGGCATCGCCACCAGACCGACGACCGTCACGAGCTTGAAGGCGACGCCATAGGGAAGGAACAGATCGAGGAGGACGATCACCAGCGACGGCAACGGGAAATAGAAGTAATACGCCGGGAACCCGGCGAACCAGTCGTCGGACCATCCCAGGATCTGCCCGTTGGGCAACAGCTCGTCACGGAGAAGAGCGGGTCCGAGCACGTGTGCGCCCATGTCGCCACCCGTCGGTGTGCTCGGGGTGATCAGTAGCTGGGGCTGCAACACGGCGAGGATGGCCACCGAGGCAACGGCGAGAAGCACCGCCGTCACCCATCGGGGAACCGACCGATCGTGATGTTCCATCAGGACAGTCATGTCCCGACGATGGTAGAGGGTCGGAGAAATTGCCGTTATCGCGGTGCCCCCCT
>WHUC01000132.1 GCA_009377435.1 Acidimicrobiia bacterium
CGTGGAAGCATCTGGGACCGCTCACCCGATGGTTGGTGGCGTCGCGGGCGGCGGTGCTGGTGATGACGGCCCTGTCGGCCGCTATCTCGGGTCTCCTCGCCTGGCGGGCCGAGGCTCTCGACTGGGTGGTCTTCGTGGTCATGACCTTGGGTCTGCTGGCGGCCCACGCCGCCAACAACCTGCTCAACGATCTCACCGACCACCGCACCGGGACCGACCGCAACGACTCCTTCCGGACTCGATATGGCACCCAGCCCCTCGAGGCCGGGCTCATGACCATCCGCCAGAGTCTCGTCTACTTCGCCCTCACTGGGGGCGTGGCGCTGGTCTGCGGTCTCTATCTGACATCGCTGCGGGGACCGGGAGTGCTCGCCCTCATCGTCGTCGGCGCCTTCTTTCTTCTGGCCTACACCTGGCCGCTGAAACACATCGGTCTCGGCGAGATGGCGGCGTTGGTTGTGTGGGGACCGCTCATGATCGGCGGTGGCTTCTTCACCCTGACCGGGTCGTGGTCGTGGCCGATTGTGGTGGCCGGGCTTCCCTATGCCCTCGGGGTGACGACCGTCCTCGTCGCCAAACACATCGACAAGTACGACAACGATATCGAGCGGCATGTCCACACCCTTCCCGTCATCATCGGCGCCCCATCCGCCCGCTATCTCGTGCTGGCGATGGTCGCCGCGCAGTACCTGATCGTGGTGGGGCTTGTCGTCACCGGTCGTTTCGCCTGGCCGATCGTCGCCGTGTTGGCGGCCACGCCGCTACTTCGTTATCTGATCCCGGTGTTCACCAACGAAGCTCCCGACGAGCCTCCACCGGAGTATCCACCCTCGGCGTGGCCGCTGTGGTACGTCAGCTTCGCCTTCGTCCACAATCGCCGCTTCGGGCTCCTCTTCATCGGTGGTCTCCTGATCGAGGCCATCCTCCAGCGCTGGTGAGAGCACCTGAAGGACGGATGGCGGCAAGTTCGGCAACCGACGACAGGGCCTTACTCTCTCCCCTATGCGTATGAATGTGACCGTCCGCGGGTCCAGGGAGCCCCGAACCGTCTACGAGATGGTTGGTGGGACAGTGTTTTTCGAGGACCTCACCCGACGGTTCTACGAGCGCATCGAGGCCGACGATGTACTCCGGCCGCTGCACCCCGAGGACCTGTCGGAGTCGGCACGCAAGAACGCCCTCTTCCTCGCCCAGTACTGGGGCGGCCCCACCACGTACTCGGAGGAGCGGGGACAGCCGCGGCTCCGCCTCCGCCACATGCCCTTCCCCATCGACGGGGCGGCGCGGGACCGTTGGTTCGCCCACATGAAGACCACGGTCGAGGAGTCCGAGATGCCCGAGGAGGCGCGCATCGCCATGATCGACTACTTCGACAAGGCCAGTGTGATGATGATCAACCGGGAGCAGTCCCCTCCCGGGTGATAGCGATTGCCCCACGCCTCGTAGGCTGTGGGGATGCCCACCGCTCTCGACTTCGGTATCTCGGCGATGCCCCCCGAGGGAACCTCGGACGAGGAGTATCTCGACCAGCTCGCCGGATGGGGACACACCGCCCACGAACTCCCCTTCGTCAAGGACTTCCCCTGGAAGGAGAAGCGCTGCCTGGCCTTTGGGGAGTTCGCCGGCGATCGGGGTATTCGACTCTCGATACATGCGCCGTATTTCGCCACGCTCACACCACAGGACCCGGAGCGGGGTGCTCAGTGCGCCTCGGCGATCGAGCACACCATGAAGCTCGCCGCCGCCATGGGCGCCCACACCATCGTCGTCCACGGTGGCGCCACCCACGGCGAGGCGCCGGACGTTCTCCTCTACCGGATCAGGGAGCGGATCGACCGCATCGCCCCCAAGGTGTCCGACCTGGGGGTGAGGCTCGGTCTGGAGACCGCCGGTAGGGACGGGGCGTGGGGCACCCTCGGTGACCTCGCCCTGGTCTCGTCCGAGTACCGCTTCGTGTCGCCGGTCG
Organism: Acidimicrobiia bacterium; assembly: GCA_009377435.1. Classification (GTDB taxonomy): domain Bacteria; phylum Actinomycetota; class Acidimicrobiia; order Spongiisociales; family ZC4RG35; genus WHTL01. Next base: position 1,967 of record WHUC01000132.1, read on the forward strand.
TCGATTGGGCCCATCTCCACGCCATCACCCGGGGGGCCCTCGCCGAGGCGGCGGCCTTCGATCAGATCTTCGGGTTCCTCGAGTCATCGGTCCCGGCGTGGATGCTCAACCCCCTCCACTGCCACTTCACCGACAACCTGGTCGGGGAGAGGGGTGAGATCCGTCATCTTCCCTACGGCGAGGGAACCCTCCGGGTAGGTCCCATGGTCGAGGCGGCAGCCCGGCGCGGCGTCTCTCTCGTCCTCATCTCGGAGGCGCGGGAGCAGTCCAGCCACGACGCCATCCGGGAGGAGGCCAACGAGAGGCTGGCCGCCACCGAGGTGATAGACGAGGGTCGACTTCTCGCCACCCTGGCCGTCGATCTCCCCGCGCCGGTGAGGGTGGTGGGGGAGGCGGGGCGTTTTCGGCCCCTCGGAATCGAGCGGCCCCTCACCCTCTCCAACATCGACAAGCCGTACTTTCCCGACGATGGCTACACCAAGGGCGACCTCGTCCAGTACTACTCGTCGATCGCCGATGTTCTCCTGCCCCATCTCGCCGGGCGGCCACTTTCCATGTCCCGGTACCCCGACGGGATCGGTGGGTCGAGCTTCTACGAGAAGCGGGCGCCGGGTCATCAGCCGGAATGGATGAAGACTTCCCCGGTTCCCTCGGACTCCCAGGGTGGGGAGATCGACTTCCTGCTCGCCGACTCCCGGGAGGCCCTGATGTGGTTCGCCGGGATGGGATGTATCGAGATGCACCCGTTCCACTCCCGGGTGGGATCGCTCGAGTACCCGACCCGGGCGGTATTCGACTTCGATCCCGCCGAGGGATCGACATGGGACCAGGTGGTGGCCGGCGTGATCCTCCTCGGGGAGGCGCTGGACCGCCTCGGTCTGATGGGAGTACCCAAACTCTCCGGGGCGCGGGGGATCCACGTCTACGTCCCCCTAGGACCCGGCCACGATCATGCCCGGGTGCGTCATTTCGTCGACACCCTCGGCAAGGTCATGGTGGGGGCGAACCCAGATGACCTGACCGTGGCGTGGGACAGGAAGCGCCGGACGGGCAAGGTGTTCATCGACGCCAACCGCAACGCCTTCGGTCAGACCATCGCCTCGGTGTACTCGGTGCGGCCTCGGCCCGGGGCGCCGGTGTCGGCCCCGATCCGATGGGACGAGGTGGGCTCGATACGCAACGGCGACATCACCATGCTCAACATCTGGGATCGTATCCGCCGCCACGGCGACCTCTTCGCCCCCGCCCTCGCCGCCACCCAAACCCTCGACGCGGCGGAGGAGGCCCTCGGTATACCGCGTTCTTAGGATGAAAACGGGACCCGCGGGGACCGTTTTCATCCTAAGAAGTTGCAATCATGCCGAGTCGGCCATCAGTCGGGCCCTCGCTTGCCGTACCCGTTCGAGGACGACGTCGGTTGTCCCCAGATCTCGTGATCCCAGACAACGACCACGGTGTAACCTGCCTTCTCTAGGGCGGCGATTCGGGCGGCGTCGGCTTGTCGCGCTGTATGTGAGGTGTGATAGCGCTCACTGTGGATCTCCACCGTTAGGGCAACCTCGGAGTCGAGGAAGTCAACCCTCCCGATCCACTGGTCACCCCCGACGTCGACCTGACGTCGCAAGGTATGGATCCCACCATCCCCCGTGATCCTCTCGAAGCGCCTCTCGTTACCGCTCTCGGCTGGTCGCATCTCGTCGGATCGGCTCTTGAGGAGCGTTCGTACCAGCACGATCCCGTTCCGGCCGTGCCGACTGAATCGGTCGTGGACATCTTCGACCTCGCTGATCTTTACAAGACGTTTCGCCCACAACGTGTCGACGATGTGGGCGGCCCGGCGTGGCGAGGTACCCGCGACCTGGAGAACGACCAGCGCCGGAGCCGCCACTGGCACATCGTGATGAACCGCGATCGTCGGGCAGACGGGTCGCCTGGTGGATGGTCGCCATCGCGTTGGCTCTGACCACATTGGTTCGGGGAATAGTGACATGAACCGGATGTTCGGGGAGGTTGGGTACTCCCCAGAGACGAGCCGCGGTGAGATGGGATGCGATCGCAGCGTGTCCGGTATCGAGCACAGCTGCCAGAACCTTGGTGTATGGGCTAGGACCGGACCCGGCGAGTCGGAAGACGCGGTGCGTGATTCGGTCTACGGAACCAACGGCCACGAGACCTCGGAGGCGCTTGCGGGTGATTCCCACCGATCGCGCCTGTCCCCTGGTGAACAATCCGTGTTGATGGTCAGCCACCTTGGCCAACCTTCCAAATCCCATACCAAGCCACGTTGCCCTACCCGTCTCCTGTTGGGAACCCCCTTGTTGACTCAAGGAGCTTCTTAGTAGGAAAACGCGCCCTCACGGGACCGATTCCATCCTAAGAACGCGGGTTGAGATCCGTGATGAACTGGCGGGTCAGTTCGATCACCGTGTCGGGAAGTCGAGGTGGGCGATCGGCCAGGGGTGGGTCGAACCGGTGAACTATTGGCGAACGGATGAGGCCATGACCATTTTTCGTTGCACGGAGTTATCCCGATCCGTATGATCCCTTCTGTGTAATCGATTGCATAGATCGAGTACACGGCGAGGCATTCGATGACAATCAGACATACTGGGAGGCAATGATGAGACGTCCGATATGGATCGTGTTGGTACTGGTGATGGGGATGATCCTCACCGCGTGCGGCGGTGACACCGAGCCTGGTGACACGACCGGCACAGAGGAGACCCCGGCCACAGAGGAAACCGCGGCCACTGAAGAGACCTCCGCCACCGAGGAAACCGAGGGCACCGAGGCGGCCTCGCTTACCCTCCTCTCCAATGCCATCAAGGGTGGCAAGAACGACATCGAGGCGACCTGGATCGAGGACTACGTCATCGCCGAGTTCGAGGCGGCGATGGAGGAGGCGGGCACTCCGGTAACGGTGGAGTTCACCGGTCGGGGCGTGGACGACGAGGACTACAAGGCTCAACTCGCCCTCGACCTTGGTAGCGGTACCGGCGCCGACGTCATCGCGATCGACGGAATCTGGGTGGGCGAGTTCGCCAACGCCGACTACATCGGCCCCCTCGAGGAGACGATCGGCCCCGATGTCGCCGATTGGGACGGGTGGGAGCAGATTCCCGACGCCGTCGAGGCCAACATGAGCTTCGAGGGCGCCCGATACGGGGTCCCCTCGGGAACCGACGGTCGGGTGATCTACTTCAACAAGGAGATCTTCGCCGAGGCGGGACTTCCCGAGGATTGGCAGCCGACGACGGTGGACGAGGTCCTCGAGACGGCGCGGACCATCGAGGAGGCCCTCCCCGATGTGGTCCCCCTCCAGCTCAACGCCGGTGTCGCCATGGGTGAGGCGACCACGATGCAGGGTGCCCTTCCTCTCCTGGCCGCCGCCGGCGCCCCCATCTACGACGAGGAGTCGGGACTGTGGGCCGGTGCCACGCCCGAGATGGTGACGGTTCTTGAGACGTACGCCACCGTCTACGGCGAAGAGGCCCTGGGCAACCCCGATCTACAGATCCGCCAGGATGGTCGTGATCGCTCGTTCCTGGAGTTCTCCGAGGGTGGGATCGCCATGCTCCTCGAGGGTGACTACTTCTGGCGTTCGGTGGTGAACCCCGTGGATGGAATTGCCCCCATGGAGAACCGAGACGAGGTGGTGGGTTATGCCAAGATCCCCGCCTACGAGGCT
>WHUC01000133.1 GCA_009377435.1 Acidimicrobiia bacterium
CTCTGGTTCACGTCTCCGGGCACGAGGTTGGTGGCGTGGGATGAAAAGGCGACATAACGACCATCGGAGGAGAGCGACGGGGAACTGGAAGACTTGTTACCTTCAACGCCGTTGCTGTCGATCGAAACGCGGCTGGTAACCCCGCTGGCCGTGTCATGGACGAACACATCGGCAAAACCGTTGGCGTCGCCGGAGACGAGGTTGTCGGCCGTGGAGGAGAAGGCGACATAGCGACCGTCGGCCGAGATCGACGGGAAGGAGGACCCATCGTTGCCCTGGTTTCCGGTGCTGTCGACCGAGACGCGGGTGGTGTCGCCCTGGTCGGCACCGACCGTTGCGGCGAGCAGGGTAACCACGGCGGTCACAACTGCCAGGATGGCGGTGCGTCCCCCGATCCGGTTCTCCTCCATTGTCATGTCTCCTGCCTTCTTGTGGATGAAATCGTTGCGTTGGCGGGTCAAACCGGTCGCTAACTACCCACTTTCACCCGCGACCCAGGTTGGCGGCTAGAACCAAAAGTGGACCAGTGACTTGTTCAGGTTTGAGTCCCTTGCGCCTGTTGGGGCTCCACGGTATTGAAAGGCGTGGGGACAGAACATCGGGAAAACTCCCCATTCTTCCGATCCCGGCCATGGGGGATCTCACCTGGGGCTCGCCTCGGAGGCTGGTCTTCGAGACGTGGGAAATGTGCTTCACACCTGCCCCTAGGTCCGACGCCAGGGATCAGCATCGGCGACTCCAGCAACGCCTCCTTGGTGGCTGCGAGTCAACCCCCTCTCTCACGCCCGTCTGGGCCGTGTCTTGGGCAATACGATCTAGGGTTCTGGAAGGGGAACGCTGCTGTTCCATGTGTCTCTGTGCATCTTCCAGACACCGTCCTCCTTTTTCCAGAGCACCATGATTTTCCCGCGGTCCACCAGGTCGTCCTTGCTGAACACGGAGAACTCACCCACTTCCAGGGCGTACTCGCCCATCGGTATCACCTCCTGCGTCACGGGCCGCGCCTCGGTGATGCCCAGTTCAAAGAAGCTCTCCCAGAAGTCGGCTATTGAATCGCTGCCACTCACCGCATCAGCGTTGGGTGGAAGAATCTTTCCGTCTCTCGTGTAGAGCGATGGCGGGGTGGCGCTGTCGGCTTCGCGTACTGCCCGTTTGAACTTCTCGTTCCCTTCGTGAATCCCTGCTGTTGCATCCATGGTTCACCTCCGCGACAGTCGACGGGATGCTCATGTGATCATGCATCGACAAAGGTTGCGATGTCATCCGTAGAGAGCACGGATTTGTTTTGGCATCATGGGGTCATGGACCTGCTCCACGATCCGCGCGTGGCGGCCGCGGGGGTCTCCGGCCGCGAGGCGGAGGTGCTGGCCGCAGTCGGTCGGCGCCTCACCAACCGTGAGATCGCCGCCGAGCTCTTCATCTCGGTGCGTACGGTGGAGAGCCACGTCGCGGCACTACTGCGCAAGCTCGCGGCGCCCAGCCGGAGTGCGCTGCTAGAGATCGCGATCGATGCGGCCAGTCGCGCCGCCTTCCCCCGGCCGACCACGTCGTTCGTAGGTCGGGTTGATGAGCTGCAGACTGTATCGCTACGGGTGGCTGAGCACTCTCTTGTCACGCTTCTCGGCCCCGGAGGGTGCGGTAAAACCCGGTTGGCACAGGAGGTGGCAGCGAGATGGCCCGGTGAGGTACGAATGGTCGACCTGGCGACGCTCGGGCCAGCGAACGTGGAGTCGGCTCTTATGGATGCGCTCGATCTTGGCACCGATTCCGTGCCAAACCTCGCGGGGCGGGCGCAGATAACGCTTGCCGGACGGTCCATCCTGCTCGTAATGGACAACTGCGAGCATGTCGTAGACGCGGCAGCCTCCGGCGCAACGAAGCTCCTCGAAGGAGCACCCGAGCTCCATGTTCTGGCCGGCTCCCGTCGGCCACTCGACTTGCCTGCTGAGAGCATCTTTCGGGTTGCGCCACTGGCCTTGCCAATCGGCCATGACACAGACTCCGTCAGGGCGAGCCCGGCGGGACAATTGTTCATGGAACGGGCCGGCTCGATTCGCGCCAGTTTTGTGATCGACGAGTTCAACGCCGGGTCTGTTGCCACGATCTGTGAGCGCGTCGACGGCTTGCCGCTGGCGATCGAGCTGGCGGCGGCCTCCCTCAGGTCAATGAGTGTCGACGAGTTGGCGTCAGCCCTCCACCACCGCGGGAGCCTACCGGGACGGGGTGGCAGATCTCTACGGCATCGTACGATGCACGCCGCTATCGAGTGGTCATGGTCGCTCCTTAGCGACGACGAAGCCGCCCTGCTTTCTCGCCTCGCTACCCTCCCAGGGGCCCTCTTTCTCGAAGAGGTGGTCCGCGTTGAGCCGCTGGGATTGCCTCCTGTGACTGACGTGTTGAGCTCGCTCGCGCGACTCGTGGACCAGTCGATGGTCATCGCGCACATCGCGCCGGGGAATCCGACACGCTACGACCTGCTCGAGACCATTCGCGCCTTCGCCGTCGCACGCATCGCCGACGATGACGCGGCAGAAGTCCGCCAGGCCTTCGCCCGTGTCGAGCGCGATGTGCTGGCCGCGGCCGCGTCAAAATCGCGGACAGGTGATCTAAGGGTGTACCGGGATGAGCAGGATCGACGGAAAGTCCTGGCTGCGTTGTCTTGGTCGGCGAAGGAGAGCCCGACCGTGGGACAGGATCTCCTCGTGTCGATCGCCTCACATTACGAGCTGGATCCCTCGCGCACCCTGTTGGAGGGAGTACGTGATGTCGTCGAGAGCCATGCGATTCCCGATGGCTGGCAGGCGAAGGCCCTGGCCTGGGCTGGACTGTTTCTCAACTATCTCAGCCTTGACCTCCTGCAGAAGTGTGCCCAACTCGCCGTCGAACGAGCTGTCGGCGAGGAGGACGCAGCCTTCGCCGATTGGGCCTCGGGTTTCGCCCACGCCTATCGCGATGAAACGGAGGCGGCCTTGACCGCCCTGGCGAAGGCGAGCGCGTATTTCTCGACGGCAGGGAACGAGTGGATGGTTGCCCACTGCAGCATGGCCCGCGGGTTAGCAGAGACCGATCCAACCGAGGCGGTCGCCGCCTTCGAGCAAAGCATGCTCACATTTCTCAAAGTCGGAGCACCTTGGCATGCGAACAGCGCTCGGATGGCCCTTGTTCGCAGGGCGCTCGAAGCCGAAATCAACGTGGGTGGGGCCACACGGTGGCTACAAGCCAGCCTCGCATATGCGCAGCACCACGGAACCCGCCACGACCGCGCCCATGCCAAGCTTGCCGAGGCCCAACTATCGGCTCTCCATGGGCGAACAGATGACACCCTCTCACTAGGTGCACAATCGGCGCAGACGTTCCGCCAAATCGGCGATTTGCGCTGTCTGGGTCGAGCCCTGATGCTCATGGCGGCCCTCGAATCGACGCCGACTAACGCCCTCCGCTTGAGCGGTGAGGCACTCGAGGTTGCACTGCTTCAGGGCGACCGCCGGGGGCAGGCGACAGCCCTCGGCGGCGTCGCAGAGACGGCGACAGCCGCCGGTGACCTCGTGTTGGCCGCGCGCGCCATTGGCGCAGCGGCGAGTATCACAAGTAAACCACCCTCAGCCGAGGGAGTAATCAAAGAAGAGTACGCCTCATTTATGCTCGAAGGCCGAGCTGGTGGGCCGATGCTCGTCTTGTCCCATCTCTAGCCAGCTATCCACCTCCGCGGCGGTCAACAAACCTGGCGCGTCTGGATGCGGGTGGCGATGTGATCCGAGAGGTGGTGGCGATCAGCTGGTCGGCGTCGGTCCCCCGCGCCCAGTCGCGGGCGTCCTCGCCTAGAGTGCCCGTGGTGACGGATCTAACAGTCGAATCCGAGGGGGCGCGTCTTGCGGTGACCGACGTTGGTGAGGGCGAGCCGATAGTGGCCTTGCACGCCGGGGTGGCGGACCGTCGTATCTGGGAACGATGCACCGACATGTGGGTGGGTGCGGGACACCGGGTCATCACCTTCGACCAGCGGGGCTTTGGGGACAGCGTGACCGACACAGAGCCGTACGACGCAGTCGATGATCTCACCGCGGTCATGGATGCTTGCGGGGTGGGATCGGCTGTGTTGGTGGGCAACTCCATGGGGGGTCGGCTGGCTATTGACGCCGCCCTTGGCACACCGCAGCGGATCTCGGCGCTTGTTCTCATCGCCCCCGCGGTGGGTGGGGCGCCGCCGGCCGAGCCTGATGACTCAATCGTGGAGATCGTGGGGCATTATGAGGCGGCCGAGGAATCAGGGGACATCGATGAGGTCAATCGGGTGGAGGCTCATTTCTGGCTGGATGGTCCCACCCGGCCCGAGGGTCGGGTGAGTGGCGCCGCCCGTGACCTCTTCTTGGCCATGAACCGACGTGCCCTCGAGCTTGACGAGACGGTGGGCGATGTCGTAGAGCGCGGGCCGGCTTGGGATCGACTTCACGAGATCGACGCTCCGACATTGATCCTGGTGGGGGAGTACGACGCCGGTTATCTGATGGAGAGGTCGAAGCACCTTGCGGACACCATCCCCGATGCCGCCCTCGTCACCATCCCCGGATCGGCCCACCTCCCCCCGTTGGACGCACCCGGGGTCCTTGCCCCCCTCGTCACCGACTTCCTGGCTGGCAACCGCTAACTTCACGCTCCCATATGGATTTGGAATCACTGCTCCGGGCGTTCGTCACCGTGTTCCCCGCCGAACTGCCCGACAAGAGCATGTTCGCAACCCTCGCCCTGGTGACGCACTATCGGCGACCGCTGGCGGTATGGCTGGGGGTGAGTGGGGCATTTGTGCTTCATGTCACCGTCTCCGTCCTGGCCGGGGGGCTGCTCGGGTTACTTCCCGATCGGGTGGTGGGTATGGTCACCGCCGCACTGTTCGGAATCGGGGCGATCATTCTGTTCCGAACGGCCCGACGGGGATCGGACGACCAACCCGATGATGTCGAGGGTCCGAGCACCGACACCGCACCCAGGGTGACGTTGGCGGCCTTCGCCCTGGTCGTCGTGGCCGAATGGGGCGACCTCACCCAACTAGCGACTGCCGGTTTAGCCTCGCGGTCGGACAGCCCCCTCTCGGTGGGGATCGGGGCTGGGCTGGCTCTGATAGGGGTCGCCGCCCTCGCCGTCACCCTGGGGAGCCAGCTGGTGGATCGGGTGCCGATTCGGCGTATCAACTACGTGGCTGCTGCCGTGTTCGCCGGAATCTTTGTGGGGACGGTCATCGACCTGTTGTGAGCTTCGGCACGGTCAGGGCTCGGTCTCCAGTGGCCACGGATTTGGTGTGCAACCGTCCATTGAGACCGTCTGCTGTTGCATGAGGGGCGCCGGTTCTCCCCGGCCCGGGCATTCGACGTGTGTGAATCCGAGACCGTGTCCGACCTCGTGGTTGACCACGTAGGTCCGATATTCTTCGACGTTGTTCCTGTATGCCGGTATCCCGGTCAGCCAGCGCTCGACGTTGATCACCGCCCCCTCCCCGCTCCAACACGAGTACCTGCTGTCGGTTTCGAGGGGAGTGCACAACTCGTCGACCGTGCTCGCCGTGGCCAGGGTGACCTTGAGGTCATTGCCCCCACGCTCGAAGGAGTACCCCCGCACGGGCCACCCCTTCTTGGTGTTG
>WHUC01000134.1 GCA_009377435.1 Acidimicrobiia bacterium
CCCGCCTTCCTGCAGAAGATGGCGTTCATACCCTTCGGCGTCCAGCCGGAGGAGCATCTGGAGGCGACCGGTGGGGCACCACTGGAGAACCCGATCGGTACCGGTCCTTTCGTCCTCGACGCCTGGAACCGGGGCTCCGACATCGTGATGTCGGCCAACCCGGACTACTGGGGCGAGGCACCCTCGTTCCAGACGCTGGTGTTCCGGTGGGCCACCGAGTCGACCTCGCGCATCGTCGAGTTGCAGTCGGGCAACGCCCAATACGCCACGAGTCTCTCCGCCAGTGACTACGCGGTGGTCGAGGGCGATCCCAACCTCCAGTTGCTGGAGGACCAGAACCCCAACATCCTCTACGTCGGCTTCACCAACACCTTCGAGCCGTTCGACAACGAGGACGTGCGTAGGGCCGTCGGGATGGGGATCGATCGTCAGGCGATCGTGGACACCTACTACCCGATCGGGTCGGAGGTCGCCAGCCACTTCACACCGTGCTCCATCGAGAACGGTTGCGCCGGTGAGGACTGGTACGAGTTCGATCCGGAGGCTGGGAGGCAACTCCTCGCCGACGCCGGGTTCCCCGATGGCTTCGACACCACCATCTATCTCCGTGACGTGTTCCGGGTGTACCTGCCGGAGCCACAGAACGTGGCCCAGGGGATCCAGACCCAGCTCGCCGAGAACCTCGGCATCAACGCCGAGATCCAGGTGATGGAGTCAGGTGCCTTCATCGAGGAGTCCAACGCCGGGAATCTCGACGGGATGTATCTGCTCGGTTGGGGTGCGGACTATCCGCACGTCACCAACTTCCTCGACTCCCACTTCGCCGGCACCACCCAGTTCGGTGAGATCGATCCCCAGATCACGGAGTTGCTCTCCCAGGGTGCCGCCACCGTCGACCCCGCCGAAGCGGAGCCGATCTACGCGGAGGCGAACGACCTCATCAAGCAAACGGTCCCGATGGTTCCCATCGTCCACGGGGCCGCAGCCGATGTCGCCCTGGCCTCGGTGGAGAATGCCCAGGTGCCTCCCTTCGGCGCGCCGCAGTTCGACAAGATGGACCCGGGCGCCGACACCATGGTGTTCGTCCAGAACGCCGAGCCCATCTCCTTGTTCTGCGCCGATGAGAGCGACGGTGAGTCTTTGTCGGCCTGTGAGCAGGTCTTGGAGGCCCTCTACGACTACGACCCCGAGACGGGTGAGCCGGTCGCGGCCCTTGCCGAGGAGTGCACACCCAACGACGACGGAACCCAGTGGACATGCACCCTGCGACAGGGTGTCACCTTCCACGACGGCTCCACGTTCGACGCCAACGATGTCATCGCCACCTGGGCGATGGGCATCGATGCCGCCAATCCGCTGCATGTCGGCAACTCCGGTGTGTTCTTCTACTACGAGTACCTGTGGGGTGGTCTGATGAACGCCCCACCGGCCGAGGAGGGATGACCGGGCCATCACGCTTCTGACCGACCGAGGGGGGCTGGGTTACCCAGCCCCCCTCACCGTTTGGCTCCGAAAAACACCGACACCCTCCCCGATGGTCGGTTACGGTGCGGAAACTCACAGGAGCGCCCGAAATGCCGCAGCCAACGAAAGCCGACATGGGTAATCCATGATCGGGTACGTTCTCCGTCGCGTCCTCACCGCCGTCCCGGTTCTCTTCGGTGTGCTGGTGGCCGTTTTCCTTCTACCCCGTCTCACCCCGGGTGAGCCCTGCAGCGCCATCCTCGGCGAAAGGGCGACCCCGGCGGCATGCGAACAGCTATACGAGGTGAACGGGCTCGACCAACCGATCCATGTGCAGTTGACGACCTACATCGGTAACATCCTGACCGGCGATTTCGGTGACTCGATCAAGTTCAACCGGCCCGTCACCGAGATACTCCTCGAGCGTCTCCCCGTTACCGTCGAGTTGGGGGTAACGGCCCTGTTCATGGCGGTGGCGGTGGGGATACCACTCGGAATCCTGGCGGCGCGGTTCCATAACACCGGTATCGACCTGGGCACGATGGCTTTCGCCAACATCGGGGTCTCCATGCCCATCTTCTGGCTGGGTCTGATACTCGCCTACTTCTTTGCCATAGTCCTCCAGGGAACTCCCTTCGCCCTGCCCCCGTCGGGGCGATTCTCCGCGGGCATGTCCCCGGCGCCCTTCTACGGAGTGTGGGGTCTCACACTCGCCGAGACCGGCTTCGTGCGTACCACCGCCGACTTCATCTCACGGCTCGGCGTTTTCAATGCCGTCATCTCCGCCCAGTGGGACTCCGCCGTCGATGCCATCAAGCATCTCATCCTTCCGGCGGTGGCCCTCTCGACCATCCCCATGGCGGTCATCGCCCGGATGACGCGCTCCTCGCTGCTCGACGTCCTCGGAAGGGACTACGTCCGCACGGCCAGGGCCAAGGGCGCCATTGGTGGCCGCGTGATCAGACACCACGCCCTCCGCAATGCACTCCTCCCCGTGGTCACCGTCATCGGTCTCCAGCTCGGTGCCCTCCTCGGCGGCGCAGTCCTCACCGAAACCATCTTCGGTCTCGCCGGTATCGGCACCGCTCTCTTCGACGCCATCTCGACGCGCGACTTCCCGATCATCCAGAGCTTCACGGTGGTCATTGCTACCACATACGTGATCGTCAATCTGGTGGTCGACCTCTCCTATGGGTTCCTCGATCCCCGAGTGAGACTGAGATGACCGAAGGACTCGCAGTATCGATCACAGAGCCCGACCAGTTGCTGGACGAGCCGACATCGGTGTGGAGGCTGGCATTGCAGCGATTCCTCCACAGGAAGCTGGGTGTCGTTGGGCTTTTCGTCGTGCTCACCATCGCCCTGGTAGCGCTGTTCGCTCCCGTGATCGCCCCGTACGACCCGCTCCAACCCCTCAATCGCACGGAGGATGTCCAACGCCGGGATCCCCCCTCGTCGGAGCACATCATGGGCCTCGATTCCAATGCCCGGGACGAGTTCAGCCGCATCGTCTACGGAGCGAGGGTGAGCCTCCCCCTCGGATTCACCACCGTCCTGCTCGCCATCCTCGTCGGCGCCGGCATCGGCGCCATTTCGGGCTACTTCGGCGGCTGGGTCGACAACGTCCTGATGCGGCTAATGGATGTGATACTCGGGTTCCCCGCCCTCATCCTGGCGATCGCCATCGTGTTCATCCTCGGTCCGGGGATCCGTAACACCCTACTGGCCATCGCCATCGTCACCCTCCCCCAGTACGCCCGGGTGATGCGCTCATCGGTCCTGTCGATAAGGGAGATCGACTACGTTTCCGCCTCCGAGGCCCTGGGGGCGTCCCCGTGGCGGATACTCCGCACCCGGGTCCTCCCCAATGCCCTCACCCCTCTGGTGGTCCTGGGCACTCTCGGCATAGCCAACGCCATCCTCGAGGCCGCCGCCCTGTCCTTCCTCGGTCTGGGGGCCCAGCCCCCCACGCCGGAGTGGGGGGCGATGTTGGCCCAGGAGCGGGCCCTCATCTTCACCTTTCCCCATCTGGTCATCTTCCCCGGGCTGGCCATCATGATCACAGTCCTCGGGTTCAATCTCCTCGGCGATGGTCTCCGTGACGCCCTCGACCCCTCCCTCAACGAATGAGCGAGAATCTTCTCGAGGTCCGTGGTCTCAAGACCCACTTCATGACCCGCGACGGGGTCGTCCAGGCTGTCGACGGGGTCGATCTCTCCGTGCGACGGGGTGAGGTGCTTGGCGTGGTCGGGGAATCGGGTTGCGGAAAATCGGTGACCGCCTTGTCGGTCCTAGGTCTCGTGCCCTATCCGGGCGAGATCGTCGCCGGTGAGGTCATGTTCGACGGTGTGGATCTGACCGAGCTATCACAAAGGCGGTTGGCGAAGCTACGGGGTGATCGCATCTCAATGATATTCCAGCAACCGACCTCGTCCCTCAACCCGGTCTTCCGGGCGGGCGACCAGATCGCCGAGATGTACGAGTTGCACCGCGATTGGTCCGAGGAGGTCGAGGAGGAGAAGGCCATCGAGATGCTGGCCAAGGTGGGCATCCCCGACCCGGGACGACGGGCGCGCTCGTATCCCCACGAGTTGTCCGGGGGGATGGCACAGCGGGTCATGATCGCCATGGCCCTCGCCTGCGACCCCGATCTGCTCATCGCCGATGAGCCTACCACCGCCCTCGACGTCACCATCCAGGCCCAGATCCTCGATCTCATGCGGGCCCTCGTCATCGAGACCGGCACCGCTGTGGTCCTGATCACCCACGATCTCGGTCTCGTCGCCGAGATGGCCGACCGGATCGCCGTCATGTACGCCGGCCAGATCGTCGAGGAGACCGATGTTGAGACCCTGTTCGACGACCCCAAACACCCCTACACCCGCGGTCTGATCGGTTCGATTCCCGTTCTGGGTGACGTTCGCGATGAGCTCGACACCATCCCCGGGGTGGTCCCCAATCTGGTCGACCTCCCCAGGGGATGTCGGTTCGCCGATCGATGTGCCGCTCGGGTCGAGAACGATCTGGAGATCTGTTGGACCGAAGACCCCGAGTTGCTCCCCCTCGGTGACGATCACGTGGTTCGCTGTTGGCTCTACCACACACCCCAGGATGTCGAGATCCATCGCTCCCGGGAGGAGGCCATGGAATCGTGACGGCGCCCTCGGCCCAGGCCCTGGTCCATGCCACCGATCTCACCAAGGACTTCCCCGTCAAGGGTGGGATCCTTCAGCGAACGGTGGGCACGGTCCGTGCCGTGGCCGGTGTGGACCTTGTCATCCAACGGGGGGAGACACTAGGTCTCGTCGGCGAGTCGGGATGTGGGAAGACCACCCTGGGGCGCATGCTGGTCCGTCTGCTCGAGCCGACGTCGGGATCCATCGTGTTCGAAGGCGAGGACGTCACCCACGCCAACCGACGCCAACTCGAGGCCTTCCGACAGAACGTACAGATCATCTTCCAGGACCCCTATGGGAGCCTCGACCCGCGTAGCCAGGTGGGCAATTCGATCGCCGAGGGGCTGAGAATCCACGGTCTCGGCGACAAGGACGAGATCCGGACCCGTGTCGGCGACATGCTGGAACTGGTGGGTATGAAGAGGGCCCACGCCAACCGCTATCCCCATGAGTTCTCGGGTGGCCAGCGCCAGCGTGTTGGCATCGCACGCGCTCTCATCCTCAAACCCCGGTTCGTGATCGCCGACGAGCCGGTGTCGGCCCTCGACGTCTCGGTGCAGGCCCAGGTGCTCAACCTGCTCCGGGAGCTGCAGTCCGAACTGGATCTGACGTTGTTGTTCATCGCGCACAATCTCGCCGTCGTCGAGCACATATCCGATCGTGTCGCCGTGATGTATCTGGGGCGGATCGTCGAGATCACCGACCGCGACACCCTCTACGAGAACCCGGCCCACCCCTACACCGAGGCATTGCTGTCGGCGATCCCCGTGCCCGATCCGAAGCGACGGCGCGAGAGGATCATCCTCAAGGGGGAGATCCCCTCACCACTCAACCCACCGACCGGTTGCCGTTTCCATCCCCGCTGCCCCATCGCCCGTGAGGGTTGGTGCAACGTCGAAGACCCCGAACTCATGGACGTCCCCACCGACGGGGCCTACCACCGCGCCGCCTGTCTCCTCCGAGCAGG
>WHUC01000135.1 GCA_009377435.1 Acidimicrobiia bacterium
TGACCCCATCAGGCTTCGTTCCCGGCGACTTCGAAGTTCCCCGCCGGCTGGTCACGGGGCACTTTCGACTGGAACCGCTCGGACCGGAACACAACGAGTCCGACCACGCCGCCTGGACGTCGAGTACCGATCACATCAGGGCCACCCCGGGGTTCGAGGAATCGTCCTGGCCACCCACCGAGGGAATGTCGCCCGAGCAGAATCTCGCCGATCTCGAAGGTCACGCCGACGACTTCGCCAACCGTGTCGGGTTCACCTATACCGTCATCGACCTGCCCACCGACGAGGTGATAGGTTGTGTCTATATCTATCCACCGAGGGAGGACGGGTCCGACGCCTCGGTGCGGTCGTGGGTCCGATCGGAAAGGGCAGCCCTCGACGAGACTCTCTACCTGACGGTGTCCGGATGGCTGGCGGCCGTGTGGCCCTTCCGCGCCATCGACTACGCAACTAGAGGAACATGATCGTTGAAGTCGTCGCAGTGGGAACCGAGCTCCTCCTCGGTCAGATTGTCAACAGTAACGCCGCCGCCATCGGTGCCCGCTTGGCCGAGTCGGGGATGGACTGCCATTTCCAACAGGTGGTTGGCGACAACCTGGGACGGCTCTCCTCGGCGATTCGCGATGCGATGGACCGTGCCGACGCCATCGTCCTCACCGGGGGAATCGGGCCGACCCGGGACGACCTGACCCGGGAGGCCATCTGTGAGGCCACGGGACGGGCGATGCACACGGACGGCGCCTACGCCGCCACGCTCCGTCAACGATGGGCGACCATGGGTGCGGAGATGCCACTCTCGAATCTCAAACAAGCCGAGTACCCCGAGGGAGCGGAGATGCTCCCCAACCCACGGGGAACCGCACCAGGGTTGGCTCTGGAGCACGAGGGCGTCCTCATTTTCGCGTTGCCGGGGGTACCCCCGGAAATGGAGTTGCTCCTCGACGGCCACGTCCTTCCCCGCCTCCGTGATGTTGCCGGGGGCGAAGGAGTGTTGGTCTCCCGTGTTCTGCGCACCTGGGGTCTGGGGGAATCCGCCGTGGGGGAGCTGCTCGACGACCTGTTCGATGCCTCGTCGAACCCCTCCGTTGCGTTTCTCGCCTCGGCGGGGGAGACCAAGGTGCGGATCACGGCGAAGGGAAGGACCGTGGAGGCGGCCGAGCTCCTGATCGGACCGGTGGAGGCCGAGATCCGCTCCCGACTGGGCTCGGTGGTGTTCGCTGTCGACGGGGACACCATTGAATCGGTGTTGCATCGGCTCCTTCGGGAGAGGGGTTGGACCCTGGGGACGGCGGAGTCGATCACGGCTGGGTCGGTCGCCGCCCAAATCACATCCCGGCCCGGGTCGTCGGACATTTTCCGGGGGTCGATCGTCGCCTATCACACGGACCTGAAGCGGGATCTCCTTGACGTGGATGATCTCTCCGCGGGTGTCGTCTCCGAGGCCACGGCGATCGCCATGGCGGAGGGAGCGATCGGGAGGTTGGGGGTGGATGTGGCGGTGGCCCTCACCGGCGCCGCCGGTCCCGACCCCCTGGAACACGAGCCCGGGACGGTGGTGATCTCGGTGGTCACGCCGGAGGATGGCAAGGCGAGGACCTTCCGATTCCCCGGAGATCGGGAACGGGTGCGGGCCTTCGCCACCAACCGGGCCCTACACCTGTGCCGATTGGCCGTATCGGGCATCTGGTGGGGCAAGAGGTGAGGATCTTCGCCGCGGTGGTACCTCCCGCCGAGATCGGCATGGCGCTGACCGATCGGCTGTCGCCTCTCGACATCCCCGGTCGGCTCACCCCTCCGGAGAAGCGTCATCTCACCCTCCGTTTCGTCGGGGCTGCCGACGACGTCGATCTCGATCGGTGGATGGCGGCCCTCGACTCCAACCCGCTGGGTGAAGCCTTCCGTCTCGGTCTGGGCGCCATCGGTGCCTTCCCCCGGGCCGGCAAGGCCACGGTCCTGTGGGTGGGTGTCGCCGCCGGTGCCGCACCACTCATCGAACTTGCCGAGCGGGTGGAGGAGTGCGCCGTGATGGCGGGGCTCGGGACGGAGGATCGCCCCTTCCGACCTCATCTTACCCTTTCGAGGATCCGCCCACCCCGCGACGTCCGCCCCCTCACCGGGGCCGTCCTCGACGACCTCGCCTGGCGGGTGGATGAGATCGGCCTGTTCCGCAGCCATCTCGATGGTGGTGGGGCGCGCTACGAGATGTTGGAGACTTTCCCCCTGGTTGCCTGAGGGGAGCGCACCGGATGGAACCATCCCATGTGCCACAAAGGCCCGGGGCGATGCCACCATTGGGCCGATGGGCGACGTATCCAACCCCGACAAGATCTTCTTCCCCGACGACGGGATCACCAAGGGCGAGGTCGTCGAGTACTACCGGGAGGTGGCGGCGGTCATGGTGCCGAGCCTCGAGGGACGCCCCCTCACCCTGCAACGGTTCCCCAATGGCATCGACCAACAGGGGTTCATGCAGAAGAACGCCTCCAAGCACTTCCCCGACTCCATCGAGCGGGTAGAGGTGCCCAAGGAAGGGGGCACCACCACCCATCCCCTCGTGGATTCACCCGATGACCTCGTCTACCTCGCCAACCAGGGGACGATCACCTTCCACATCTGGACCTCGCGACAACCACATCTGGAACGCCCCGACCGGTTGGTGCTCGACCTCGACCCCCCCGATGGGGGCGACCCGCCACGGGACGCCGCCTTGTCCGCTCGCCGCGTCCTGGGGGACGTCGGGCTCCCCGCCGGCCTGATGACGACGGGCTCCAAGGGGTATCACGTCGTAGCGCCGATCGACGCCGAGCATGACTATGACGACATCGGCCAAGCCGCCCGACTCCTCGCCGGAGTGGTGGCCGTCCGCCATCCCGATTCCATGACCACCGAGTTCCGCAAGAAGAAGAGGGAAGACCGTGTCTTCGTGGATTGGCTCCGCAACCGATGGGCGCAGTCGGTGGTCTGCCCCTGGTCGGTCCGTCCCCGTCAGGGGGCTCCGGTGGCGATGCCGATCAGGTGGGAGGAGCTCGAAACCACCGACCCCGACCGCTGGACCATCGTCGATGCCACCGAACGTCTCGACGACGACGTCGCAT
Source organism: Acidimicrobiia bacterium (assembly GCA_009377435.1). Lineage (GTDB taxonomy): Bacteria > Actinomycetota > Acidimicrobiia > Spongiisociales > ZC4RG35 > WHTL01. The sequence goes on from WHUC01000135.1 coordinate 3,096, forward strand.
GGCCCGATGCCGCCCCGCTCGATCTGGAGCGGGTGGCGGCCCTCGCCGACGAACACGATGTATCGGCCGATGAACCGTTCGACCGTTTCCGAGATTGACCAGCCTCCAAGCCATCGTCGCCAACCCTATTCCAATGTAGTACAATCTTGGATAACGTCGTGGTATGGACTCTCCCACGATCGACCAGGTTCAGGAGTTGGCGTTGCGTTGTCTCGGCGACGCCGGGATAGAGGTGACCGTCACCGAGGGCGGGATAAAGACCGAGGACGGGGTGTTCGGTCTGGAACCACTCCGTTGTCGACTGGCGGGTCATGACCGCGACACCTGGCTCGAGCTGGTCCGGGACCATTTTGAGGCGCTCGTCGCCATCGAACCCGTCGTTCCCGACAGTTTCGCCGAGGCCCGTCCCCGGCTGCGGTCGGCGGTCGTCTCCGAAAAAGACCTGGGATGGTTCGACGGCGCCCTCATGGAACGGACCATCGCCGACGGGCTCGGGGAGAGGTTGATGATCCGTCACGGCTCCGTCGGGATGACGGTGACGGCGGAGACGATGCAATCGTGGGACGTGAACCCCGACGAGGTGTGGGAGGCGGCCCGTGATGGCAGCGTGTGGGACGAGGCGATCGTCCGCGATGTCTTCCGACGTGGATCGGTGATCTTCACCGCGATCCGTGGTGGCATCTGGACCTCGACCCGAATCACCGACCTCGACCGTTTCGTCGACTCCCGGCTCGATTTTGGCGTCGTCGCCGTGGTGCCCGCCCGTGACGAGGTCCTCTTCCATCAGGTCAGGGATGAGACTTTCGCCGAGGCGGCCGTGGCCATGTTGGAGCATGCCGGTCGCTCGTACATGGAGGCGCCCTATCCGGTGGGATGTGACCTCCACTGGTGGGGCGAGGGTCGTCTACATCGCATCGGGACACCGGGTCCCGACGGTTATCGATATCTCCGTGTCCCCGAGTTCTCCGACACCCTGCGTCGCCTCGAAGCGGACCTGGAGGGAGGGGCTGAGGGGACGGGTTAGTGCCCGACCCTGGCGCGCCAATCGGCGAGGAGTCGTTGCATGGCGGCTCTCCTCTCTCGATGTGTCGGGTCATCTGCCAGGTCGTTGGCTTCCCACGGGTCCGATGACAGATCGAACATCTGGACACGTGCCATGTCACCCGGTACCGAGTAGGCGATGTATTTCCATCGCTCGTCCTTGACCATTCGCTGCACGTTCTTGTAGAAGGAGTAGAGGGTGTCCCGGCCACGAGCGCCATGGAACGATGGCAGCATGCTCCCGCCCTCGACGGTGTCGGGTATGACGATGCCGGCGAGTTCGCAGAGGGTGGGGAAGAGATCGAAGTTGTAATGGAGTGAGTCGGTGACCGTACCCACCGGTATCCCCGGACCGGAGAGGATCAGCGGGATCCTGATGCTGTGGTCGTAGACGTTCTGTTTGCCCATGAGACCGTGCTGACCTACCGCCAGGCCATGGTCGGCCACGTACACGATGATGGTGTCGTCGCGATGTCCGGAACCATCGAGGGCATCGAGAACGCCCCCGATGTGATGATCCATGTTGCTGATCATGCCGTAGTAGTCGGCGATGTGGGTGCGCACCTCGTGGCGGGACCGGGGGAATGCCGCCAGCCGCTCGTCCCGTCCCCGCAGCTCGCCGTTGTCGAAGGGGTGCTCCGGCAGAAAATTCGGAGGCAGCGGAATCGTCGACGGATCGTACATCTCGTCCCAGGGCGACGGTGGTGTGCGGGGGTCGTGTGGTGCGGTGAACGAGACGTATGCGAAGAAGGGTCGTTCGTCGTCGTACTCGCCGAGGAATCGGATCGCCGCCTCGGCGAACATCTCGGTGGAGAAGAGCTTGCCGAGATAGACGGCATCCTGCGGGTACGCGCCACTGGGGTCGAAGGGGTGGAGGGGAACGCGGTAGTGGTCACTCATCCCACCCATGAAGATCCTGTCTGCGCCGTCCCAGGAGCGGGCGAACGATTCGGTGTCGTTGTGCCACTTTCCACTGAAGAACGTTCGGTAGCCACCGCGACGGAAGGCTTCGGGGAGGACCACCAGGTCGGGGGATGTGGTGTAGGTGGCATCACCCTGGCGGGGGCCGCCGTCCTCCCCCAAGGCCCGGATCGGGTTGGTGCCCGTCAGGAGGGCGGCGCGGCTCGGGGCGCACACGGCATCGGTGAGACCGCCCATGATGTGGGTCTGGAGAACCGTCGTACCACCGGCCGCGATCGCGTCGAGCGCTGGCGTGGCGACGGTGGGGTCGCCGGTGACACCGAGGGCGCTGTGTCGGTGGTCGTCGGCGATGATGAACAGTACGTTTGGTCGTCGTTCCATGGAGATCCCAACCCTAAAGATCCCATCGGACCCACGGGAGATGGGGGATCGGCCGTCTCCGGGTTAACGTTCTGTTGTGCCCCCGGGTTCGGACACCGAGCGACCCAGCCGCGACATCCCGCCG
>WHUC01000136.1 GCA_009377435.1 Acidimicrobiia bacterium
TCTCGTGCTTCCCCTCGGCGAACAGCCAACGGTCCTGGTCGGTGAGCTCTCGTCCCATCGCCGTCGAGCGTAGCGACGAAACAGACGGGAGGCTCGGGGTCGACACCCTCTTCGGCTTGCCCCACCCACTGCCGCCGCCACAATACGCTGTGCCGACCGGTGGCGACTCTGGCGAGGACGAGAACGTGAGTGAGCATCTTGAAACAGAGACCAAGACCAGTCGGCATCGCAGGACGGTCCTTTTCGGTTCCCTCCTTGGGTGGACCGGACTCTCGCTAATCGGGGTGTATCTCGCCACCTACGGGCTCGATGCCCTCAAGCTGGTCGACGGGATCCTGCGGTATCCCTTCCCCATCGGCATCATCCTGACCGCGCTGGGATGGGTGCTGGTTAGCGGGGCCACCATGTCACCCCGTCATGTGTGGCAAGAAACCCGTTTCCACCCGGCAGCTCCCCTGGCCGGCATCGCCTTGGGTGCCGTCGTGGGTGCGGTCCTCCTCGTCATCAAGACGGCATCGGCTCAACCCGACTCGACCACCCGACTGGCCGGTTTCGTCTCGCTTACCGTCGCCATGGTGATCGCGGCCGTGTTGGCCACCCGTGCGTTCAGCCTCAGCGGCGTCCACCACTGCGACCGGTCCGACACGACCGGACCCAAGGCCCTGGTGACGTTGGGACTGGCCGTGGCGATATCGGTGCAGATGGTGGCGATCGTGATGAAGGTCGAGATCTATCCGTTCGCCCCGTTCCGGATGTACTCCGCCCTGTATCTCGATCCCCGCGAGGTCACCTTTGGCCGGATCGACGCCACCGACGCCACGGGAAGATCCCTAGCCCTTCACAGTGGTGTCGGAAGCGCCACACTGCGACGGTGGCTACGTGAGGAGGATCCCAGGCGGCTCCGGCGCCTGGTAGGTGATCTGGTTGTCCGTCACGAGAATCGCCAAGGCACCCGGATCGTCTCCTATGCGGTCATCGAGGAAACCTGGCGGGTGGTCCCCTATCCGGCCGAGCCCGGGGTGGAGCTGGCCGACGAGAGGGTCATCCTCGAGGTGGATCGACCATGACCGTCTGGGAGAGGATCTGGTTCACTCCCCGATCCGGGTTCGATCTCGCCGTGACCCGGCTCATCGTGTTCTGGGTGGCCGGGTTCGAGCTGTGGGAGCATGTGATCGAGGACTTCCCGGCGGGCCTCGCCGCCCTGGGCACGGCCTGGGATCCGATCTCGTTCGTCGATCTTCTCGGGCTCCCCGCACCCTCCGCCGCCGTGGGAGGGATCTTGTGGCCGCTCGGCGCCGCATTGTGTCTGCTCGCGGGTCTCGGGGTGGGCGGTCGATGGGTGGGGGTTCCCGCCGGGTTGCTCTCGGTGTACCTGTTCACCTTGCGCAACTGCTTTGGGAAGATCGACCACGACCTGAACGTCGTGGTGATGGGTCTGCTGGTCCTGGTTTTCGCCCCGCCGGTGGCCTCCCTGGTCGCTCGTCTCCGAGATGGCGACAACGAGGAGCCGTCGTGGCGGTTCAACTGGCCCGTGGTGGCGGTGCGGGCCGGGTATGCCCTTATGTTCTTCGGGGCCGCCTGGTCGAAGGTGACCAATGCCGGTTTGGACTGGATCACCAGCGAGAGCATGCGCAACATCCTCATCTCGGAAAACCTCCTCTTCCGCTCCCCTGCCCTGACCGATGTCGCCCTCTGGTTGGCGGCCACACCGATCCTGTGGCAGGGGGTGGCGGCAATGACCATCGTCGGGGAGGGTTCGCTGGTGTTGGCCGTGATCTCGTCCCGACCATGGGTGCGTAACGCCGCCGCCCTCCTCGCCGTCGCCCTCCAGGCCGGTCTCAATCTGTTGCTCCGTCTCGGTGGGGCGCCACTCATGACCATGGTCTCCGTCTTTGCCGATTGGGAGTGGCTGGCCACCAGGGGCCGTCTCACCCGGCTCCTCATCCCGGGGATCTTCGTCGGTCTGGCGGTCATCAACTATGTGGCCCGACCCACCATCCTGGAGGCCTTGGCCCCCGGCGCCATCGCCGTGGTGGTCGGCGCCCTCGCCCTCCGCTTCAAATCACCGGACCAAGGAGCCCGCCTTCGGCGCCGGAGACCGCCGCCCATACCCACTAGTCCCGGGGCCGCACCATCATGGCCAGCGACGGAAAGGCGACCATGAAACAACTCCCCCTTCTCGCCCTTGTCGTCTTCCTCCTCGTTGGTTGCTCGGTCGGTGGCGACAACACCACCGCCGCCACCGAGGGCGAAGCCGGAGTGACGACCCAGGCGACCACAACGATGCCGACGACTACGACTACCACCACGACCACGACCACGACCCCGACCACCACCACAACCACCACCACAACGGCCGGGGATCCCGTCATCACCACGGATCCGCCGGCGACCATCCCACCCGGTGTCGACACCAGCGAGATCCGCGACGAGCTGCTCGCGCTGGTGGGCGCCGCCGAACCCGAACTCGACATCAATCTCGGCGACGAGCCCACCCCCGAACAGGTCACCGATTTCCTGGCGGAGTGGCACCAATGGTGGCGATGGGGCCTCGCCAACCAGGGCAGTGTCGATATCACCGTCGCTGTCGACGAGTCCAGCCCCCTCCATCAGAGATACCTGCTCGCGGAGAGCGCCATCGAGCTCCAACCGGTCTTCGACTTCTCCGACATCTCGGTCACCCCCACGGCCGATGTCATCTCGATGTCGGGGACGATCAGCCCCGAGACCTCCGGTTTCGTCCTAGAGAACGGTGCCGACACCTTCACAGAGGTCTTCGGACCCGACGAGCCCATCCTCCTCACCGCCGAGATCATCCCGGTCGGCGATGGTGAGTGGAAGGTGTCGGTGTTCGAGCTGGGTCAGCTGTGAACCCCGCCATCGACCCGACCGCCTTCATCGCCGATACCGCCCGGATCACGGGGAACGTCGACATCGGCGATCGGGCCGTCATCATGTTCGGTGTGGTCATCAGGGCTGAGCTCGACCGCGTCTCGATCGGGGCGCGTACCAACATCCAGGACAACTCGGTCCTCCACTGCGACGCCGGTGTCCCCTGTGTCGTCGGCAGTGACACCACCATTGGTCACGCCGCCGTCGTCCATGGCGCCACCGTGGGCGACCACTGTCTCGTCGGCATCGGCGCCCGGCTCCTCAACGGTTCCGTGTTGGGCGAGGGATCGTGGCTCGCCGCCGGAGCGGTGCTCACCGAGAGAGGGGAGATCCCACCCTGGACCCTGGCCATGGGGACGCCGGCCAAACCCATACGTGGCCTCACCGAGGGCGAGATCGCCCGGCAGCGATCCGGAGTCGAGGAGTACCTCCGCATCGGCGCGCTCTACCGGGGCTGACCAGTCTCCTGGTCGTTCAACCACCGTTCGCCGTAAACCATGTCGTGGAAGGCGAAGATGTTGGCCACCCACATCTCGGGGTGAGTGAGATGGGGAATGTGGCCCGCGCCGATGAAGGCCTCGACATGGGCGGTAGGCACGACGGTGGCGAGCTCTCTTGCAGCGGTACAAAGCTCTCGGTGCCATAGGTGAGCAGAAGTGGGGTGGCGCTCGCGACGAGCGCGGGACCGTCGATCCAGAATCTCTCGGGGTCGCGACTCTCGTCGAGGAACGTTGGAGCGTTGGCCACCAAGATCTCCCGCTGCGAGTCGGAGAACTGATCCCAGGCACCGGGCCGAGAGCGACGGTCTCGACGAAGCGGTGAGCGGCGCCCCGATGATCGCCAGCTGTGAGCAACTCGATAACGACTTGGAGCGCCTCGTCCATTGACAGCAGCGCATTGGCAACGTGCGGTTCCTCGGACTCCTGGAGCAACGTGAACAGAGGCGGCTCGTGTACCGCGCAGGTGGCGACAAGTTGGGGGCGCGACGTCACGAGGGTCAGGGCGATGGAACCTCCGAAGGAACTGCCCACGACGTGAACCGGCGCCTGGCCCAGGTGTTCGATCAGTCCAGCGACATCGGCCGCGTCCTCGCGAAGACTGCCGGGACCGACTCCGTCTTGGCTACGACTGTGGCCGCGTCTATCCCAGGTGACCACCTCAAACCGCTCGGAGAGCGGGCCGACGACACCCTCCCAATTCCTGGCGTCACCCCACGAGCCATGCACCAGCACCAGTTGTTCGCCCTCGCCCGTGGTCTCATAGAACAGGTCGACTCCGTTCACAGTCGCCCGTCAAGCAAGTATCGGCCCGACGCCGTTGTCCCAAGACCGCGCGCGACTCCTCCCCGAGTGCTGTGAGCACTACTGCTCTTCGGAAGCCACACGGATGTTTCACTCGGCCGCCGGGCCTTATCCTGTAACCCCCCAGCGTGCAGCGCCGGCCCCGAGTAGATCCTTAGTTCGCCTCCCGGTTGGATGACATAGCCGGATGGGATGGTGATCACATGCCCGGCTTCGTCTTCCAACGACCATCGACCTACGTCTGCGGTCCCGGTCCCGTTGTTGCGGAGCAAGACATATTCGCTGTCACCGAACTCGACATCGTTGCCGGGTCCGTCGTATCGGATGTTGGCAATGACCACGTCCGCGGATCCAGCAGCGGTGGACGTAGGGATCGTCGACGTTGTCGTCGTTGGAACAGGGAAGACCACCCTCGCCAGGGCCCTGCCCCAGCAGCTGACCACCGTGGTGGATGGGAAGGTCCGGCTGATCGATGTCAACCCTCATGGGCTGATGAGCGCCGATCACGGCCGTTCTCAGCAGTTGGTCTCCGAGTTGTTGTCCGAGGTAATCCCCGGACATGCCGACGACCGACTCCCCACTGTGGTGGTACTGGACGAGGTCGAATCCATGGCGGTGGCTCGCAGTGAGGCATCGCTGTCAGCCAATCCGGTTGATGTCCACCGGGCCATCGACCTCGATGACCTGACCGGTGATGTGGCCCGCCTCGTCACCGAGGAGAAACACGGTCAGCGACGCCACCGACTCGGGGGGAAGGAAGCCACCGGAGAGGGGCTGTTTGGAACGGGCGTACGCCACCGACTCGGGATCCTGGGAGGCCCGACGCGACATCGGTGTCTCCACCAGCCCGGGAGCCACCACGTTGAGGCGTATGGAGTCGATGGAGTAGTGGGCGGCCACGGACCGGACGAAACCGTGGGCCGACCCCTTTGCCGCGGCGTAGCCGTGGGTGACGAAGCGTGGCGAGGGGTGGGAGGCGAGGACACTGGAGATCACCACGATCGAACCACCCTGTCCCCGCATGGCGCGGATCCCCTCGCGAACGGTGAGGAACATCGGCCTCATGTTCATCTCCACGGTGGTGTCCCAACCATCGAGGGGGATGGTGTGAACCGGACCGTCGCCGTGACGACGACCACTCCCACCGGCCACGGCGGCGACTCCGTCGAGTCGGCCATAGACGTCGAGACATCGCCGGAAGGCGCCAACGGCGTCGTCCTCGTCGGTGAGATCGGCGGACACCCCGTCGGCCCGACCACCGGCCGCCGTCACCTCACTGCACAGAGCGCTGACGTCGTCCCGGTCGAGTGACACCACGAAAACGGACATTCCCGCCGCGGCCGCCCGT
>WHUC01000137.1 GCA_009377435.1 Acidimicrobiia bacterium
AATTTTGCATCTGATAGACTGTAACATGCAGGTCGATCCCAGGGTCACTTGGCGTTTACACCTCAGCAGAGGGGGAAGCGCCAGTGCACGACCGGAGGAGAGAGATGAATCACCGGATACCACGTGTACCTCTACCTGACACCGTTGTTGGCGGCAATCCTGACCCTGGACGCCTGTGGCGCGTCGGATGGTGAGGCGGAGGCGGCGCGAGGCGGCTAGCCGCAGTGGATCTCAGGACGCTACCCGTTCCGGTCATCTGAGGAGATAACGATGCTCGAAGGGCTCATGGAGGCTCTCGGTCCCAGCAACATCATGTACGTGGCCATTGGTGTCGTCGCCGGGATCATTGTGGGGGCGCTCCCGGGATTCACCGCCACGATGGGTACGGCCCTGCTGCTCCCATTCACCTTCGTGTTGCCGCCGGGACAGGGGCTGGCGATGCTCGGTGCCCTTTACGTAGCAGCCATGTTCGCCGACTCGATCCCGGCCTGTCTGGTGAACACGCCCGGGACGCCTTCGGCCGTCGCCACCGCACTCGACGGCTTCGAGATGACGAAACAGGGACGGGCCCAAGCCGCCATCGTGGCGTCATGTTTCAGTGCGATGATTGGGACCTTTGTCGGGGGACTCACATTCCTGTTCGTCGCCGGCCCCCTGGCCTCGGTCGCGCTGCGGTTCGGGCCACCCGAGTTCTTCTGGATCGGGATCTTCGCGGTCACCATCATCGGCGGCATCGCCGGTGATTCGCTGCTCAAGGGCATTGCCGGCGGTGCTCTCGGCATGCTTATCGGCACGATCGGTATCAGCGCCACCGGGGCCGTGTCACGGTACACGTTCGGGTTGCCCGAGCTAAGGGGTGGGATCTCTATCGTCGCCGCTCTCATCGGGATCTTCGCGTTACCGCAGATCCTCGAGATGGTCAGCGACCGACGGAAGAAGGACTTCGTTGCCACCTTCGATCGCCGACCCGGCGTCACATTGGAGACGGTGAAAGAGATCGTTCGTAGACCCACCAACGTTCTGAGATCTTCGGTGGTGGGCACCTTCGTCGGTATCCTCCCCGGCGCCGGTAGCCCCGTGGCGTCGTTGGTGGCGTACAACGAGGCCAGGAGATGGAGTAAGGATCGCCGCTCCTTCGGCAAGGGAAACATGGAGGGGGTGGTTGCATCCGAGGCCGCAGGCAACGCCGCGGCGGGTGGATCGCTGGTGCCGCTGATCGCGCTCGGCGTGCCGGGTTCTGCTCCGGCGGCAGTAATCCTTGGCGCCCTCCTGCTTCAGGGGCTTAAGCCGGGACCCAACTTCGTGGCGTCCCAGCCGGTGCTGGTCTATGGCTTCGCCTGGTCAATCATTCTCGCCGGCATCGTTACCTACATTGCTGGCAGCCTGCTGTCGGGTGGGATCGCCCGGATGATCATGATCCCGATCAGGCTCCTGGCGCCGATGGTGCTCTTCCTGTCGGTGGTCGGGGCCTTCGCCATCCGCAGCTCCCTGACGGACGTCTACTTGATGCTCGGTTTGGGGATCGCGGTCTACCTCCTGTCAAAGCTCGGCTTTCACCCCGGACCGATTGGCCTGGGCGTGATCCTCGGGCCCATCGTGGAGCCGGCGCTTGTCCAATCGATGGCGTTGGCCAACGCCAGTTCGGTAGCGGAGGTCTTTTTCGGTAGGCCGATGAGCGTTCTCCTCATCGCACTCACGGTGCTCTCTGCGGCGTGGGTGATCTGGTCCAACGCTAAGGACCGTTCGAGCGATAGGGAGAGCGAGAGGGAGAGCGAGATGGAGATGGAGATGGAGATGGAGAGCGTGGAGTGAATCGCTCGACGGTGACCAGCGAGGAACGACCGTCGCCCGAGATCAGTCAGGAGTTGATCGGTGGTCTCGTGCTCTTCCTGATGGCCGCGGTGTTCCTCCTGAATTCAGGCGACGGTCGGATGGATTGGCTGTTCCCCCAGGTGCTGTCGTACCTGTTGATCGCGAGCGGTGTGGTGATGCTCGGTCAGGCGGCGCTGGGGCGGGGGAAGAAGGTGCCCCTTATCCCTCCCATACTCCGTGGGAAGGGTGTCGATGTAGTCGTGTTCACCGGTCTCGCCATCGTCTATGTGGTACTTGCTCGCCCGGTCGGTTTCTGGATCATGAGCTTCGTGACCCTCTTCGGCGCCGCTGTGTACCTGGCCACAAGACGAGATCGGCGGGTGCTGCTGCAGTCGTTGGCTGTGGTATCGGTGGTTGTCGTGGTGGGATATGTGTTGCTGCTCCACGTCTTCTACGTTCCCCTCCCCGCCACCGGCGATTGGTGGCCGCTCTAATCAGCCGCCGATCTGCACAACGGCATTCCACACCAGACCACTAGTGGTGTGTCCCCGAAATAGCTACGCGGTCTCGCCGGGCCTAGACGCCGCTTGCTGCGTCCTCGTCCTTGAAGCACCGCCCCGGGTGCGTCTTCGTCCTGCGTCCTTGCCATCGGCGCCGATGGCTCGGCGACACCGCGGCATCAATTCAGCGACAGACCACTAGATCGACAGCACGATCCGATCCATCAACTCCTGGCGGAGTTCTCCCAGACGAGTGAAATCGCGTCCGAAATGGACCGCATTGGTGAGAAAGACCACGACGAGGTCGGTCGAGGGATCGATCCACACCGAACACCCCGTGAAGCCGGTATGTCCGAAGGTCTCCGGCGAGGTCAACCGTCCGGCGAGTGGTGTCAGTGTCGGTTTCATCCGCCACCCCATGCCCCGCCGGTCGTCGCCGTGACCGACGGCGTGGCGGCGCGCCTCGACCACCAACGGCTCCCCGATACCGAGCCTGGCATCTCCCCTCAGCCACATCTCTCCGAACCGGGCCAGGTCGGCAGCCGTTCCGAAAAGACCGGCGTGGCCCGCCACACCACCGAGGGCGGCGGCGTTCTCGTCGTGGACCTCACCGTGGACCAGTCGGTGTCGCCAGGTCGTGTCCGCTTCCGTGGGGGCGATTCGGGTTAGGGGGATGCCGTGTTCGGTGGGATGGAAGCCGAGGGTCGACGAGACGAGATCCCCGGCTGATCCGGCCGCATCCTCGATCGACGTCCCGAGGAGGCGGGAGGCGGCATCCCCGGCGATGATCATCCCGATATCGCTGTAGGCGACATCCGTCCCGGGAACGAAGGCGAAGGGGAGATCCCAGAGGGTCGCAAGCCCCTGCTCGTAGCGGGATCGACGTGTCGTCGACGTTTCCGGTGAGGTGGCGGGTGGGGGCGGGAGGCAAGAGGTGTGGAGGTCGAGCCAGGGGGGAAGCCCGGAGGTGTGGGTGAGGATCTGTCGGATCGTCACAGATGTCGGGTCGACAAGGGTTCCCTGGAGCTGCGTGGAGACCTCCTCCCTCGTGATCGGATCGATCCGGGCACCGATGGGTCGGGGACCGCTCCGACCAAACTCGTCGATGACATCGACGACGGGAATGTCGATATCGAGTCCGTGCACGGCGAGACCCCGCAGGAGAGCCGAGGTGGTGAACAGTTTTGTGATGGAGGCGAGATCGAACACCGGGTCTCTCACATCACCCCACCACCCGTCGAGGGTTACGACACCACCAACGCTGACGAGGACGGCCGCGCTGGTGAAGACCTCACCTACGGCCGGTTCCATCAGCCCGTTGGCACGTTTCTCCATCGCCTCAGAGCTTCCCCGCACCGGCGGTGAGCCCGGCAATGATCTGTTTCGTCGCCAGTAGGAACAGGAGGACGAGGGGGATCGTTGAGATCACCAATCCGGCGAAGAGGGTCGACCAGTCGGTCTGGAACTGACCGAAGAACCGGGTCATCCCCACCGGAATCGTCCACTTCTCCGACGTTGGATCCGCTCTGCCTCAACCCCCGGGTGAGAACCATTGACCGACCCCGGTCTGAGTGCGAGCAGCCTCCTAGTCCTTACCTTTTTCATGTTTCCTCCTTCCGACCGGAGTCGGTTCGTTCGTGCCTGTCGGTGACAAGTTGTTTGAGTGCCTGTTTCACATGTCCGTCGACGATGTCGAGCGTCTGCGATGCCCGTACCGGGTCGACGTCGGCGAGAAGAGTGACGAGGGCCACCTTGACGTTGCCGTCGGCGGCGGAGAAGGCGGCGGCGCACTCGAGGGGGTCGGCGCCGGTGGCCTCTTCCAGGAGCGCATGGGCTCTTCCCCGCAGCTTGGAGTTGGTCGGGGCCATGTCGACCATGAGGTTTCCGTAGGTCTTGCCCAGGAGAATCATCAACGCCGTGGAAAAGCTGTTGATGATGAGCTTCTGGGCCGTTCCGGCCTTGAGACGGGTCGATCCGGCGATAGCCTCCGGTCCGGTCCGAATGTAGATCGAGACATCCGTCGGTGCCCCTATGTCGGTTCCCGCCGAGACGATGGCCGTGAAGGCCCCGGCCGATCGGGCGGCCTCGAGTGCGCCGAGGACATATGGCGTGCGCCCGCTGGCGGTCAATCCAATGGCCACGTCGCCGTCACCGACCCCGGCGGCGTCGGCGGCACCGAGGGCGGCGTCGTCCTCAATCCCCTCGACCGCCTCGGTCATCGCCCGGGCGCCGCCGGCGATGTGGGCCACCACGCGGCCCGGCTCGACGGAGAAGGTGGGTGGGAGTTCGGCGCCGTCCATCACCCCAAGTCGCCCCGATGTTCCCGCGCCGAAGTAGTGGATGGTGCCGCCGCGACGGTACGACTCGACTGCTGCGTCGACCAACGAGACGAGGTCCTCGAGTACCAGTCCTACCGCGGGAGCGACGAGTTGGTCTTCGTTGTGGAGGGCGGTGAGGATTCCGAGGGTGCTGCGCTCGTCGATGTCGGCGGTACGTTCGTTACTTCTTTCGGTCTCGGCCTCCACGGGGTCAACTTCGGTCATGGGGTGTCCCCCCCAATCGACGCGACCTGATGGCTTCGTAGGTCTCGTCGAGGGCGATCATCGTCCGGTCGAAATCCCTCTGTGCCACCCCGACGAACATGCAGTCGATGACCGTCAACTGTGCGACTCGGCTGGCCATTGCGCCCGAGCGGAAGAGGCTCTCCCCGACGGCTGTGATCAGGACGATGTCTGCGGTGGTTGCCAGGGGCGACCGAGGAAAGTTGGTCAGCGCCACGGTGGTGGCGCCCCGGGACGTCGCCCGTTGGATCGGTTCGACGACATCGGCCGTCTCGCCGCTGTGGGAGATCCCGATGGCGACAGACCCGGGATCGAGGAGGGAGGCGAAAGTCATCGCGGCGTGGCCGTCGGTGGAAGCGGCCGCGGTCAGACCGATGCGACGCAGTTTGAGCTCGAGATCCGCTGCCACCAGACCTGAGGCGCCGATTCCGTAGATCGCCACCCGGTTGGCCGAGGCGATGGCATCGATTGTGGCCGTCAGAGAGCCGATGTCCAGGGTCTCGGTCGTGTCGATGATGGCATCACGGTCCAGTGCTCCCACCTTGCCGACGATCTCGGCCACGGAGTCGTACGCGGTGACGTCGACACCGGCGATGCGTGTGCGCCCCTCCACCTGGGAGAGGGCGATGTCTCTGGTGAGGGCGAGACGGAG
>WHUC01000138.1 GCA_009377435.1 Acidimicrobiia bacterium
CTCGGGTGTCGTCACTGACTCTGATGGTGGTGCTCACTCCTCCGAGTATATGCATATGTCGACAGATCTGTCTACGCCTCCTCTGCTCCCACCGGTCCGATTGGTCGCTAGAGCTAGACCACCTCAAACAGGCCGGCCGCTCCCATGCCGCCACCGACACACATAGTGACGACGCCGTAGCGACCACCACGTCGTTTGAGCTCGCGCAGGATGTGCGCGGTCATCCGCCCCCCGGTCATGCCGTAGGGGTGGCCGATCGAGATCGACCCGCCGTTGACGTTGAAGATCTCGTTGTCGATACCGAGCCGGTCGCGGCAGTAGAGGGTCTGGACGGCGAAGGCCTCGTTGAGCTCCCACAGGTCGATGTCGTCGATGGCGAGGCCGGTCCGCTCCAGGAGCCTGGGGACGGCGAAGACGGGACCGATCCCCATCTCGTCGGGGTCGGTTCCGGCCACGGCCATCCCCCGGTGGTAGCCCAGGGGCTCGAGACCGCGTTTCTCGGCCTCGGCGGCCTCCATGACAACCACCGCCGCTGCCCCGTCGGAGAGTTGGGAGGCGTTCCCTGCGGTGACGTTCATCCCCTCACCCCGCACCGGTTTCAGCGATGCCAGACCCTCCAGGGTGGTCTCGGTGCGGTTGCCCTCGTCGAGTTCGATCGTCACCTCCTCCTCGGAGACCTCCCCCGTGTCCCGATCCCGCACCAGCTTGGTCGTCGTCACCGGGACGATCTCATCCTTGTAGTACCCGGCCTCCTGGGCGGCGGCGACCCGCTGCTGGGACTGCAGGGCGTACTCGTCGCAGGCCTCCCGACCGATGTCATAGCGCTCGGCGACGACCTCGGCGGTGTCGATCATCGGGATGTAGGCGTCGGATCGGATGGCGACGAGCCCGGGGTCCTTCTCGATCCGGAAGTCCTCGTTCTGGACCAGGGAGATGGAGTCGACACCACCGGCCACCGAGATCTGGTCGCCGTCGACGATGATCTGTTTCGCCGCGGTGGCGATGGCCATCAACCCCGAAGAGCACTGCCGATCGATGGACATCGCCGGCACGGAGGTGGGCAGACCGGCCGCCAACGCGGCATGACGGGCGATGTTCGTCGCCTGGTATCCCTGCTGGATGGCCGAGCCCAGGATGACATCGTCGATCTCCCCTCCCTCGACACCGGCCCGTTCCACGGCGGCGGCGATCGCCTTGGCACCGAGTGTCGGTGAGGGCAGGTTGTTGAAGGCCCCCCGGTAGGCCTTGCCGATGGGCGTCCGGGCATCGGACACGATGACTGCTTCACGCATGTGGTGACTCCTGTGACGACCCCCCAACGGTACCGGCGATCGGCGGCGGTCTCGACGCCACGCCCCCCACCAGGTCGACTGTGCAGTCAGACCTAACCAGGGCGACCCACAACACACTCGACCAGACGCCACCTGCCGATTCAGCCTGGACGGAATCTGTCCCTATGGTGTCGTGATGATGCGGCGCTGGACCCAGTTCATGATCGGGATGGTCTTGTTCGGCTTTGGTATCGCCGTCATGGTGCGCGCCGATCTCGGACTGGTGCCGTGGGATGTCCTCCACCAGGGGATCGCCCGCAACACGCCACTAACCATCGGGGTGGCCGGCATCATCACCAGCCTATTTGTGGTGGGTCTTTGGTTTCCTCTCGGTGAGAAGATCCGGGCCGGGACGGTGGTCAACGCCATCAGCATTGGTCTCGTCGTCGACCTCAGCCTCCTGGTGCTTCCCGAGTTCACCGCAACCTGGGCCCGCTGGGTGGGGGTGACGGTTGGTGTTCTTCTCATCTCGCTCGCCACCAGCATCTACATCGGCGCCGACCTCGGTCCGGGACCCCGTGACGGGTTGATGACCGGTCTCGCCCGCAAGGGCTGGTCGATCCGGGGTGCCCGCATCCTCATCGAGATCGTCGTCCTCGCCATCGGATGGGCGATGGGGGGCACGGTCGGGATCGGGACCCTCATGTTCGCCTTCGGGGTGGGGCCCCTCGTCCAGGCCACCTTGCCCTGGTTCGAGACCACCGACCAGACCTACACCGGGACCGAACCGGCGGTGCAACCGGCTCGGTAACGGCCCACTCGGCGTCGGACATCTCCTCGGCTCCCGCTTGAACACCGGGGAAGGAGTATCCTGGAGCGTGGTCGAGAGTGGATGGAACGAGAGACGGTCATGACTACTCCGGGTAACCCACAGGATCCCCCATCGGGGGCGATGTCGGTGGAGACTGAGCGCAACTGGGCAATGGGCGCCCATCTGTCGGCATTCCTCGCCGCCTACGTCGCCCTCGGTCTCCTCGGGCCCCTCGCCGTGTTGCTGCTTCAGGGCAACCGCAGTGCCTTCGTCCGTCGCCACGCGGTGGAGGCCCTCAACTTCAACATCAGCTGGCTGATCTGGATCGCCATCTCGGTGATTCTCGCCTTCGTGCTCATCGGGATCTTCCTCCTGATCGCCATCGGGATCGCCTATGTGGTGTTGGTGATCATGGGCGGTCGCGCCGCCAGCCGGGGCGAGGAGTTCCGCTACCCGTTGACCATCCGACTCGTCACCTGACCCCGACCGTCGCCGCCCCGTGACCCGCTGAGCCTGGTCCGTTTTGGCGCGGGATTCCAGGGCAAGAACGGGTCAGACGCGGAGAGGGGTCTATGGTCACGATTGCCATGCAACGTCCCTCCGACTCCCCGAAGATCGCCCGATGACCCTGCGCAGACACGACACCGGCGAGACGGTGGAGGATCCCCGGGGCCTGGAGGGCCTCTCCGGGACGATGGCCCCGGGTCTGGTCGACCTCCAGCTCAATGGCGGATTCGGACACGACTTCACCACCGATCCCGAGTCGATCTGGGCTGTTGCCGCCCGTCTCCCCGAGTTCGGCGTCACGGCCTTCCTCCCCACGGTCATCAGCGCCCCACCCGAGGTGGCGGTGGCCGCCCTCGGTGTCCTCGCCGCCGGACCCCCTCCCCACTGGCGGGGGGCTCGTCCCCTCGGGCTTCACGTCGAGGGCCCGATGATCTCGCCGAGAAGACGGGGTACCCACCCACCCGAAGCCCTCGTCGAGCCATCCCTCGAGGTGGCCGACCTCGTGATCCGTAGCGGACCCCCCACCATGGTCACGATCGCTCCCGAACTGAGGGGCGCCGAGGAGATCGCGAAGCGTTTTGTGGAGGCGGGGACGGTGGTGTCGTTGGGCCACACCGACGCCACCGCTGCCGAGGCCGCCACCGCCGCCGACTGGGGGGCGACCCACGCCACCCATCTCTTCAATGCCATGTCGGGTCTAGACCACCGCACGCCGGGCGTGGCCGCCACCGTGCTCACCGACGACCGGTTCACCACCGGTCTCATCGCCGACGGGATCCACGTCGACGCCGCCATGTTGCGTCTCGCCCTGCGGGCCAAGGGCCCGGAGCGGATCGCCCTCGTCACCGATGCCATGTCGGCGATGGGTCTCACCGCGGGTGCCCACACCATTGGATCCACCTCTGTGGTGGTCGATGGGGTGACGGTGCGCAACGCCGAGGGCAACCTCGCCGGGAGTGCCGCCACCATGGACATGGTGCTCCGCACCATGATCGACTCCACCGGTTGCGGTCTCGCCGATGCCATCACCATGGCCTCGACGACCCCGGCCCGCATCGTCGGGCACACCCCGCCAGCGGACAATCTCGTGGTCCTCGACGACGACCTCGGTGTGGTCGCCACCGTCGTCGACGGGGCCATCCTCCATCGCAGGGACGAGCCATGACCATGTTGGATGAGATCTCCGAACAGCCCGATGTGGTGGCGCGGGTCCTCGACACCAACCGGACGGCGATGGGTCGGGTCGGCGAGCTGGCGGCAGACGCCACCCATGTCGTCATCGCCGCCCGGGGCACCTCCGACAACGCCGCCCGTTACGCCCAATATGTATGGGGAGCCCGCAACCGCATGTCGGTGGGGCTGACGGCGCCCTCCCTGTTCGGTCCACTAGACAGCCCGCCTTCCCTCGTCGACGCCCTGGTGGTGGGGATCTCCCAGTCGGGTGAGTCACCCGACCTGGTCGAGGTCGTAGCCGAGGCGAACCGTCAGGGCCGTCCCACCCTCGCTATCACCAACCATCCCGACTCACCGATGGGTGAGCAGGCCGAGATCGTGATCGACCTCTGCGCCGGCACCGAGAAGGCGGTGGCCGCCACCAAGACCTACACATCGGAGTTGACGGCGGTGGCGCTCCTATCTCTCGCCTTCGCCGACGAGGGGATCGAAGGACTCGACGGGCTCACCGACGCCATGGCGCGGGCTGTTGACGACGCCGATGCCGCCACCGACACCGTTACCGGCCTCACCGACGCCGACCGCTGTGTGGTGGTGGGGAGGGGCTTCCACCAGGCCACCATCTTCGAGTGGGCCCTCAAGCTCCAGGAGCTGACCTACCTCCTCGCCCAGCCGTTCTCGGCCGCCGACTTCCTCCACGGTCCGGTCGCCGTGGTCGAGGCGGGGTTCCCCGTCCTGGCGGTGGCGACGGAGGGTGCCACCCACGACCAGATGACCGGTCTCGTCTCCGACATGATGGGACGGGGCGCCCATGTCGTCACCATCACCGACGGCGACGCCCCCGGTAGCGCCGTCATCCCGATCCCACCGGTCGAGCCGTGGCTGTCGCCCATCGTGGCGGCCCCGGCATTGCAACGCTTCGCCCACGCCCTCGCCGTGGCGCGGGGTCACGATCCCGACTCTCCCCGTGGTCTCTCCAAGGTGACCCGGACACGGTGACACGCGCCTGAATGAGCGTTCTCTCCGCCCGGAGGTTCATCGCCGATCTGCGGGCCCAAGCACACCGATGACGGCCCCCGCCCTGAACGTCGCCGAGCCCACCAGCCTGAACCGCGACACAGACTCGCCCGTACAGTACGGAGACTCCTACGCAGAGGTGACAAATGCGTCGTCCCGCCCTCCGTCCCGAAGCCCCGGCGCTCCACTCGCCACAGCGGCGAGGATCGATGGTCAGGATGGCCCTCGCCGTCATCACCCTCGTCGTGTTGGGAGGTTCCTTGATGGGGGCGCTCGCCCTCGACGCCGACGAGGCGACCGCCACCGAGTTCACCGATGTCCCACCAGACCATGTGTTCCATGATGACATTCAATGGTTGGCCGACACCGGGATCACCCGGGGATGCAACCCACCCGACAACACCATGTTCTGCCCCGACGACTTCGTCACCCGAGGGCAGATGGCGGCCTTCCTCACCCGAGGACTCGACCTGGAACCCGCCTCCGACCAGGGATTCACCGACACCGAGGGCGTCTTCGCCGACGACATCGACTCCCTAGCCGCCGCCGGGATCACCCGGGGATGCAACCCACCCGACAACACCATGTTCTGCCCCGACGACTTCGTCACCCGAGGACAGATGGCGGCCTTCCTCACCCGAGGACTCGACCTGGAACCCGCCTCCGACCAGGGATTCACCGACACCGACGGCGTCTTCGCCGACGACATCGACTCCCTGGCCGCCGCC
>WHUC01000139.1 GCA_009377435.1 Acidimicrobiia bacterium
CGGGTGACGTAGACGCCGCTCGAACTCGCCCACGGGGAGGGTGTTGAGGACGGCGTCGCGGGGGACCCAGGCCCGTTGCGCCCAGGCGACCCCATGGATCATCCGGGAGAGCTCCGACACGTGATGGCTGTCGGTGGAGATGGTGAGGGCCACACCGTTGGCGACCGCCTTCCGGATGACATCGGTGGTGGCGTCGAGCCGTTGCAGGGCGCCGTTGATCTCGAGGGCGGTCCCGGTCTCGGCCAGTGCCTCGATGACGGCGTCGACGTCGAATTCGATACCGGGACGCCGACCGATGTAGCGGCCACTCAGATGACCGATCACATCCACCGTCGGGTCGGCGATCGCCCCGAGTAGTCGCTCGGTCTGGGCCACCTGGTCGAGATCGAAATGGGAGTGGACCGATGCCACCGTCCACTCGAAAGACCCACGGAAATCGGGGTCGTAGTCGAGCCCGCCCTTGGGTCCGATGTTGAGCTCACAGCCCCAAAGCAGCCGGATCATCCCGCGGTCTTCCTCGATCTCGGCGATACGGTCGCGGTGCTCCCCCATCTCCTCGGGTGTCGAGCCGTTGATGGCGAGATCCTCGCCGTGGTCGGTGATGGCGACGAACTCGTAACCCCGCCCGATGGCGGCATCCACCATCTCGGCGAGAGTGGATCGGCCATCGCCGGATCGGGTGGTGTGATAGTGGAGATCGCCCGTGATGTCCTCCAGGATGACCAAATCGGGGAGGGCGTCCTCGGCGGCGGCCTCGATCTCCCCCGTCGCCTCCCGCATGGGTGCTGGGATGAAGGAGAGGTCGAGGGCCGCGTAGACGTCCTCCTCCGTGGCCGACGCAACGACGGTGTCGTCGTCGACCAGCCCATATTCATTCAGCAGCAGCCCGCGATCGATCGCCCTCTGCCGGAGGGCGATGTTGTGGGTCTTCGAACCGGTGAAGTACAGGGTGGCGGCACCGAACTGGTCGGGTGTCACCACCCTGACGTCCACCTGGAGACCATTACGAGTGAGGATCGAGGTCTTGGTCGAGCCTGCGGCGACCACCTCCACGGCGACGTCGTGCGCCACGACGTGGTCCATCACCGGTTGGGGGTCGTCGGAGGCCACCACGATGTCGATGTCGCCGATGGTCTCGGAGTAGCGGCGGAGACTCCCACACGGCTGGCTCTCCACTACGCCGGGGACAGCACGCAGGTCCGCCGCCAACTCGACGGCGAGTCCCATGGCCTCCCCGATGGGTGTCCGTCGGTCCTTGCCGTGCAGACCGAGACGCTCGATGGCCCTACCGATCTTCTCCTCGCTGGTCGGTCCCAGACCGGGTAGCTCACGCAGTTGTTCATCGGCGATCGCCTCGCGCAGATCCTCCACGTTCTCTATCCCCAGTTCGGAGCGCATCAGCTTCAGGGTCTTGGGGCCCACACCGGGGATCTTGGACAACGCCACCACCGACGGCGGATACGCGGCCCGGAGACGGTCCAGCTTTGCGACACTGGCGGTGTGGCTGAACTCTCGGATCTTGGAGGCTGTCGCCTTACCGACCCCCTTGATCTTGGTGAGATCGGCCGGGGTCATGTCGGAGAGAGGGGCATCGACCCCTTCGATGCCCGCGATGGCATTCTCATAAGCACGCACCTTGAACGACTGCGGGCTCTCCTCCTCCAACGTCGTGAGCTCGGCCAATTCGTGGAGCATTCGGATTATGTCGCGGTTCGTCGCCATCCCCCGACGATATCGCGCTCACAGCGGAGACCCTCATCTATCGGAATAGGCGCCCAACCGGTAGCGTGGTGACCACCAATGACCGTGACCAATCCACCCACCCACCAATCGCACAGTGGGGCCACCAGTTGACCACACGCGATAGACGAGGCGAGCCAAAACAGGAGCGTCCCCGGGAATGGCGGGTCGAGGGTGTTCCCGACGAACCGGACACCTCCACTCCCACGGGATTCGGCAATATGCCCGGGGGCGGCCGCTTCTGGCTGATTGTCCTCGCCATGCTCACCATCAACTGGATCCTGTTCTCCCAGTTCAGCGCACCTCCGGAGAGGCTCTCCGTTTCATACACCGCCTTCGTGGCCGAGGTGGAGGACGGCAACGTGGCCGAGCTCGTCTCCACCGGTGACACCATCCAGGGGACCTTCGCCACCCCCATCGCCGACCCGTCGCCCGAAGAGGACGGGTCCGGGGAAGGGGCGACGTATGACCTGTTCGAGACGGAGCGACCGACCTTCGCCGAGGACGACCTGCTCGAACTGCTCGCCGACAACGCCGTCGAGGTCAACGCCGAGCCCGCCGATGCCCCAGCCCCCTTGTGGCAGCAACTCGTCTTCGGATTCGGCCCGACCCTTCTCCTCCTGTGGATCATCTTCTCGGTGTTCCGCCGCGCCAGCGCCGGTATGGGGGCCGGCATCGGGGGTCTGGGCAGGAGCAAGGCGAAGCGGTACGAGCTGGGCGCCAACCGGACCACCTTCGAAGACGTCGCCGGGATCGAGGACGCCGAGGATGAGCTGGTCGAGATCGTCGACTTCCTCCGCAACCCCGACAAGTACACCCGTCTCGGTGGCGCCATTCCCAAGGGGGTCCTCCTCACCGGTCCACCGGGAACGGGCAAGACCCTCCTCGCCCGCGCCGTCGCCGGTGAGGCCGACGTCCCCTTCTTCTCGATGTCCGCCTCGGAGTTCATCGAGATGGTCGTCGGTGTCGGCGCATCGCGGGTGCGCGACCTCTTCGAGCAGGCCAAGAAGGTCGCCCCTGCCATCATCTTCATCGACGAGCTCGACTCGATAGGACGCTCCCGCGGCGGGGGGATGGCCATGGGCGGTCACGACGAGCGCGAGCAGACACTGAACCAGATCCTCACCGAGATGGACGGGTTCACCGGATCGGAGGGTGTGATCGTGATCGCCGCCACCAACCGCCCCGAGATCCTGGACCAGGCACTCCTCCGACCGGGCCGATTCGACCGTCAGGTGGTGGTGGCGCCTCCCGATCAACGAGGACGGGCCGCCATCATCGGGGTCCACACCCGGGGAAAACCCCTCGGCGACGAGGTGGACATCGAAGCCATCGCGTCCTCGACCCCGGGCATGGTCGGCGCCGACCTAAAAAACCTCGTCAACGAGGCGGCCCTGATGGCGGCCCGCCGTCAGCACGAGAAGATCGCGATGAACGACTTCACCGACGCCCTGGAGAAGGTGGTGTTGGGCACGGAGCGTCGCATCATGATGAGTCCCGAAGAGCGGGAGAGAACCGCATACCACGAGTCGGGCCACGCCCTCCTCGGGATGCTTCAACCCGGCGCCGACCCGGTGCGCAAGATCTCGATCGTCCCCCGGGGCCGGGCCCTCGGTGTCACCTTTCAGAGCCCCGATGCCGATAAGTACTCCTACGGCGAGGAGTACCTCCGGGGAAAGATCATCGGGATGCTCGGGGGGCGCGCCGCCGAGGATGTCATCTACGGGACGACCAGCACAGGGGCGGAGAACGACATGGTCCAGGCGACCAACCTCATCCGCAACATGGTGGGCAGGTGGGGCATGTCGGTCGCCATCGGACCGGTTGCGGTGTTCGACGAGCGATCCACCGATGCTTTCGGACGACCACAGGTGTCCGAGCACACCATGCGTTTGGTGGACGACGAGATCAGGCGAATCAGCGACGAATGCTACGCCGCCGCGGTCGAATCGATCGAGAACCATCGCGGCCAGCTGGAGGCGCTGGCAGCGGCGCTCCTCGACAAGGAGACCCTTGAGGAGAACGAGGCCTACGAAGTCGCCGGTATCGTTAGGGACCCGTAGGGGGATCATCGGCGTCGGAGTGATTCACGCACGTCTCCCGTTCTCGGTTCCAGAACGACAGAAGGTCCCTGAAAACGCGACAAGGAGCGAACCATGACATCACATGATGGTGGGGGGGATACCCCCGACCCGGACCGCGACACGCCTCTCGGGTCGGGCGATCCCGGCAACGACCCGACCGATGGTCTCGATGAGCCCTTCTCCGACGAAGAGGCATCGGGCGACGAAGCAACCTCCAAATGGAGAGAACCCGAACAAGACGGGCCAGTGGTGGGGGAAACGGCAGAGTCCGAGACCAACGCACCCGATCGCAGATGGGTGGTGGTGGCAGTGGTGGCCGTTGTGGCTCTTCTCGGTCTCGCGGCGTGGTTGTTCATCCCCCGGCCGACGGCCCCGATGGCGCTCTCGGAACGTCTTCCCGCCGATGTCCAACTCTATGCGGAACTCGATCTCCAGACACTGGGCTCGGATGACACCAGGGCCCTGGCCGACGAGATCGTCCCCTTCTACGAGAGTGTCACCGGTGAGACCGTCGACACCACCGAGCTGGGTGAGATGATGGCGTCGGAGTTGGAGCAGGCTCTCGCTGAGATCGGTCTCGACTTCGAGGAGGACATGAGCCCGTGGCTGAGTTCGCGGGTGGCCTTTGGCATGTACGGAATCGATCCCGAGATGTTCTCCCCCGAGACCTTGGATGACATGGCCGGGACCGAGGAGTTGGCCTCCGAGGAGATCCCCAACATGGTCATCATCGTCGCCGGCAAGGAATCGGCCGAGCTCGACGAGTTTCTGACGAAGCTCGACACCGCCATCGAGGAGGAGGGCGAGGTCGACGAGTTCGCGGTCGTCTCGATCGGGGGCAACGAGATCCGCACCATCAGCGATGACGAGGGGCAGACCGCCTACGGTCGGGTCGGTTCCGACCTCGTGTTCTCGTTCGCTTCCGAGGGCGACCCCACCACCGTGCTCACCGCGACCGACGCCCCCACCCTACGCGACGACGAGGTGTTCCAGGCCACGATGGAGGACGTGCCCGAGGGCGCGTTGCTGCAATGGGGGGTGAGCGGCGACCTGGTGGCCTCATTCACCGAGACGACTCTGCCCTGGACGAACGGGTACCTCAGCCTCGCCGACGGCGACATCGAAGTCGGCACAGCGGTTCGGGCCGAGGGCGAGGATCTCGAAACGGTGTCGCGACTCTGGGCGGGCGGGCCACTCGCCGCCGTCCACATACCGCAGGAAAACTCACTCGTGTATGTCCGCCCGGGCGCAATCGGCAACCTCCTCCTCGAAACCATCGACAACTTCGCAGCGGAGATGCCCGAGACCGATGACCAGATCACCGCATTCGAGAGTGAGAGTGGCTTCACCATCGAGGAGATCACCAACCTGATGTCGCTGGACACCGCTCTCGCCCTGGGATGGAACGACACCAACTCCGTCCCCCGAGTGTCCTTCGTGGCCGTTGGCGAAGGGGAGCCACAGAACGTGATCGAACGACTCGGCAGCCAATTCGCCGGCATGGACGACTCGATCGTAGAGGTGGCGAATGGGTATACGGTGCCCGGCCAAGGCGGTATCGGTTGGCGCGACGATGCGACGGTGGTCGTGTACGGACAGGATCTCACCACCGATCCCCCGGAGTC
>WHUC01000140.1 GCA_009377435.1 Acidimicrobiia bacterium
GTCGACCATGCGACGCTCTAACCTCGCACCAATGACAGCCACCATCCTCGACGGCAGAACCGTCGCCTCCGCCGTGAAACAGGAGGTGGCGACCACCGTTGCCACCATGGAGCGGGCGCCCGGTCTGGCCTCGGTCCTTGTCGGTGACGATCCCGCTTCCCACACCTACGTCAGCGGCAAGCGCAGGGACGCCGAAGAGGTGGGAATCACCTCGTTTCACCACGAGTTGCCCGCCGATGCCATCTCAAGCGACGTGGCCGCCCTGGTCGCCAAGCTCAACGAAGACGACCGCGTCGACGGGATACTCGTCCAACTGCCCCTTCCCGACGGAATCGACTCGGAGGCGATCGTCGCCGGTGTCGCACCGGAGAAGGACGTCGACGGTCTTCACCCGTTCAATCTGGGTCTTCTCGTGCTCGACCGCCCCGGACTGCGTCCCTGCACGCCGTCGGGGATTTTGAGAATCCTCGATCATTACGGGATCCCCACGTCGGAGGAGCGCGCCGTCGTCGTGGGACGGTCCTTCCTCGTGGGGCGACCATTGGCCCTGATGCTGGCCTCACGGGGTGTCGACGCCACCGTGGCGGTCGCCCACTCCCGGACCGCTGACCTTGGCGAGGTCACCCGGGAGGCGGACATCCTGGTGGTCGCCGCCGGGGTGCGGGGTCTCATCGGACCCGACCATGTCAAACCCGGGGCGACGGTCGTCGATGTCGGTGTCAACCGCACCGAGGAGGGGCTGGTCGGTGACGTCGACTTCGAAGCGGTGTCACAGGTCGCCGGCGCCATCACCCCGGTACCCGGTGGGGTGGGGCCGATGACCCGGGCCATGCTCCTCGCCAACACCGTGACGGCGGCGCAGGCTCGTAGGTAGCCCGTTTTCGCGCGTCTAGGCAGACGCATATGGCGGCCTACCCGCGCGAAAACCGGTGTGGTGACTACCTAGTACCCTCTGGGTTCGATACAGACAGAGGAGTTGAAATCCCCATGGCCGAGGCAATCACCAAGGACGCAGAGGGCCTTCATGTCCCCGACGACCCGATTATCCCCTTTATCGAGGGTGACGGGATCGGCCCCGATATCTGGGCGGCCGCGGTCAGGGTGTTCGATGCCGCCGTCG
The DNA here is from genome assembly GCA_009377435.1 of Acidimicrobiia bacterium. Taxonomy (GTDB): domain Bacteria; phylum Actinomycetota; class Acidimicrobiia; order Spongiisociales; family ZC4RG35; genus WHTL01. The sequence goes on from WHUC01000140.1 coordinate 1,121, forward strand.
ACGAGGCATCCGGTGGGGAGCGCAAGGTGGAGTGGAAGGAGGTACTGGCCGGGGAGAAGGCCTTCAACGCGGTCGGGGCGTGGCTTCCCGACGAGACCGTCGACGCATTCCGCGACTACCTGGTGGGTATAAAGGGACCGCTGACCACCCCGGTGGGTGGGGGGATCCGGTCGCTCAACGTCGCCCTGCGTCAGACGCTCGACCTGTTCGCCTGTGTCCGTCCCATCCGGTGGTTCGAGGGGGTCCCATCACCGGTGAAGCGCCCCGGGGATGTCGACATGGTCATCTTCCGGGAGAACACCGAGGACGTCTACGCCGGTAAGGAGCTCGAAGAGGGGACCGAAGGGGTCCGCAAGCTCCTCGAGTTCCTCGACGAGGAGTACGGGTGGGACATCAGAAAGGACTCCGGTGTCGGCATCAAACCGGTATCGGTCACCGGCTCGAAACGGCTTATCAGGGCCGCCATCGAATTTGCCCTCGCCAATAACCGCAGGTCGGTGACCCTGGTCCACAAGGGCAACATCATGAAGTTCACCGAGGGTGCCTTCCGCACCTGGGGGTACGAACTGGTGGCCGAGGAGTTCGCCGATCGGGCCGTCTCCTGGGAGGACTCCGGGGGCGAGGCCGGGGACAAGCTCCTCGTCCAGGATGTCATCGCCGACGCCATGTTGCAGCAGGTGCTCACCCGTCCCACCAACTACGACGTCATCGCCACCACCAATCTCAACGGCGACTACATCTCCGACGCCCTCGCCGCACAGGTCGGCGGGATCGGGATCGCCCCGGGAGGAAACATCAACTACGAGACCGGTCACGCCGTCTTCGAGGCAACCCACGGCACCGCACCGAAATACGCCGGTCAGGACAAGGTGAATCCCGGCTCCATCATCCTCTCGGGGGAGATGATGTTCCGCTACATGGGGTGGGACGATGTCTCCGATCTCATCGTGAAAGGTCTTGGGGGGGCGATCGGCGACCGTGTGGTCACATACGATTTCGCCCGCCTCATGGACGATGCCACCGAGGTCAAGACCTCCGCGTTCGGTACCGCGATCATCGACCACATGTAGGGGTCTTCCGGCCGTAGAGACGGGTTGGGGTGGTTACTCCCGGACCTTGCCGATGAGACGGAGGAGTTCGAGGTAGAGCCAGATGACGGTGACCAGCAGACCCATGGCGGCCAGCCAGGTGATATGGGAGGGCATCCGGGCTCCGATCCCGCGCTCGATGAGATCGAAGTCCAACAGGAGGTTGAAGGCGGCGAGGCCACAAACGGCGACACTGAACAGGATCCCCAGCGGACCGCTGTCCCACACCAGGGGCATGTCGATGTCGAAGAACGACAAGCCGATGCTGACGAGATAGAACAAGGCCACCGCTGCAGTCGCCCCGATCACGACGGAACGCAGTTTGGATGTCACCCGGATGGTCCGGGTGACATATAGCGCGAGCATCACCGCGAATGTGACCAGGGTCGCCAGCAGGGCCTGGACGACGATCCCCGAGTAGGCCGTTTCGTACATTCGTGATATCGCCCCGATGACGACCCCCTCGACGACGGCGTAGGGGATGGCCAGATAGGGGGCGAGTCGCGGCTTGAAACTGGCGAGCAGGATCAGCCCGAAACCCACCAAGATGCCGATCAGCAGCATCTCTCGGGGGACGGTATCGAAGAATACCCAACCTCCGACGGCGCATGCCGCCGTGACGGCGAAGAGCAGAGCGGTGGTCCGACCCACCGACTCCGGGGTCATCACCCCCCCGGACGGTTCGGTGATCGGCTGCTGGGGAAGACGCCGATCGTCGAAGGTCCGGGTTAGAACGGGGTTCGACATTCCCATATCATGCCACGCAAGCGCCGGGTACGGCACGATCTGTAAGAACCGGTAGACATTTCGCCCCCAATATGGTGGCCGAGCCCTTATGCAGAATACGGAAATCGGGAGCGTCGCTTGACCGACCTACACAACCTGGAGGTCCCGCTCGTCGTCGGCGGCGGCGTGGCCGGGATGACCGTCGCCCTCTCGCTCAATGGTGCGGTAATGCTCACCACCGACCTACCCGGGTCGAGTTGGTGGGCCCAGGGCGGTGTCAGCACGAGTGGGACGCCCAACGACCGCAAGAAGACGGAGCGATGGTCGGATCTAGCCGACCCGTCTGCCGTCGAGCGTCTCGTTGGTGATGGTCCGGAGGCAGTGTTGTGGTTACGGCGTCTGGCTCGGAGATTATCGGAGGACACCGATGAGACCGTGATTCTCGGTGCGGAGGGCGCCGACGGATTGGATCGGGCGATCGAATCCGGTGACGATGCAACCGGCGCCGAGGTGATGCGGGTCCTCACCGGTGCCGTCGCCGCATCCGACTCGATAAAGAGACTGTTGGGCAGGGCTGTGGACTTGATCACGGACGGGGAGAGGATAGTGGGTGCGGTCGCCGTCGACAGTCGGGCGAGACGTCGTATCGTGATGGCCCCGGCCGTCGTGATCGCCACTGGTGGGATGGGTCGGTTGTATTCGGTGACCACCAACCCACCGGGGGCCGACGGCTCCGGCATCGCCATGGCGATCCGGGCGGGTGCCCGTATCGCCGATCTCGAGTTCATGCAGTTTCATCCCACCGCGATGGCCGTATCGAAGGATCCCCTTCCCCTCGTCACCGAGAGATTGCGTGATCGCGGGGCGACGCTGGTGGACGCCCATGGCCGTCGATTCATGTCGGGAATCCATCCTGCCGCGGAGCTGGCCCCGCGGGCCCTACTCGCCCGCGCCGTGTGGCGTCAGGGCCTGCGGGGGACCGGCGCCTATCTCGATGCCCGTCACGTCCTCGAGCTTGCCGACCATCATCCCACCGTCCTCGCCCATGCCATGTCGGTGGGTATCGACCCCCGATCAGACCTGGTTCCTGTGAGTGCGGCGGCGCACTTTCAGATCGGTGGGATCGCTACCGATCTCGATGGACGCAGTTCCCTCCCGGGTCTGTGGGCGGTGGGGGAGGCGGCTTCGACTGGTCTCCACGGCTCCTCGCGGCTTCTCTCCAACGCCCTCCTCGAGGGCTTGGTGTTCGGGCGGCGTGCTGCCGGGTCCGTAACCGAGGCGGCCGAGCCGTCCGGTGATATCGGATACTGTCCTGTCGACGGTCATGATCTCCCTATCACCCCCGGTCCGGCCTTCGACGAGCTGAGAAAGCTGATGTGGGAACACGTCGGGGTGGAGCGACAAGGTTCCGGACTGTGGGAAGCCCACAACGAGTTGAGCGCCCTCGAGCCGGTTTTGCGACGAACCCTGGTCGGTCGGGACGCCGCCACCCTCGCCATCCAGGTGGTCGCTGCCGCCCTCCGTCGCACCGAGTCGAGGGGATCGCACTTCCGTATCGACCATCAGGCGTTGGACCCTTCCCAGGCGAGACGGGTTGTGGTCGAGCCCGGGCCGGTTGAGGTGGAGAGGCTCGTCTGAGGGAAGCCCCTCCGGGTGGTAACTACTCTCCATGGGATGTTGGATCCTCTGAGAGTTGCAGTCACTGGCGCCGCCGGACAGATCGGATACAGTCTCCTGTTCCGAATCGCATCGGGGGGCATGCTCGGCCCTGACCAGCCGGTGATCCTCCAGATGCTGGAGATCACCCCCGCACTTGGTGCCCTCGACGGTGTAGCCATGGAGCTGGAGGACGCCGCCTTCTCGTTGCTGACCGATATGGTCAAGACCGACGACGCCGAGGTTGCCTTCGGCGATGCCGATATCGCCATTCTCGTCGGCGCCATGCCCCGTACCGCGGACATGGAGCGCGCCGATCTCCTCGAGGCGAACGGGGCCATCTTCACCACCCAGGGAAGGGCTCTGGCCGCCTCGGCAAACAACGGGGTGAAGGTGCTCGTGGTTGGGAACCCGGCTAACACCAACGCCCTGATCACCTACTCCAACGCCGACGGTCTCGATCCTCGCAATGTCACCGCCATGACCCGTCTCGATCACAACAGGGCGGTGAACCAACTAGCCCGTAAGCTCAACATCGGGGTGTCCTCGGTCAAGAGGATGACGATCTGGGGAAACCACTCCTCCACCCAGTATCCCGACCTGTTTCACTGCGAGGTCGAGGGGCGGACGGCCTACGACGCCGTCGATGATCACCAGTGGGTTGTCGACGACTTCATACCGACCGTAGCCAAGCGGGGGGCTGCCATCATCGATGCCCGAGGGGCCTCTTCGGCGGCCTCGGC
>WHUC01000141.1 GCA_009377435.1 Acidimicrobiia bacterium
CTTCGGTGTACGACACCCCCTGCGTCTTCCTCTGCCAGAACAACGGCTACGCCATTTCGATGCCGCGTGAGGCCCAGACCCGCTCGGCAAGTATCGCCATCAAGGCCGACGGCTACGGGATGCCCGGTGTCCAAGTGGATGGAAATGACCTGTTCGCGGTGGTCTCCGCGGTCACCACCGCCCGCGAGCGCGCCCTCGCCGGTGAGGGTCCCAGTCTCATCGAGGCCATCACCTATCGTCTCGGCCCCCACACCACCGCCGACGACCCGAAGCGCTATCGCTCCGACGACGAACCCGACCCCTGGCGGGAGCGCGATCCCCTGGCGAGAGTGCGGCGCTATCTGGAATCCATCGGAGTCTGGGACGAGGAGGTGGAGCAGGAGGCTGTGGATGGGGCCACCACGACGATGGAGAGGGCCATCGAGTCGGCCGAGTCCACCGCGGCGACGACACCCGCCCACGTTTTCGAGGGCATGTTCGCCGAGATGCCACCCCATCTCCGCCAACAACTCGGGGAGGCAGAGCGGTGAGTCGGGGACCATCGCCCGCAGGCCCGACCGGGCCGTCGAACCCCGGGTTCCCACCATCGCTCAGCGGTGCTCACGGCCCCAAGTTCGGGTTGGGGAGGCGGGCGCCGTGAGCCCAGGGTTCACGCTCACGCCGGGCGTCACCTTCAGCCCAGGGTTAGTGGAGGCAGGGAACACGCCGTGACGGTGCGCAACATCGCCTCGGCGATCAACGATGGGCTCGATGTGGCCCTCTCGGGCGATGACCGGGTGATGATCCTCGGCCAGGACGTGGGGCGGACCGGGGGCGTCTTTCGGATTACCGACGGCCTCTTGGAGAAGTACGGCTCCGAGCGTGTCGTCGATACCCCCGTTGCCGAGTCGGGGATCGTGGGTGTCGGTCTCGGTCTGGCGGTTGGCGGCCTCCGCCCCGTCTGTGAGATCCAGTTCATGGGCTTCTCCTATCCCGCCTTCGACCAGGTGATCTCCCATGTGTCCCGGATGCGGAACCGGTCTCGTCACCGCTTCACCGTTCCCATGGTGATCCGCATGCCCTATGGCGGTGGCATCGGCGCCGCCGAGCACCACTCGGAGTCCACGGAGGCCATCTACGCCCATACTCCCGGACTCAAGGTGGTGGTCCCCTCCACCCCGGCCGACGCCAAGGGGCTTCTCCTCGCCGCCATCGAGGATCCCGACCCGGTCATATTCCTCGAGCCCATCCGTTTGTACCGGGCGGTCAAGGAGGACGTTCCCGAGGGTCCCCACCGACAAGAGATCGGTCCGGCCCGGGTCGAGCGCTCCGGTAGTGACGTGACCCTGGTGACCTGGGGGGCGATGACCCGGGAGACCCGCCGGGCCGCCGACACCCTCTCCGAGGATGGGGTGTCGGCAGAGGTGATCGACCTCCGCACTCTTGTCCCCTGGGATCGGGAGACGGTGTTCGAGTCGGTCGAGCGGACCGGCCGTCTCGTCGTGGTGCACGAGGCACCGCTAACCGGTGGCCTCGGTGGTGAGATCGTCGCCACCGTGTCGGAGCAATGCCTCTACTCACTGTTGGCGCCACCGAAACGGGTCACCGGGTGGGACACCGTGTTCCCCCTGAAGCGATCCGAGGAGCATTATCTCCCCGGGGTCGATCGAATCGTGACTGCGGTTCGAAAGGACCTCGATGGTTGATCCCTCTTCGTACGGCGGATCCCACTACCTTCTAGGAGAAAATCACCACCAAGCGGAGGATCTGTGAGCAGCGAATTCCGTCTCCCCGACATCGGGGAGGGGCTGGCCGAGGCCGAGATAGTCCGATGGCTGATCGCCGAGGGTGACCGGGTCGAGGTCGACCAGCCATTGGTCGAGGTCGAGACCGACAAGGCTGTCGTCGACATCCCGTCGCCATGGGCCGGTGTGGTCCGGGCACACGGAGCGGCGGAGGGTGAGACGCTCGAGGTCGGAGCCGTGCTCGTCGTCATCGACCGCGATGGTGAGGAGACGTCCGAGGACGAGGACTCCTCCGTGGCCTCCGAACCCGAGGCGAGTCCATCAGGTGGGGATGCGCCCCCCATCGTGGGAACCCTGCCCGACGAGGCCGAGGAATTGCCGACACGCCATGTGGACCCCGCCACACTCACCGGTGTGCGCGCCCTGCCCCTGGTGAGGAAGCTGGCCCGTGACCTCGGTGTGGATCTGACGACGATCACCGGATCGGAGACCGACGGCAGAATCACCCGTGACGATGTGATGGCCGCTGCCGAGGCGTCGTCGGGGGGTCCCGTCGATGTGCCGCCCAGGGTGGGTCTTCCGCCGGTGCCGGGGACATCGAAGAGGGAGGGCGGCCGTACCCGTCTCTCCAAGCTCCGTCGCACCATCGCCGACAATATGTCCCGATCGTGGCGTGAGATCCCTCACGTCACGACCTTCGATGAGGTTGACGCCACCCGCCTGCTCGCCGTACGTACCGCCCTTGCCGACCGTCATGGGGTGACGATTCCCGTCGAGGCCCTGGTAGTGGGGGCGGTGCTGCCGGCCCTCGACGCCTTCCCCAACTTCAACGCCACCTTGGACGGGGAGGAGATCGAGATCCACGACCGGGCCGACATCGGGATCGCGGTGGACACGACCGACGGTCTCATGGTGGCGGTGATCCCCGACGCCGACTCCAAGTCCGTGCTCGACCTCGCCGCCGAGGTGACGAGGCTGGGGGAGGGGGCCCGGGCCCGCTCCCTCGACTCCTCCGAACTGAAGGGTCAGACCTTCACCGTTTCCAACATCGGTGCGATCGGTGGAGGACATGGCACACCGATCGTGCCGCCAGGAACCATCGCCATCCTCTCGGTGGGACGGGCCGTCGAGAAGCCGGTGGCCCAATCGGGGCGGGTGGCAACGGCCCCGATGATGCCGCTCTCACTGTCGTACGACCATCGGGTCATCGATGGCGGGGAGGGTCGTCGCTTCATGGCGATGGTGATCGAGAACCTGCTGGAACCGGCGCTCTTCCTGGCCTGACAGCGGGGGTTCCCCTAAGCACGACCGCACGGTACGTTGTTGGTCATGACTGGGGACAACACCGCTGGTTGGAAGGCGGCGACGGTCGTCGCCGTGATAATGGGTCTGATCCTGGCCGGCACGGTCTACTACCTGATGGACCGCCGCAACGACAACCTCAGAGAGCAACTCGCCTCCGACGAGGCGGCACCGCCTACTCCCACGACTGGCGGCGCAACCCTCGCCACAACATCGACGACTACCCAGCCTCCCACAACGAACACGACACGTGACGACAGCGGTTCGGATCGCGATGACCCCATCGGTAGTGCCGACGAGGAGTTGGGGGACCTCTTCGACGACCTCCTCGGAGACGAGGGGGGTGGACTCCTCGACGACCTCCTCGGGGGCGAGACCGGTGGCCTCACCGGTGGTCTCGATCCCAACATCATGCAATGTCTCAGCCCCGAGGCCATGGACTTCGGTGCCGAGGGCGACATTCCCGAGGGGGATGCCGCCAGCAAGGTCGAGGCCATCGCGCAACTGGTGGCGCAGGACCGGGGGATCTCCTCGGACGAGGACATCGACATCGAGTTCGCCACCCGTGAGGAGGTGGCGAGACGGGTCCGTCAGCTCACCGAGGAGGAGTTGGCCCCCGACGTCATCGACTACCAGAACCGTCTCTACCGGACGCTGGGCGCCATATCGGCCGACGGGGACATCAAGGAGATCCAAATCGACGCCCTCGACGCCGCCGTCGGCGGCTTCTACGACACCGAGACCGGGGAACTGGTGATCGGGTCCGAGGACATCGACCCCCTCGGTGCGCTCATCGTCGCCCACGAGGTGCAGCATGCCGTGGCCGATGACGCCCTCGGGCTACCCGATCTCGAACTGCTTGCCGAGGAGGAGGGGAGCGATGCCACCATGGCGGCACTCGGTCTCATCGAGGGTGACGCCTCCCTCATCTCCCAGCAGTTCATGATGGAGCACATGTCCTTCGAGGACATCATTGCCGTCACCATGGAGAGCATGAGCACACAGGGCGCCCTGGCGGACATACCCCACGTGGTGCGCCGCATACTGGAGTTTCCCTATCTGGAGGGTCTCGGATTCGTGTGCAATCTCACCATCTCCGGTGGCTGGGAGGCGGTGGACGCCGCCTACGCCGATCTCCCCACGACAACGGCCCAGGTGCTCTTCCCGGAGCGGCTGGCCGATGACGAGGAGGCCGTCGACGTCCCCGACCCGGCGACACCGTCGGGATGGACCGAGGTCGATCGTGACACATTCGGCGCCGCCGAGCTGATGTTCTTCCTCGAGGCACCCGGTGACGACACCGCCTCTGCTCTCTCGGAACCCCTCGACCGGGTCTCGGCGTGGGCGGGTGGCGAGGTCGCGGTGTGGTCGCGGGGCGACGAGAGCGCGGTGGCAATCCGTCTCGCCGATCGGGGTGGGACCACACCCCTTTGTGACACCGTCACCGAGTTCTATGGGGCGGCCTTCCCCGATGCGCCATCAACGGACTTCGCCGGTGGGACCACCTTCACCGGGGACGATCAGTCGGCCCACGTCGTCTGTGACGGCAACACCGTCACCCTTGGTATCGCCCCCGACGCCGAGACGGCCGAGGCCATCGCCTCGGGTTGACCGGCTTTTCGATCGACAGGCCAGACGGCCCAGGAAACCAGTGCTTGTTAGCAGTTTTTGATCAACCTGAGAGCGGATGTCGGACATGAAAACCTGCCGGTTCGTCAGCAGTTGATACCCTTGCGGGGTGTCTGCGCTGCCATCATCACCAGTGCGCCGAGGATGGCGTCGCTTCTCTGTGTGGGACCGGTGCGAACGTTGAGTCTTGATCGTCGCAGCTTCGAGCGTGTCGTCCGGGAGCGTCCGGAGGTGGGCTTGGCGTCCATGAGAGTGTTGTGCAACCGACTCCGGGAGGGGACAGGATCGTCGTGACCGGCATTCCCGGTATGACACGGCCCTCAAGGGGCAGGGGTCGGTGTCCTCACCGCCCAGCCTCCCGGGACAACAACTCGTAGACCTCGGTGAAGTCGATCCCGACGTCGGGGTCGGGGGCGAGGAGCCCGATGAGGCGATCCTGGGCTCGGGCGGACACCGTGACCTTTCCCCTCCAGCGTGAAGCCAGATCGGAGGGGGTGTGACGACAGCACTCCCCGTCGGGGCACCCCGACCGCTGGCGGAGATCCGTGCCCCGTTCCCGGAACCAGCGGGCGTGATCGAAGGGAACCCCGACGGTCACCGAGAAGCTGTCGGTCCGTTCCACATCCACCCGGGAGACACAGA
>WHUC01000142.1 GCA_009377435.1 Acidimicrobiia bacterium
CGGGGCTACTTCTCCCGGGAATTCCCACAAGTTCTCGACCCGTGCAATGGTGGTCACGTCAATGAACATCCTCGCGTTCAACACCTTCACCGCGATCCTTGCTCTGATGAGTTTGGGCGCCGCTGTCGTCCTGTTTATCGCCCGACCGTTGGTCAAATCGAAACTCGGCCCGGAGACATCGGGTGTGGCCCTGTGGCTGGCCAGTGTGGTCGCAATCGTTGCGACGCTGGGGTCGCTCGCCTATTCGGAGATCTGGGGCTTCGAACCCTGCCGTTACTGCTGGTTCCAGCGCATCGCCATGTATCCGCTCACCCTGGTCCTGTTGATCAGCGCCCTAAGAAATGACGGGATGGCACGGCGTTACGGAATACCGATGGCCGCCATCGGGTTGCCAATCTCCGTGTTCCATTACTGGCAGCAGACCTTCCCACCCTCCGATGGGGGCAGCTGTGGGGTGGTCTCCTGTGTTTCCAAGTACGTCAACACCTTCGATTTCATCTCGATACCGTTTATGGCGGGATCCGCGTTCGTTCTGGTCCTCGTCCTACTCGTCTTCTACGTAATGCCAACCCAAAAAGGAACAAACCAATGAACTCCAAGACTGTCCTCGGTGTCGTGGGTGGTGTGGTCGGACTCGGTCTCATCATCGCCATGGCGATCTCAATCGCTGCGGGCGGCGGCGGCAGCGAGGTGCTCGACAACATCCAGGAAATCAACCAGACCCGCGCCGACCTCCAGGAGTCGAGCGGGGAGTTCCCCTCCAACGAGCAGGTCGCCGGATCTCTCGATCTGACCGTCGAGGAGGTCGTCAACCGGGACCGCGCCGCCGGGTACGCCGAGGTCGAGGTCACCGGCGATCCACTCCAGCCCCTGACCGAAAACGGTGCCGACCCGGAGACGGGAAGTGTCGGCCCCACGCTCAGTGGGATAAACGCCGAGGGTGAGCCGGTGGAGATCGGACCGGGTGGCAACCCCAAGGCAGTCGTGTTCCTTGCCCACGGTTGCGTGTACTGCCAACAGGAGGTCCCCTTGGTGCAGCAGATGGTCAACCAGGACTCATTACCGGCGGGTGTTGACCTCTACTCGGTCGTGACGTCGACCAACCCGATCCAGCAGAACTGGCCACCCCAGGACTGGCTCGAGAGCGAGGGATGGACGGCACCAGCACTACTGGACAGCGCCAATTCGGCATCGGCCCGGGCGTACGGAATGACCGGGACCCCGTTCTGGGTATTCCTCGATAGTCAGAACCGTGTGATCACACGGGTTTCCGGTCTGTTGTCGGCCGAGCAACTCCAGCAGTTCTACGCCCTGACCGCCCTCGACACGGTGCCCACCGGTGGTGATACCCCCGACGTCGACCCCGGCGGTTCGACCGACCAGGATCTCGACGACGCGCCGACCACCAACGCTCCGGAGACGACCCAGGCCTCCAGTTGATCCCCGAGTTCGGCCGGTGGAGGTGGTTGCGGTTGGTACCGTGGACCGAGGGTGACGCCCTGCGTGAGTCTGAGCCCTGGGCTCGCCAGCTGAGGTGGCGCCGGTTCGTACCGTGGGCCGAGGGTGACGCCCAGCGTGAGTCTGAGCCCTGGGCTCGGCGGCTGGGGGTGTTCACGCTGGGCGCGCTGATCCTCGTCGGATGTACCGGGGGGTCGGGCGGCCCCACCGTCACCGACGCCAGGATCCCCGTTCCCGGGGAGGGTGCCCCGGGTGCCTTCTACCTGACCATCACCGGAGGGGACGAGGACGATCGTGTCGTCGGTGCCGCGTCGCCGCAATGTGTGCAGACGGTTCTCCATGAGAGCATGGAGTCCGGCGACGGGATGATGACGATGTCGGCGGTGGAGGGCGGAGTCCCGGTTGAGGCGGGGTCGGCGGTTGTCTTCGAACCGGGGGGCTTCCACCTCATGTGTCTGGAACCGAGTGGATCGATCGCACCCGGCGAGTCGATCCCGTTAACAGTGGCGTTTGAGAACGCCGGAAACGTAGAGGTCGAGGCCCTTATCGAGGCGCGTTAGGACTGGGAACCCAACCCCCGTCTCGAGTGGCGCATCATGATGCTACAGTGGACGCATGAGGACGACGTTCACCCTTGACGAGGATGTGGCGGCAGAGGTCGAACGACTGCGTCGCGAGGAGGGGCTCGGCCTCAGCCAGGCGGTGAACCGCTTGATACGTAAAGGAATGACCGTCACTCCACGGTCGAGCGGCTATTCCCATAAGTCGGTCTCGGTCGGTCTCAAGGTCGACGTCACCGACATCGGCGCCGTGCTGGACGTCCTGGACGACGACTGATGCTCCTCGATGCCAATCTGCTGCTCTATGCGGTGGATGCCGAAAGCCCGCGCAACCAGACGGCCGGGTCATGGCTGGAGACAGTGCTCAACGGCGATCGTCGTTTGGGACTTCCCTGGCAGACGATCGGCGCGTTTCTCCGGATCATCACACACCCTCGGGTCACTACGAATCCGTTGTCCGCCCTCGGGGCCTGGGAATTCATACGGTCGTGGCTTGAGGCCGATCCGGTGTGGATCCCCCCCGCCACCGAACGGACCGCGGCGGTTCTGGCTCGACTCACCCGGGACACTCCCGCCACCGGCAATCTGGTCCCGGATGCCCAATTGGCGGCACTGGCCATCGAGCACGGTCTCGTCATCATGTCCGCAGACACCGACTTCGCACGCTTTCCCGAGGTGCGCTGGCGGAATCCGTTGGAGACGGCAGCGGACTAGCTTCGGGTATGGTCGTATGGTACCTACGGAGCAATATGAAGACGACAGTCGATCTGCCGGAACCGCTTCTCCGGGAGGCCCAGAAACTAGCTCGCCGTGAGCACACCACACTGAAGGCATTGATCGAAGCCGGTCTACGAGGTGTCGTGTCCGAGCGGTCTCGAGAACAACCCTTCGAGCTCGCCGATGCCAGCGTCGATGGGCGGGGCCTGCAAACGGCCTTCCGAGACGCCGGCTGGGAGCAGGTTCGTGACGCCATCTACGAGCAGCCGGAATGATCGGTGTCGATACCAACATCCTCACTACCCTGTGGGAAGAATCACCAGCAAAGGGACGTTGCAATAGACGATGAGCGAACCGGCGAACACCCAACCAGTGAGCATCTCCCATACCAGAGCCCCCGATCCCGACGGCACTCCCGCCGAGATCGACGTCAAGCTGCTCGAGGAGACTCTCGACTACATACGGCCCGCCGTCCAGATGGATGGTGGGGATCTTGTTCTTCTCGGTGTCGAAGATGGAACCGTCAACCTCCAGATGGTCGGTGCCTGTGGTGGCTGTCCCCTCTCCATGATGACCCTCAAGACCGGGATCGAGCGGATTCTCACCGACCGTGTTCCCGGTGTGACCGAGGTAAACGCCGTCGCCTGACTCCGAGCATGCGCGCTCGATGGCAGGGAGGTCGATGACCTGTCGAGACCGCCGGCCGGCCGTCACCATCGACGGATGCGCATGACTCCCTCCGAGCTGCTCTCCGCCGCCCTTGAGGGCGATCGTCGGTCCCGGGCGCGTCTGTTGAGTTCACTCGAGGACCGCATCGACGGTTGGCGTGAGGTCATGGCCACTCTCGACAAGCATGCCGGGGAAGCCCATCTCGTCGGGATCACCGGCGTCCCCGGCTCGGGAAAGTCGACGTTGGTCGGGGCGATCCTCGACGAGCTCCTCGAGTCGGATCTGAGTCCGGCCGTGGTTGCCGTCGACCCGGCCAGCCCTTTCACCGGTGGCGCCCTCCTCGGAGATCGGATCCGGATGATGGCCGCCGGCGACCCCAGGCTCATGGTCCGCTCCATGTCGGCCCGGGGCCGTCTCGGTGGTCTCGCCTCCGGTTCGAGCTCCCTCGTCACCGCATTCGACGCACTGGGCCATGACCCCGTCCTAATCGAGACCGTTGGTGTGGGCCAGTCCGAGGTAGAGGTGATCGATGTCGCCGACACCGTGATCGTGGTGGTCTCACCGGAATGGGGCGATGCCGTCCAGGCCGGGAAGGCGGGCATCGTCGAGATCGGCGACATCTATGTCGTCAACAAGGCAGACCGGCCCGGCGCGAGCAACATCGAACGGGTTCTCACCGAGGTTGCGGAGGAGCGGGCGGGTTGGCGGCCTCCGGTCGTGTCCACTGTCGCCACCGATGGCATCGGGGTGTTTGAGGTCATCGATGCCATCGGTTCGCATCGGGAGCATCTGGTGCAGACGGGGGAGGGCGACGACCGCCGCCGACGGCGTCGGCGGGCGTGGTTGCGTCACGCCATCGAGGAGGAGGTGGCCTTGCGGGCGACCGATCCCGATGACGGCACCCTCTGGGACGAGGTGGAGAAGGGATCACTCGACCCATGGACCGCGGCCGCCCGTCTGGTCAACGGCGGCTGAGACTAGTGGTGTGTCCTTGAATTGATGCCGCGGTGTCGCCGAGGCATCGGCGTCGATGGCAAGGACACAGGACGACGGCGCACCCGGTGCGGTGCGGCTAGGACGAGGACGCAGCAAGCGGCGTCTAGGCCCGGCGAGACCGCGTAGCTATTTCGGGGACACACCACTAGATAGCGGCGCCTGCCCCCAGGGACAACGCCGTTATCAGTTCGAGACGGGCGGTGCCGGCGAGGACGGCGATGAGGTCGGCGCCCGTGGTGGCGTTGGCCAGACGACGATTGGGGAAGATTGCCAGGGGCAAGGCGGTGGCCGCGATGACGGTGGCCGTCGGTGTCCACCCCAGACTGGCGAAGGCGGCGATTAGGAAAAACGGCGTGTAGGTGCACACGGCGTAGAGCCGCCGGGTTCGCTCCCGACCCAACATCACCGCCAGGGTCCTCTTCCCGGTGGCGTGGTCGGTGTCGATGTCCCGATAGTTGTTGGCGATGAGGATTGCGGTGGCGAGTAGACCGACGGGGATGGCGAGGAGCCATGCATCGGCTGGCGCCGACCCGTCGTGGACGTAGCGGGAGCCGACGGTGGCGACAAGACCGAAGAAGACGAAGACAAATATCTCACCGAACCCCCGGTATCCGTAGGGGTGGGGACCCCCGACATAGCCCAGCATGGCGACGATGGAGACCACACCGATGACCGCCACCACCCAACCGGCGATCGTGATGAGCCAGATGCCGGCGAGTGCCGCCACCGCCACCGCGGACCAGGTGGCCATCCACATCGTCCCCGCCGGGATGACACCCGCCGCGACCATACGGGGTGGGCCGATGCGGTCGTGTCTGTCCGCCCCGCGGGCGGCGTCGGAGGCGTCATTGGCGAAGTTGGCCGCCACCTGGATGGCGAGGGCGCCCACCAGGGCG
>WHUC01000143.1:0-1328 GCA_009377435.1 Acidimicrobiia bacterium
GTCTTGGCCTCGTCGAACTCGGCCCGGGCCCTTCTGACCTCCTCGCGCTCGCTGACCTCGGGGACACCCACCTCCCACCAGGCACCACCCTCGGTCCACTCGTACTCGTGGACATCCATCACGATGGCATAGGTCTGGGTGGCCTGTTGGGCACGTCGGTACGCATCGGGCAGTTGGGCGATGCTCCGCACTCGCTCGGCGGTGGCGCCCATCGCCTCAAGATGTCGGACGAAGTCGACTCGGAACATTTTCTCGTGACGACTATTCCGGAAGAGGTTGTTCCACTCCTCTCCACCCTGGTCGACCTGGAGCCGGTTGATCACGCCGAAGCCGCCGTTGTCGAGGACCATCAGGATCACCTTATGACCGGCGAACACCGTCGAATAGACATCGGAGTTGGCCATGAGGTACGACCCGTCGCCTACCCACACCACCACATCGGAGTCGGGTCGGGCCATCTTGGCACCCCATCCCCCGGCGATCTCGTAACCCATCGTGGAGAAGCCATACTCGCAGTCGAAGGTGTTCTCGAGTCGGGTCCGCCACCCCATGTTCAGCTCACCGGGGAGACCACCGGCCGAGGACACGACATACGTGTCGGGATCACAGATCTCGTTGACGACCCTGATCACCTGACCGTATGAGGGGGGGTCGAGGTCTTCCCGCTCCTTCCAGGAGTCGAGGTGGCGGTGCCACCGGTCGATCCCATCCCGGGACATCGCCAGCCACGAGTCGGGATAGGTCGTCTGGCCGAGTGCCTCATCGAGTCGTCCAACGGTTACCTTGGCGTCACCGACGACGGCGAGCGAATTCCGTTTGTGGGCGTCCCACGAGGCGGTGTTGATCGAGACAAAGCGCACATCGGGGTTGGAGAATACCGACCACGATCCGGTGGTGAAGTCCTGGAGTCTCGTCCCGATGGCGAGAACCACATCGCATTCGGCGGCCAGGGCGTTGGCGGCATCCGACCCGGTCACCCCGATGGGGCCCCCGTAGTTGGGGTGATCGGAGACCATGGTCGACTTACCGGCGACGGTCTCAACGATCGGGATGCCCCGCTTCTCGGCGAGGGTCGTCACCTCGGGAATCGCATCGGAGTAGCGAACCCCCCCGCCCGCGATGATCAGGGGTCTCTCGGCTTCGTTGAGTATGTCGACCGCGACGGCGACATCCCTCGGGTCGGGACCGGGTCGACGGATACGGTGGGTCTTCTCCTCGAAGAACGCCACGGGGAACTCACCGGCCGTGGCCTGGATGTCCTGGGGCAACCCGATGTAGGCGGGACCGCAGGTGGCCGGGTCGAGCATCGTGGCCAGGGCCTGGGGGAG
>WHUC01000143.1:1956-5277 GCA_009377435.1 Acidimicrobiia bacterium
TCGATGCGCAGGTCAACTACGTCCTCCCAGCGCTCCGAATCCCACGACCGCACCATGGCGGCGGCAACCGACGCCACGGCGAGGGCATCCTCGAAGCCGGGCCGATAGGGCCGGTCCTCGTTCACCGCGCCGAGGAATTCCAATGCCTCTATCGTCTTGATGTCCTCGAACCCGATGGAATTGCCACCACCGGGGACAAATCCGCCGTGATGGGGGAAGCCGTCTCCTGACAGGACCTCGATGAAACCGTCGCCGGCCTGTTCCTCGGGGAGATATAGCCTGAGTTGGTTGAGCTTCTCATGGTCCCAGCTCGCCGCACCTTTCGAGCCGTTCAGCTCGAACGCCATCTGGGACTGTGGGCCGAACATCGTGCGGTCGGCCTCGAGGGTCCCCCTCGCCCCGTTGTCGAACTCGACCATCGCCCCGATGTAGTCCTCGTTGGTGACCTGGCCGGTGGGGTCTCCGGGATGCCCCCGGTTGAAATGCGTGCCGTCGCCGGGCCGGGAGAGGGGCCGCTCCTTCACAAAGGTCTCCTTGGTCGCCACCACCCGGCGGATCGGGCCGACGAGATGCAGCGCCATGTCGACGGCGTGACACATCAGGTCGGTGAGAACCCCGTATCCACCCCCGTCCTGGAGGAATCGCCACGACAGCGACGCCAGTCGATCCCTTCCGTACATGCTGAAAAAACGGCCCCGATAATGGGTCAGAGCACCGAAACGTCCCTGCTCGACGAGTTGCTTGGTGTGCTGCACAAGGGGCACCCACCGATAGTTGAACCCGGCCCCACTGACGACACCGGCATCGCGGGCGGCCTTCTCGATCGCAGCCGTAGCCTCGGGGTCGACCCCCACGGGCTTCTCGCAGAACACGGGCTTGCCCGCCGCCGCAACCGCTTCGACGACCTCGCGGTGGAGGGCGGTCGGTGCGGTGATGTCGACGACATCGACATCGGGACTCGAGACGAGGTCCCGCCAGTCGATGGTGCCGATGCCGACTCCGAACCTCGTGGTGGCGAGATCGAGTCGCTCGACGGCGGTGTCGGCGATCATCGTGACCTCGGGTGTGAACTCGATGTCGGGGAAGTGGGTAGGGAGGGCCCGGTAGGAGCGAATATGTGCCTGACCCATCCATCCGAAACCCACTACACCGATCCCGATCCTACGGGTCATCGACACCATCCTAGGAGGCTGGTGTGGAATGCCGTTGTGCAGATCGGCGGCCAGACGCGTCGCTCGCCAGGACGCAGGACGAAGACGCACCCGGTGCGGTGCTTCGAGGACGAGGACGCCGCGAGCGACGATGTATGGGCGTCGAGATGTGTGACATGCGTTTCACACCGGTCTCCCAAGGCTAGCGCGTCCCCCCGACGATACCGCACGCCCTGGAACGTTCCAACCCCCTTGTGGATTACCGGCCACGGTGGTTTGACAGGCATCTAAATGGTGTTCTACCTTGCCTTGGAACGTTCCAATTCTGCCGGTCTCGTCGAGGGAGGTTGTGTGATGAGCAACTTGATGCGGAGGATCGCCGGGGCGCCGATCACCTGGGGTATCGACCCCTCACCGGGATGGGGTCATCTCATCTCCCCCGACCGGTACATGACCGAGTTGACGAGTTGTGGTCTCACCGCCACCGAACTCGGTCCCGATGGCTTCCTCCCCTCCGACCCCGATCGGCTCGCCGACTACCTCGAACAATACGACGCCGAGATTATTGGCGGCTTCGTCCCCGCGGTTCTCTATCGACCCGACCGTGCCGCCGAGGCTCTTGGCTATGTCGAGCGCGCCGCCGGACAACTCGCTTCGACCGGCTCGGAGGTGATCGTCCTCGGACCGGCCGCCGATCAGATCGGCTACGACCGTTCCGTCGACCTCGATGAGGACGAGTGGGCGGTGTTCTTCGAGAACCTGACCCGGTTCGATGTGATAGCGACCGACAACGGTCTGGTGACGGCGGTCCATCCCCACTGGGGGATGGCCGTCGAGCGGCAAGGGCATCTGGATCGTGTCCTCGAATCATCGGAGACGGGGCTCTGTCTCGACACCGGGCACCTCCAACTCGCCGGGGTGGATCCGGTTGAGCTCGCCCGCTCGGCCGGAAAGCGGGTGGTGCACGTGCATCTCAAGGACCTCGACGAGGGTCTTGCCGAGGGGGTGCGGACCCACGAGGTCCCATTCCGCGAGGCTGTGATCGCCGGTATGTTCCGGCCTCTCGGCGCCGGGGTGGTCGACATCGCCGGGCTGATCTCGATCCTCGAGGGTTCCGGGTTCACGGGCTGGTACGTTCTGGAGCAGGACACCTCGCTCGACGAGGAGCCTGAGAGCGGCGAGGGTCCCTTGGCCGACGTGGAGGAAAGCATGCGGTTTCTCGAAGGTGTCGCCAGTTCGCTCGAGGAATAGGGCGGTCTAGCCATGAGCCAACGATTCCTGCCCAATGGGTCGACGGGTGACGATGCCTACCTCGTCGACGTCGACACCGACCTCGCCGGTTGGAGATATGGCGGGCTCCAGGTGGTGGCTCTCGAGCCGGGGGAGAGGGTCGTGTTCACCACCGGCGACTCCGAGGCAGCCATTCTCTCCCTGGGAGGCGGTGGTAGCGCCGACGTCGACACCTCGCATTTCGCGATCGAGGGGAGGGACACGATTTTCGGGGAGGTGTCGGACTTCGTCTACGCACCCATCGATTGTGAGGTCGGGCTCACCGCCGACGGTCCTGCCACCTTCGGGGTGTGCACCGCCCGGGCCCGGCGAAGGATCGATCCCTATCACGTCGACGCCGCCGACATACCGATCGAGGTCCGGGGGGGAGGGTTTGGAACCCGACAGATCGTCAACTTCCTCAGCGCTGATCAACATGAGGCGGATCGTCTGATCGCGGTTGAGGTGATCACCCCAGAGGGGTCATGGTCCTCATACCCCCCGCACAAACACGACGAGTTCGGCGAGGACGAGGTGGAGCTCGAGGAGATCTATTACTTCCGCATCGCCGGCGACGCCGGTTTCGGAATGTTCCGCGCTTACACCTACGACGGTGCTTTCGATGACACCATCACCGTCCGCGACGGTGACGTCTATCTGGTTCCCCGTGGTTATCACGGTCCCGCCGCCGCCGCCCCCGGTCACAACATGTACTACCTCAATGTCATGGCGGGACCCGCCGAGGAGCGAGTGTGGAAGTTCTGTGACGATCCATCCCACGCCTGGGCCCGGGGCATGCTCGACTCCCTCGATCCCGACCCCAGACTCCCCATGGAGGTGCATCACTCATGAAGGACTCCCCTCGCGCGGTCGAGTGTGTCGTGGGTCGTCCTGGTTAGGT
>WHUC01000144.1 GCA_009377435.1 Acidimicrobiia bacterium
GAGTTCCAACCCAACATGGTGTTCGCCGTGGAGCCGCTGGTGTGGGTGCCCGACGTCCCCGGTGGCGGGGGCGTCCGCATCGAGGACATGGTCCTCATCACCGAGGACGACGCCCGCATCCTCTCCCGGGTCGAGTACGAGGAACGACTGCTGGTGTGATTGGAATCCGCTCGTCCCCCGAACGCGAATGGGTCAGATCGCCACCGCAGCGGAGGACCGATTCGATCTTAATGGCGACCGCCTTCCTGTGGTGGAGAGCCGCGACGCGGATCCTCGATGCCAAGGATCATTGCCAGCGCGCGTTCGACTTCACTGAGTGTTTCGGGCTTCGCCTTGCCCACGGGCCGGAGTAAACGCGTGCGAGTCACCGCTCTGACGCCTCGACAGATCGCGCAGCTCTGCGCGTCGATCCCTTCTGCCGGCGAAACTCTGGGCCGGAGAGGCGACGGGGCACGCGAACTGGACAGCGGCACGACGATGAACAGCTCGTCCTCGACGCCTGCCGAGATCTCGTCCACAGAGACAACGATGGCCGGTCGGTTCTTGCCGGGCTCGCCCTTCCGTGCGGCCCCCAGCGAGACGAGCCAGATCTCCCCCCGACGCGGCTCAGTCGATGCCATCGCCGAGAGCCGTCTCCCACTCGCGCTCCTCGGCCCTTACCCTGGGCTCATCGGCGTCGGCCGAAGATGCCTCGCGCTCGGAACGGAAGACCGCCTCCCGCTCGGCATTCAAGGCTAGCTCGGCGAGCATCGCGGAAAGCGAGACTCCGCGCTCACGCGCTTGCTCTGCGAGGCGATCGCGCGTCTGGCGCGTCACCCGGATGGTCGCGGTCTCAGTCACCATAA
This sequence comes from Acidimicrobiia bacterium, assembly GCA_009377435.1. GTDB lineage: Bacteria > Actinomycetota > Acidimicrobiia > Spongiisociales > ZC4RG35 > WHTL01. Next base: position 846 of record WHUC01000144.1, read on the forward strand.
TGGCCATAGTGTAGCGCCACGATGTAGCGATACGGCGCGGCTCGAGCCCGCGAGAACTGAAACACCACTCTCGGGAATCGAAAAGTGCAACCACTTGAGCGTTGGGGCCGAGTCGCCGGTTGGGTCCGAGCCATCTTGACCGATCGCCGATCCCAGGAGATTTCACAAAGGCGCTCTCGTCGCTGCCATCCAGGACAGCTTGACGACGCGACCTATCCCCATCCGAAGACCCGGGCGGCGTTGCCGCCACCGATGGCAGCCCGGTCGGCATCGCCGAGACCCTCCACGCTCGCCACCAAGCCGAGGGGATCGGTCTCGCCCATATCGAAGATGGTGTTCCAGCCGCTCCACCTGAAGCACCTCATCGAGATCGTGAGAGTCGACCGGGTCATGGTGGGGGACCGACTTCCCCTCGTGTCGATGGCGCGGGCTCGGGGTCGTTGGCCGCGCCAAGACCCCGGCCCTACATCCCTGCTGGTGTCACCGCACCCGGAGGGGGCCAATCCAGACACGCGAGGTTGGACTCGCGTATCTGGAGTCGGACCCTACCGCTCCGGTGCCAGCGCAATCAACCGGCGGCTTCGAGTGCCGCCTGGGTGGCGTCGAACTGCTGCTCGAAGTACTCCCGCGCCTCGGCCGCATCCTGGTTCAGCACGTCGAACCCCGTTTCGGCGTAGGCGTCTTGGACCTCCTGGGTGGCCATGGCCTGCTGCAATGCCACATTCCAGAACTCGACGATCTCCGGTGGGGTCTCCGGTGGGAGGATGAGGCCCCACGAGGTGACCAGGGTCACGCCCTCATAACCGGCCTCGGAGAAGGTGGGGATATCGGGGAACTCGTCCGAATCAGCCGACAGAACGAGCGGTCGGATCTGATCACCGTCCAGGAGGGAGAACCCCGAGAGGGCGGAGTCGATATGACCACCCGCGATCTGGGGGATGATGTCGCCAACCCCACCGGAGAACGGCACGAACGTCAGGTCGAGACCCGTGGCGGCCAAGACCTCCCCCACCAGTAGCTGCCCGTTTTGACCGACCCCGGAGATGGTGACCTCACCGGGTGCGGCCTCGGCCGCGGCCACGTAGTCCTCGAAGGTCTCGAACTCGCTGTCCTGGGCGACCCCGATGATGTTTGGGGAGAACTCGGTCCATCCGATGTACTCGAAGTCCTCCGCCTTGAAGCCGATTTCCTCGCTGGCCGTGATCGACAGGTTCATGATGTTGGGGGCGACGACGTTGGCGATGGTGCACCCATCCGGGGCGGCCCCGGCCAGGGCGTTCCATCCCACCGATCCGTCACCACCGGTCTGATAGGTGATCTGGAGGCGCACTCCGAGGGCGTCCTCCAAGGCGGCCTGGAGACGCCGCACCTGCTGATCCGAGCCACCGCCCGGGGAATAGGGGACGATCACCTCGACCGCATTGCAGTCGAGCTCACCGACGGCTCCGGCCGTGGTTTCGGTACCGGCGGCCGTGGTTTCGGTACCGGCGGCCGTGGTTTCGGTACCGGCGGCCGTGGTTTCAGTAGCGGCGGCGGCTGTGGTTTCGGTGGCGGCGGCTGTGGTTTCGGTGGCGGCGGCCGTGGTTTCGGTTCCCGCCGCCGTCGTCTCCGTGTCGCCGTCGCCTGTGCCCGGCGGATCTCCGCCGGAGCCGCATGCGGCGAGCACCAGCGCCAGGGTCGTCACCAGGGCCACAATCAGTTTGCGAGTTGCCATACTTGTTCTCCGTTCCATCGGCGGCGGACCGTTATATCCGACCGCTCATGCTTCGGCTCCGCGGCGCCCGTCGGGAAAACATCGGTCCGCACGTGGCGGGATGTCATGTTGGTATCCCGAGCGACGGGACTCAGGGAGCCTTGTCCTGCATATTGTAGATTGCATTGTCGAAGGGTGACGGAGAAAGTACCAATCGATTCAAACAGCTGGGCAAGCCCCCCTCCAGTCGCCAGGGCCCCCTTCGTGGAGGTGACTCAGTCGAGGTCGAAGACCCGGGTGGCGTTGCCGCCACCGATGGCAGCCCGGTCGGCATCGCTGAGACCCTCCACGTTCGCCACCAGGCCGAGGGGATCGGTCTCTCCCATATCGAAGGGGAAGTCGGTCCCCACCATGACCCGGTCGACTCCCACGATCTCGATGAGGTGCTTCAGGTAAAGCGGCTGGAACACCATCGTGTCGTAATAGAGCCGTTTCATATAATGGCTGGGTGGGTGCTCGGGAATTGCCTTCCTGGTCTCGGGACGGACCTCCCAGGTGTGGTCGGCCCGCGAGGCGTAGAAGGGCAGGTAGCCACCACCGTGGAGCAGAACCATCTTGAGGTCGGGTAGCCCCTCGAACAGGCCCGAGAAGATCATCCGGGTCGCCGCCACCATCGTCTCCAGCGGGTTGCCGATGCAGTTGGTGAGGAAGTAGTCGCCGAACCGCTGCCCCTCGGGGTACCCGCTCGGGTGGATGATCACACCGAGACCCATGTCTGCGACTGCGGAGAAGAACGGTCGGAAACGGGGCTCGTCGAGATTGTGGCCGTCGATGGTGCCCCCGATCTGGAGGCCCTTGAAGCCGATCTCCGCCGCCCGGGCCGCCTCGGCGATGGCGGCGTCGACATCCTGGAGAGGCACGGTTGCCCCCAACCCGACGTACCGGTCGGGATGATCGGCCACCGCCTGGGAAATCCGGTCGTTTTGCTCCCGGGCCAGCTCGGCGCCGAGCGAAGCGGGTGTCCAGTAGAAGTACTCGGACACGAACGTGGCCAGACCCTGCATGTCGATGCCCATTCGATCCATGTACTCGATCCGGACGGCCGGGTCGGTCAGAGGCTCGACGATGGTGGGAAACATTTTCCCGTTGTGATCCTTGGAATCCTGACCCATGAAGTAGTCGTACGGCTCATACTCGGGACGGGCATGGATCTTGGCCGCTTCCTGAGTGGAGGGCGTCGCCAGATGACAATGGACGTCGATGGTCCGCGGTGGCACAGGGTTCCTTTCGGCTTGCACTCAGCTCTCGTCGGTTTGTGCCGATCTGGACTCAAATGCCTTGACCGCGAGACCGAGATGACGGACGACGGCCTCGGCGGCGGCGTCGCCGTCACGCCGCTCCAGAGCCTCGAGGATCTCGCCATGATCGTGGATGGCGTCATCACGCAGCCCGGGCACTTCCTTGAGAAACGCACCGATGTACATAACCGACGAGTCCTCCAGACTACGGATGATCGCCGCCAGCCTCGGGGATGCGGCGGTCTCGTAGATGGTCATGTGGAAGCTGCGGTTGAGGTCGACCCACTCGGCCGAATGCGGCACCTCGGTCATCTTCTGATGGAGCCCACGCAACCGATCCATCACCTCCTCGGTCAGCTTGGGGATGGCCCGGCGCAACGCCACCGGTTCCAGGATCTCACGGATGGCGTATATCTCGTGCACCTCCTCCCCACTGAGCTCCTTGACCACGGCGCCCCGATGGGGGTCGAAGCGGACGACGCCCTCGGAGGCCAGTTCCCGCAGCGCCTCGCGCACCGGGGTGGTGCTCACCTCGAGGAGGGACGCCAACTCGGCCTGGACCAACCGGGTGCCACCGGCCAACTCCCCGCTGAGGATGGCGCTTCGCAAGACACTCCGCACGAATTCGTGGGCGGTCTGGCGGGCGCCGGAGAAGGTGGTCCCGGCCAGCGCCGAAACCGAGGACGTTGCCACCGGTTCGCTGGTCACGTGCTCACCTTTCTCGTCGGGGTCGGTCGGTTATAGGAGTCGAATGGGTGTCGCACAGATTGCATCCTATAACTAAATCGGTGCGCCCCGAAAGCATTACGGTCGTCCCGGCGACTTGGCAAGCATCACCCTATCACCGACGGCGCTCGGCCACGGGAACACGTTTCCCACTTTCGGCACTCACCACGGCGGCTTCGAGGACGGCGATCACCTCCAGCGCCTCCTCGCCCCCAACCTCAGGTGTTGCCGACCCACGGATCGCCTCGGCGAACTCGACCAGCTGATCGACCACCGGATCAATCTCGGGCAGCGGTTGCTCCGTGCCCTCCTTTTCCCCACGGGCCTGGTACTCCAAGCGGGCCCCGTCGCCATCGGAGAACGCCGCCCCCTCGGTACCGTGGACCGCAACCCGGATCTGCCACGGGGTGAAGAACGACGTGACCAGGGTTCCGATGGCACCGCTCTCGAACTCGAAGAGCAGCCCGGTGGCCTCATCGATGGTGAAGTCGCGGCCGGGACGGGTGTTGGCCGAGACGGTGGCGATGGGACCGGCCAGATACAGGAAGCTGTCGATCTGATGGATTCCCAGGGAGGTCATCGAACCCAGGGGGCTCTGGTCGATGTCCCATCTCCAGGCCTCGTCGGGCATGGCGAACCCGTTGGGGAGCGAGTGGTTCGCCTCGAGGAGTTGGATATCGCCGATGCTCCCGTCGTCGATCAGGGCCCTCAT
>WHUC01000009.1 GCA_009377435.1 Acidimicrobiia bacterium
CGGAGGCCGAGATCCCGACCGACCTCGTTCGGTTGTGCCCCCCCTCGTCAGCGCCTCCGGCGCTGACACTCCCCCCACATCCGTGGGGTGAGAACTATCACGACCCACGCGCTTATCCGGTGCCAACCATGGCAGCCACCAGGCCCTCGTCGACCTCGATTCCGAGCCCGGGTCCATCAGGCACCGAGAAGAATCCGTCGACAACCCGTGGAGGGTCGTCGGTGACATCGGCGGCCAAACCTTGGTTGGCGGGGCTGCACCCGTAGTCGATCGATGCGATGGCGGCGGCGCACTGAAGGTTGGCGGCGGCGGCGATGCTGGTCTCGGCGACCTTCCCGGCCAGGTTGATCGACAGACCCAGGTCGGCGCACATCACCGCTCCCCGCATCACACCGGTGATGCCACCGTGCTTGATCAGCTTGAGGCTGACACCACCCATCCCCATCGAGGCCATGTCGGCGAGATCCGTCAACCACCCGGCACTCTCGTCGGCACACAATGGGATCGGCGAGCGATGTGCCAGCCGGGCCAGTGTTCTCGGCAAACCCCTCGAGATCGGCTGCTCGATGAATCTCACCCCGCTCCCGTCGAGCCGACCGAGGACGCGTTGAGCCGTCGGCTCGTCCCATCCCTCGTTGGCGTCCCCGCACACCATGTCTTCCGTCCCGATCTCGGCGGCGGCTTTCCTCAGAGTCTCGACCTCCCGGGCTGGGTCGGTGAGGGCGAGCTTGAGTTTGAACCATCGGAAACCGTCCCGGCGGGCCGACTCCAGCTTGGCGAGATCGTCCCGGGGGTCACCGCTCCCGATCAGCTTGAGGGCAGGAACCCGGTCACGAACCCGACCTCCGACGATCTCGGATACCGGTACCCCGAGGGCGCGTCCCGCCAGATCGTGTAGTGCGATATCGAGAGCGGCGACGGCGGTGGTGCTGTCGGGATTGGCACGACGCATCCGATGCCAGAGGGTGGTGTGTCGAAGGGGATCGGTCCCGATAATGAGATCCCCGAGATGACGTGCGGCGGCTTCGATCCGCTCCTGGGTTTCGCCGGTGACCGTCGGAGCTTCGACACCCTCGCCCCATCCCACCAATCCCTCGTCGGTACTGACCTTGACGAGAACGTTGCGGCTACGGCCGACAACATGATTCGACATGACAATCGGGGTGGTCAGTGGCACCACCACCGGGAATGTATCGACACCTGTGATCTTCATTTGGTTCCTACATGATATAGGGTTTTCCCAACCGAGCCGGAGCGAGAGATGAAGTTGGTTACCTTCGAGGCGGACGGACCTCCCCATGTCGGTGTGCTCGATGGGGACGTCGTCGCCGATGTGACGAGCGCCGATCCCACCATCACCGGGGTCCTCGAGGCGATCATCGACGGCGATGACATCATGGGGAGAATCAGCGAACTGGTATCCCCGGCGACGCGTATCGCCCTCTGCGAAGTGCGTCTGATGGCACCGATCCCCCGGCCTCGCAAGAACATCGCTGCGGTGGGCCGCAACTACCTGGACCACGCCCGCGAGTTCTCCGACTCGGGTTTCGATGCCTCGGAGGAGCAGACGGTGCCGGATCATCCGATCATCTTCACCAAGGCGGTCACCTCGGTCATCGGACCCCGCGATGCGATCGACAGCGGCAACGATCCCACCGGCACCACCGACTACGAGGGGGAGCTTGGTGTCGTCATCGGCCGGGAGGGGATCGCCATCTCCCCCGACGATGCCATGGACCACGTGTTCGGGTACACCGTCATCAACGACGTCACCGCCCGTGAGCTGCAGAAGCGCCATGTGCAGTGGTACATCGGGAAGAGCCCCGACACCTTCTGTCCGATGGGGCCCTGTGTGGTCACCGCCGACGACATTCCCGACATCGGGGCGGCCTGGCTCCACACCCGGGTAAATGGGGAACTCCGCCAGGAGGCACCGATCTCGGCGCTCATCTTCGATATTCCCACCCTCATCTCCACCCTGTCGTCGGTGATGACCCTCGAGCCCGGCGACATCATCGCCACCGGGACACCGGTCGGGGTCGGCATCGGCCTCGACCCACCCATCTATCTGAAAGCCGGAGACCTGGTCGAAGTCGAGATCGACGGCATCGGCGCCATCCGCAACCCGGTGGTCTGAGTCCGTGGGCTTCAATCGATTGTGGAAGCGAAAACCACTTCGCGAAAAAACTTCTCAACAAAACCCCCTTCTCTGATCAAATACATTATGTATGATCATTTATGCGATGCCTGTTGCGACATCGATAGGAAATTAGTCGAGGAGGAGGTAACCGTGAGATCGAAGAGACTGAGAACACTGGCATTACTGGTCTGCCTGGTTGTGGTCGTAGCCGCCTGTGGTGGAGCTGAAACCGAGCCCGAGCCGAGTGATGACACCGGAACAGAGACAACCGCTGGGACCGAGACGACCGCGGCGGCGGCCAGCGAAGAGGGTGACGAGTCGGGAGGCGCCGAGATCATCCGGTTTGCCTTTGCCCCCGACCCAGTGTGGGATTACCTCACCGACACCGGGACGTTGGCCCAGTGGGAGGAGGACAACAACTTGCGGATCGTGACCAGTACGAGCTGGGACGAGTTCACCTACTTCGCCGGTGGTCATGGCGACATCGTCTCGATGGGAACCCACGAGCTCCCCGTTCTCGAGGCCGAGACCGGCATCAAGGTGGTGGCATTCGGTCAGTACAACCACCAGCGGGTCCCCCTGTTCCGCCGGGCCGGCGACCCCTACCAGACCCTGGCCGATGTTCCCGCGGGGTCGACCATTTGTGTCAACAGCCCGGTCTCCAACACCATCGTCTGGTCGGTGATCGCCGATCAACTCCACGGTCTCAACTACCGGGTGGGTGAGGGCGACTTCAATCTGGTAACCCAGGACCACTTCGTCATGCCCGAACTCCTGGTGCGGGGCGAGTGCGAGGTGGCTGCCTTCATCCCCGAGGCCGGGATCCCCTTCCTGCGGTCGGGTGAGATCGAGCAGATGTACGGGGACCGGCAACCCTGGCAGATCTATCAGACGGACATCTGCGAGTGCGATCACGCCGGGATCATGTCGAACCTCATGGTCGCCACCGAAGAGTGGTACGACGCCCATCCCGAGGAGGCTGCCGCCTTCCTCGAGCTGTGGCAGACGGGCATCGAGATGTGGGAGGAGAACAAGGAAGAGATCATCGGTCTCTACCCTCAGCATTTCGCCGTCGAGGAGGAGGAGGACATCGCCTTCACCATCGCGTACATGTCCGGCACGAACGATTGGTTCGCCGACACCGTCTATCTCGACCAGGCCTGGGTCGACGAAGAGGTGAAGTTCTATGAGTACATGGACGAGGGCGGCTGGCTCGAGGAGGGGTACGAGGTTCCCCGCTTCGAGGTCATCGAGCCCTGACCCACGAGACGAGGAGGGTGGTCGGATGTCGCGGCGTTCGACCACCACACCAGTCTCCTAGTCGCAGCAGTCGTCCGGAGCGAGGAGAAGTTTGACTACTCAGACTGATACCACGACAGCAGAGACCGTTGCCGAGGACGTCCCGGTGGAGTCGCAATTCCGTAGGGACCTGCGAACGCGCTGGATCCCACGATTCGCCGGCTACATCGCCTTCCTGCTGTTCTGGGACTGGGCGTCGGGAGGACTCATCAGAGCACAGCTCCTCCCCGGGCCGCTCACCATCCTCGAGGAGATGTGGGGAATCGTGGCCAGTGGGGAGTTGTGGAACCACTTCGGATCCACCCTCCGCAAGATCGGCATCGGTTGGGTGATCGCCTTCGCTCTCGGCGCCGCCATCGGTATCTCGATGCGACACCCCTGGTGGGACGGCTTCTTCCGGGATTGGGTGGTGACCACCATGAGCACCCCCGGTCTGGTGTTCGCTCTCATCGCGGCGATGATCTTCGGATTCAGCCCGGTGGGACCCATCGTTGCCATCGTGGTCACCAGCTTCGCCTTCTTCACCGTCAACATCGCCGAGGGAGTGAAGGCCCTACCCAAGGATCTGTTCGACATGGCGCGGGCGTTCGATGTCGACTCCCGCCGCCGACTTCGACACGTGGTGGTGCCCTTCCTGGCACCCTATATCTTCGCTGCGATGCGGTATGGCTTCTCCATCTCCTGGAAGATCGCCACCCTCACCGAGTTGTTCGGCGCGTCGAGGGGAATCGGCTTCATGATGCGTCGTGAGTACCAGCTCTTCAATATGTCGGGTCTACTCGCCTGGATATTCTTCTTCTTCGCCTTCGCCCTGCTGTTGGAGAAGGTGGTGCTCCAGCGTGGCATCGACCACTTCTTCCGTTGGCGACAGACGGCGGCAACATGACGACCGTGGCCACCCCTCTGCCGCCGTCGCCATGGCAGAAGGCAAGGACGTTCGCGGCGACACCCCGGTTCGCCCGGATCCTCTCCATCATGGTGTTCCTGTTAGCATGGCAGTTTCTGGCGCCGCTACTCCCCACCGATCTCATCCCGGCACCACTTCGTGTGCTCCAGTTCATGTGGGACGAGGTGCGGGCGATCACCCTCGCCCGTGCCAACCTGTACGAGGCGTTCGGGATCAGTCTGCGCCGGTTGGCCATCGGGTTCGCCCTGGCGTTTGGCGTAGGCGTGCCCGTCGGTCTCCTCATGGGTGTTTCGCGCTCCATCGAGAACTTCTTCCAGGACTTCGTCGTTGTCGGTCTGGCCATGCCGTCACTGGTTTGGGCGTTGCTCACCGGTATCTGGTTCGGCATGGGTGATACCTCCCCCGTCGTAACGGTGTTCCTGGCGGCGTTGCCGTTCGTGATCATCAACATGTTCGAGGGTGTCCGTGACGTGCCCAAGGATCTGACCGACATGGCCGCCGCCTTCAGGATCGGCCGGGGACGAACCATACGTCACGTCATCATGGGCTCGCTGATGCCGTTCTTCTTCGCCTCACTGCGCTACGGCCTGGCCAACGGGTGGAAGGGCCTCGTCCTCGCCGAGGTGTTCGCTTCGACGTCCGGGGCGGGATGGACCATCCAGTACTGGAGGGACGCCCACCGCGCCCAGGGCGTGTTCGGGTACGCCCTCTTCTTTGTGTTGTTCGCCCTGCTGCTCGAGCGTCTCGTGTTCCAGCGTCTCTCCCGACGGGTGTTCCGCTGGCGACCCGAGATAGTTTCCGTCAACTCGACCGCGGCCCAGGCCGTTGCCGACGAGACCATGAGAGACGGTGACCGACCCGACGAGGATGGATAACCAATGGCCGAGATCGACATCAACCACCTGAACAAGCAGTTCGGCACCGGCCCCGACAGTGTCAGCGCTCTCCAGGACGTCAGTTTCACCGTCGCCGGCCACACCCTGGTCTCCATCGTGGGACCGTCCGGGTGCGGGAAGTCGACACTCCTCAATATCCTCTCGGGGATCGAGACACCGACCTCGGGGACCGTCAGGATCACGGAGAACGGTGGCGACGCCCGGGTGGGGTACGTGTTCCAGTCGGCCCGTCTCCTCCCCTGGAGAACGGTGATGGACAACCTCATGTTCGTCCAAAAGGCCCAGGACCGCTCGGCCGGGGAGCGGTGCCAGCGCTTCCTCGACATGGTCCATCTCGGCGACCGCACCGAGAGCTTCCCCGGTGAACTCTCGGGGGGTATGCAGCAGAGGGTGGGAATCGCCCGCGCCTTCTCGATCGAACCCGATGTGCTCTTCATGGACGAGCCCTTCAGCCACCTCGATGCCATCACCGCCCGCTCGCTCCGTAAGGAGCTACACGAGATGTGGAAGGCCACCGAGAAGACGGTGCTGTTCGTGACCCACGACGTTGGCGAGGCGGTCGAGTTGTCCAACCGGATCCTGGTCTTCGCCGCGGGCGGCAAGATTGCCGACGACATGACTATCGATCTGCCCTTCCCGCGTGATGCCGCCGATGAGGCCGTGGCCCTGACCAAGGTGAAGGTGCTGAAGAGGTTCGAGAACATGAACCTCATCGCCTCGTGAAGGCGGGGTCATGGCGGTGATAGCCGAGGTGCTTCGGGGTATCGGCGCCAGCACCGGTGGGGGATTCACCCGTGTCACCGTCACCGACCAGGTGCGGGAGACGTTGCGGCAGGCGATCCTGACCGGTCTTCTCCCGGGTGGCACCCGTCTCGCCCTAGCCGTGATCGCCGAGGCGCTCGGTGTCAGCACGACACCGGTGCGTGAGGCCCTGCGCGTGCTCGCCTCGGAGGGATTCGTCCATCTCGATCCGTACCGGGGTGGGATCGTGCGGTCACCCGACCGCAACGAGATCGAAGAGGTGATACGACTGCGCCAGGCCCTCGAGCCATTGGCGGTGGAGGAGGCGATCGCCGGAATGACTCACGACATCTTGGGCGAGGCCAGGGTCCTGCTCCAGACGATGTTGGATCGCCCCAACTCCGACAAGTGGGTCGAGGCCAACCGGGAGTTCCACGAGATCCACTACCGAGGGGCCAGTTCCGAGCGTCTCCTGGAGATGCTCGCCGGTCTCCGGGCGCCGGTCGTCATGTATGTGAGCCGGGCCGTCATCCAGCACGAGGGTTTCCGCATCGAGGCCAACCGCCAGCACGTCGCCCTGTTCGAGGCCATGGCCGAACGGGATGTGGCGACGGCCATCGAGATCATCCGCCACCACGTGGCCCTTCCCATCGCCGCAACGGAGAAGGCGGGGGAGGATGTGGTCGAGGGGGACGTGGCATGACCGACGAGGCATGGGTCGATTGGTCCGAGCGTTGGGGACCGTCAACGGCGACACGCCCCGACACCGTCACGGTTGATGTGCACAGCCATCTCAAGGTCCCCGAGTCGAGCGATATGGCTATGCCCCACCTCACACCCGAGGACGACCCCCGCACCCTCTTCTCGTCGGAGGAATCGAAAGCGCTCAACCATGGCTTCCATGAGTCCGTGGACGACAAGTTCACCGATCCCGCAACCCGTATCGCCGACATGGATGCGATGGGGATCGATCTCCAGATGCTTGCCCTCGCCCCGCCCCAGTACTTCTATACACTCGAAGAGGAGATCGCCACGAAGGTCGCAGTCACCCAGAACGATCGCATCGCCGCGGTGGTGGACGATTATCCGAAGCGTTTCGCCGGCGTCGGTTCCCTCCCCATGCGTCATGCCGACCGGGCGGTCGCCGAGGCGCAACGCATCCACGGCCTCGGATTCCGAGCCGTCCAGATCGGGGCCGATGTCGCCGGGATCGATCTCGACGACCCATCGTTCGATCCGATCTGGTCGACGCTGGCGGACTTGGGGATCGTACCCATCCTTCATCCGGCCGGGTTCACCGATGGGGCCCGACTCACCGAGTATTACCTGGTCAACGTGATCGGGATGCCACTGTCGTCGACGGTGGCGTTGACCCGGATGATCCTCGGCGGAGTCTTCGCCCGTCATCAGGATCTGAGGCTGCTCGTGGTCCACGGCGGTGGTTATCTACCCTTCTATGTGGCGCGGACCGACCACGCCTTCCGCCATCGGCCCGAACTCCGCCACCACATCGATCGTCCCCCCTCGGAGTATCTTGACCAGGTGTACTTCGACACCACGGTCTTCGCCCCCCCGATGGTGGAGAGTCTGGTGGAGCGCTACGGGGCAGACCACGTCCTCATGGGGACCGATTACCCCTTCGACATGGGACAGGGTGACCCCATCGCCTTCCTGGGCGGGACCAACCTCACCGGCGAGGACCTCCGTTTGGTGATGGGACAGAATGCGGTTCGCATGTTCGACCTCGACGTCGGAAGAGACGATGCGACCGGTTGACACAAGACGAAGGAGCAATGTGAGTTTGAGTAGCGCACCCCCTGGTGGACCGTCGGCTGCGGGGAGGGTGGTCGACCTCCACTGTCACCGCGAATGTGCGCCGGCCATGGAGATGATGGACGCCGAGGCCCGGCGGCTCGACCGGGTCCCCCTCGGGTTCGGAAGCGAGCTCACCAAGGAGGTCAACCGCCAACAACGCCTCGATATCGCCCCCAAGATGACCTCCGTCGATGAGCGTCTCGCCGACATGGACGCCATGGGCGTCGATACCCAGGTGGTGTCCATATCGCCATATCAGATGTACTACTGGGCCGAGCCCGAGCTGGGCCGTGAGGTGTCCCGGCTCTCCAACGACGACCTCGCGAAGACTGTCGGCGGTCATCCCGATCGTCTCATGGGGATGGCGACCGTTCCCCTCCAGGACACAGGGCTGGCGGTGGAGGAGTTGGGGAGGTGTGTCACCGAACTCGGGTTCCGCGGTGTCGAGCTGGCGACGAACGTCAACGGTGAGGAACTGTCGGCGGATCGGCTGGAGCCGTTCTGGTCAAGGATCGAGGACCTCGAGGTCGTGGTCTTTCTCCATTCGGCGGGATTCACCCATCCGGCCCGCTTCACCGATCACTACTTCATCAACATCATCGGCCATCCCCTGGAGACCACGCTCGCCACCTCCCATCTCATCTTCGACGGTGTCATGGACCGCCATCCGGGACTCAAGATCGTGCTTGCCCATGGCGGCGGCTATCTCCCCGCCTACTCCGCCCGCATGGATCACGCCTATCACGCCCGTCACGATGTGCGTGCAGGTCTGCCCCGACCCCCCAGCGAGTATCTGGCCCGCTTCTATTTCGACACCGTGGTCTTCGAACCCGATCAGCTCGGGTTCCTCATCGACAAGTACGGCGCCGATCACGTGGTGGTGGGCACCGATTACCCCTACGACATGGGTGAGCTCGACCCCAACGGTCTCCTCGGACGGGTTGAGGGCCTCGACGAGGACGCCGCCGCCGCTATCCGCGGTGGCAACGCATGGCGACTTCTCGGATGGGACGAGGAGATGGTGTCATGAGCGCGGAAACGATCGGGCTGGCCGTCATCGGATGTGGGACCATCGGCCGGGTCCGGACCGTGTTGGCCACCGAGTACCCGGGGGTCTCGTGGCTGGGGCTGTGCGACATCGACGGGGAGGCCGCCAACGGACTGGCGGCTGACACCGGGGCCGATTTCGTCACCACCGACTTCCGCGAGCTTCTCGCCCGTCCCGAGGTGACGGCGGCGATCGTGGCCACCGCCGAGAACGAGCATGTGGATCCCATCATGGCTGCCGTGGAGCGGGGGATACCTCTGTTCATCGAGAAGCCCCTGGCTACCGACCCCGTGGAATCGGAGCGGGTCCTGGCGGCCATCGAGGATCGGGGTGTCGACGCCGTGGTCGGGTATACCCAGCGGTTCCGTCGTCGCTTCCTCACCGTGAAGCAACGTCTGCGCGACGGTCAGATCGGTGAGGTCTCGTCGGTGGTGACGCGGGCATTCATGAATCGGATGGTTCCGATAGCCACGTTGCGCAAGACGGACCGTCGTGACGCGTTGACACCGATGGTGGTGTCCGGCACCCACAGTCTCGACATGTGTATGTGGCTGATGGAGGGCAAGACCCCCGTCGAGGTCTATGCCCGGTCGTGTGATCCGGTGTTGGGGGAGTTGGGCACCAAGGACTCCACCTTTGGGATCTTCACCATGGATGACGGGACCCTGTGGAGCATGAACATCTCCTGGGCGCTGCCCACCATCTGGCCGGGTGCCGTCTACGGGATCGAGATCGGAATCGTCGGCACCAAGGGCGTCATCGATATCGAGGACACCCATCGTGATGTGATCATCGCCTCCGAGCTCCCCCAGGGCGCCGGTTATGTCACCAAGGGTTACGCCGCCGAGGCACCCCGTCATGTGGACTTCATCGGGAGCTATCCACCCGGCGACCTCTCCGACGGGCTGTTGTGGGGACCGATGCGTGAGGAGACCATGACCTGGTTCAACCGTCTAACCATGGGGGTGAAAACACCTCACGCCACCGCCGCCGACGGGCATCGGAACCTGCTCCTCACCATGGCGATGGACCTGTCGGCCCGAACCGGCCGGCCGGTGAGTCTTCCGGTGGCGGCCGAGGATCTTTTGGTAACGGACTAGAGACAACGAAAGGAGATCGAGATGGAACAGATAGGCGTGGGTGTAATCGGCACCGGATGGTGTGGGGGGATCCGGGCGGTGACCGCGGCCCAGAGCCCACTGGTTCGCTCGCTGCAGATCGCCGAGATCCGCAACGAGCGACTCACCGAGGTGGCCGAACGGACCCAACCCACCCGAGCCACGACCGACTATCGGGAGATACTGGCCGACCCCGAGATCGTCGCAGTCATGATCTCGGCGACACCGGAGACCACCCACCACCCCATGGCGCTCGAGGCATTACGGGCCGGCAAGCATGTCCTCCTTGAGAAGCCGATGGCACTCACCCTGCCCGAGGCCGACGAGCTGATCGGGGTGGCGGAGACGAACGGGCTCAAGTTCACCATCGGGTACTCCCAGCGTTTCAACCCCAAACAGGCGCTGGCCCGTCGCAGTATCGACGACGGCACCCTGGGTGATCCGGTGAGCGTCCTCATCAGCCGTCATATCACCCGTGGCCTCGGTGACAAGATCAGCTCGAGGATCAAACTGTCGCCGGCGGCGATGGAGGCGACCCACGACATCGATTTCGCCCTGTGGTGTCTCGAACCCCGTCGCCCCGTGCGTGTCTACGCCCAGGAGGCGCTCGGTGTCCTCAAGCCGACCCGCGACGTCGCCGACACCATGTCGATCGTGATCACCATGGACGACGGGGTGGTGGTGACCGTGGGGGCGGGGTGGAGCCTTCCCCCCGGTTACCCCAACTTCTCCTCGACCTGGATCGAATTCATCGGGACGGACGGGGCCCTGCTCATGGACGCCACCTACAAGGACATCATCCTCAACACGATGGACGACGGGGTGGTGTTCCCCCTGTCGACGATGCCCGGTGAATCGGTGGGCCATGTCTACGCCGGGCCCATGGAGCGGGAGACCCAACACTTCCTCGAGGCCGTGGTCTACGACCGCCCGGTGATGGTCAACCCCCGATCGGCCCGGCAGACCATGGAGGTGTACATGGCGGCCGACCTCTCGGCGGAGCGCAATCAGGCTGTCGAGCTCCCCCTGGTGGGCGAGCAAGCGGAACAGGCCCTGGAGGCCTCGGTTCGCGTGTGATAACTGGTGCGAGCACGTTTGCCTGTCTCGCGCGGCGTGCTGATATCGCGTCGGTGTTGTCCCCCCACGCAGTGGGGGGAAGGTGCCTGCGAAGCAGGTAGGGGGGCCAACGGAGGCCGAGATCCCGACCCATTAGTCCGCGACTGCCCCGATACCATACATACCAATCGATTGGGCGAATCCGTCCCGCACATGGCCACAACCAAAGGGAGATGTCGATGACCCAAGCCGAGACCGAGTATCCGCGCTTCTCGGTCGGGGAGCACGACCGGAGACGCCAGGCGGTTCGGAGTCTCATGGGTGAGATGAGTCTCGACGCCCTCGTCGTGTTCGGGTGGTCGGCGATGGGCCGGGCCGTCCAGGCCGATGTCCACTATCTGTCCGGGTATCTGGGTATGCGTGACAACTACGTGGTGTTCCCCCTCGAGGGCGAACCGGTGTTGTTGGCGCAGAGCTACAACCACGTCCCCAACGCGGCCGAGGTCTCCGTCATCGAGACCCGATGGGGTGGGACCGACCCCGGTGTGACCATCGGGGAGGAACTGGCGAGCCGGGGGGCGAGATCGGTCGGTGTTGTCGGGATGATGCCGTACCAACACCACGAGTCGATGCGTAGATCGGCCGACGACATCGTCTTCACCGACGCAACGCGTGGCTTTCGGATACTCCGTGTCCTCAAGAGCGCCGAGGAGCTGGAATGGTTGCGCCGGGGTGCCGAGTTCACCGACCGAGCCCTCGAGGCATTGGAGCGGGAGGTGGCGCCGGGGATGCGTGAGTACGAGTTGGCCGAGGTGATCGAGCATGCCTATCTCCGGGACGGGGGCCTCACCGGTTTCTACTATCTCGCCACAACCCCGATGGACGATCCGCAGCGGTGTGTCCCCGCCCAAGTCCTATCGAACCGGGTGATCGGGGCGGGTGATGTCCTCACATGCGAGATCAGCATCTCCTATGGCGGCTATGCCGGCCAGGGGCTCCACACCTACACCGTGGCGTCGGAACCTACTCCCCAGATCGCCGGGCTGGTCGATACCGCCATCGAGGTCTACCACCGGGTGGCGGACGCCATCAAACCGGGCGCCACCCACGAGGCGGTGTGGGACGCTTCGGACATGATCGAGGAAAGCGGCTACACCATCCGCGATGGTCTCGTCCATGGTTTCGGGATCGGTCTCCTCCCGCCCTCGCTTCGCACCCGGGCGGACACCCACGAGGTCGACGAGTGGGTGTTCGAGGAGAACCAGACCGTGGTGATCCAGCCCAATGTCATCACCCCCGACGAGCGGGTCGGGGTCCAGGTGGGCGATCTGTGTGTGGTGACACCCGACGGTGCCCGCTCGCTTCATCGGCTTCCCGTCGAGTTGACCCGGATCGGATGAATCACCGGGGGCGTCTGTCTGTTCTGGGTAGCCTTCCCATCGTGAGCGAGTCGCGATCTGACCAATCCACAAGCGGGACGGCGCCATCGCCACCGTCGGGGCGACCGACCCTCCGCGACGTGGCGAGGGAGGCCGGTGTCCACGTCTCCACCGCGTCGCGGGTCCTCAGCGGGCAGGCGGCGGCCGGGCGGATCACGGCGGAGACCGCGGAGAGGATCCGGTCGGTGGCCGACCAGCTTGGTTATCGGCGCAACACGGTGGCGCGGGCCCTCCGTACCGGTCGCACCCTGGTGATCGGCATGATCGTGCCCGATGTGGCCAATCTCTACCAGGCCGGGATCACCCGGGCCGCCGGAGATGTCCTCACCGAGTCGGGATACTCGTTGCTGCTGGCGAGCACGGACGACGACCTCGAGCACGCCCGATCGCAGGTGGCGGCGATGCTCGGCGCCCAGGCCGAGGGTCTTCTCTACGGTGTGGCCCGTCAGGACGACCCGGTGCTCCGGGGTGTGGTCGACGCCGGCACCCCGGCCGTGCTCTTCAATCGGGTCGGTCGTGTCCCCGGCATGTCCGCCGTAATCCCCGACGATCGATCCGGAACGAGACTCGCCGTCAAGCACCTGCTCGATCTCGGTCACCGCAGGATCGTCCATGTCGGCGGACCCGAGGACGTTTCGTCCTCGATCCATCGGTTCGACGCCTTCGTCGAAACCCTGTCAGCGGCAGGTCTGACCGGTGAGCGACACTTTGCCGAGCGACACACCGAGGACGAAGGTCTGCGGATCACCCGGGATCTGCTGGAGGAGTCACCCGATACGACGGCGGTGGTGGCGGCCAACGACCGGTTGGCGCTGGGCGCCATCGATGCGGTTCGGGAGAGTGGGCGATCGTGCCCGGGCGATGTGTCCGTCGTCGGATTCAACGATATGCCCTACGCCGACCGCTTCTCCCCGGCCCTGACCACGATCCGGATATCCCAGTACGATCTTGGTTTCCGGGCGGCGACTTTGCTTCTCGAGATAATCGTGGACCGGGGCCGACCGGCGGAGACCCAGTTGGTGTCACCCGAGCTGGTGGTGCGGGATTCAACCGGCCCGGTGTCGGACTGACGACACCGCGGCAGTGAGATCTGTTAGGGTCGCACAAACGGTTGTGCAGGTGCAACGGATCTCCACGATGCCCCGCCGGCCCGGGAACCGGGGAGTTCGCTCCGAGCCGATGGTGAGAAGGAGTATGACCAGATGACAAGCCACATGCTGGCCGATATGACCCAACCCGAGGCCGAGGCCGCCCTCGCTCGGGGAACGGCGATCCTCGTCACCGGTAGTGTCGAGCAGCACGGGAGTCATCTCCCCCTTGGCACCGACGCCATCGCCGCCCTCACCATCGCCCACCGGGTGGCGGAACGCATCGAGGCACCCGTCCTCCCCCTCTCTCCCGTTGGTGTCGCCCCCTATCACCTGCCGTGGGCGGGATCACTGACCCTGCGACCGGAAACCCTCATCGCCCTCATGGTCGATGTCTGCGGCGGTCTCGCCGCGGCCGGGGTGGGGCGGGTCCTGGTCGTCAACTGGCACGAGGGCAACACCCCATCGATACGTCTCGGGGCCGACGAGGTGCAGCGTCTGTACCCAATACGGGTGATCATCGCCGAGTCCCATGTGATCACCAATGCTCTGTACCCCGAGGAGATGGAGTTCACCCACGCCGGGGCCATGGAGACCGCAGCCGTCCTCGCCCACGACCCCGACCTCGTACATATCGACCGTCTCGCCGGGGGAGACCCCATCGACCGGGGCACCGCGGGTCATGCCCTGTTCCGGAGACGTGACGTGTTCCCCGTGATGAAGGACTTCCGTGAGGTGGCGGAGACCGGGTGGTACGGGTCGCCGGCATCGGTGGATGAGGTCAGGGCGCGGGAGATCATCGACGAGGCTGCCGACCACATCGTCGAATCGATGAATGAGGTGTGGTCGAGGCTCGAGGATCGGGAACATGATTCGGACGAGGAGGAGATGGGGCGATGAGCCGGGGAACCATGAAGGCGGCAGTACTCCGCGGGTGGAACGATCTCGCCGTGGAGAGTATCGACATCCCCCAACCGGGACCGGGGGACGTATTGGTGCGGGTCCGAGCCTGCGGATTGTGTGGCACCGATCTCAAGATGGTCAAGGGTGCCTTCGAGGCGAGGGGCTGGCCGCCGTCTCTGCCCTTCGTGATGGGTCACGAATGGTCTGGTGAGGTGGCCGCCCTCGGAGAGGGTCTCGATGACATCGGTCTCGCCGTCGGCGACAAGGTCGTCGCCGAGAATCACATCGGATGTGGGCGATGCCCCATGTGTCGCAGCGGTCGTTACAACCTGTGCGAGAAGGCTGGCACCCCGGGATACCGGCTCTATGGTCACACCGCCCCCGGTGCTCTCGCCGAGTACGCGGTACGGCCGGCCCCGATGCTGCACAAGTTGCCCGACTCGGTGAGCCCTCTCGAGGGTGCCCTCGTCAACCAGGGATCACTCACGGTGCACGCCCTCCGTCGGGTCGCCTTCCGACCGGGCTCGACCGCCGCCGTATTCGGTCCCGGGCTTCTCGGTCTGCTCACCGCCGCCGTCGCTCGGGCGGCGGGGGCCTCGCGGGTGATCATGGTCGGTCGTGGTTCCCGACTCGATCTCGCCGAGGCGATGGGATGTGACGAGGTGGTGGATTATGAGAAGGAGGATCCCGTTGACGGGATCCGTCGACTCACCGCTTCCCGCGGCGTCGACTATGTCTTCGACTGCACCGGCAATCCCACCGTGCCCGCCCAGGCTCTCGATTCGGTCCGTCGCGGCGGTAAGGTCGCCCTCCTCGGGCTCACCGGTGGCACGCCCTCCTCTATCGATGTCGACCGTCTCACCCTTGACGAGATCGACCTCCTCGGGATCCGCTCCAGCCCCAATGCGTATCCGGCCATGATCAGCCTGATGCGCTCCGGTGCGGTCGACCTCGGGCCCCTCGTCACCCACGTCTACCCCATCAACGACGTCGCCGAGGCCTTCGACGCTCTCGAGAACCGGACCGCCATCCGACCCATCGTCGAGTTCTAGTGACCTGAGGAGATGACCATCATGCGGGAGCACCCCCACATATCCATCTTCGGCAGGACCGAGTGCAGTTGCACCGACCAGGAGGCGGAGGCACTGGCGATCGTCGCCGGATACCGGGCCGCCCGGGTATCTGAGCGGGCACCGTTCATGGCACCGGACTTCCGTCGGCATCGGGCCGGTTTCACTCACATCGGTGACCTGTGGGAGCACGATGGACCCGGGGGCATGGACGACGAGTCGATGCGCGACCGGGAGAACATCCTCCTCGAGCTCACCGCCAAGGACGACAAGGTGTGGGGAATCTTCCGGGTGGTGGGAACCCACACCGGGCCCTTGTATGGGATCCCGGCCACGGGGAGGCACATAGATGTCGTCGAGGTCGGTTTGTGGCGGGTCGAGGACGGTCTCATCGCCGAGGCGTGGTACTTCGGTGACGAATTGGGGATGTTGAGGGACCTCGGGCTCAATCCACCCGATCTGAGCAACTAACCGGCGTCAACCGATCCTCCCCAAACCCCGCTCGAAGTGGTGGAGTGATTCGGCCCCGTCGTCGGTGACAACAACGAGTTGACCGGTCTGGACCCCCGCCCTCTCGTCGGGGCTGATGACATTGGGTTGGACGACCAGGGCCATACCGGTCTCGAGATGCATGTCGGGTATGGGTAGGTTGGGTCGGCTGGAAGTGCCGAGCACGGGGGGAAGATAGCCGCCGCCGTATCCATGGACGAGGTCGTCGTAGATGGTGAAACCACGCTCCTCGATCACCCCGGAGGCGTCCACTAGATCCTGCACGTCGGCGTCGGGGCGGATCACCGACACGATGGCGTCATAGGCCTCATCGGCCACGTCGTGAAGCTCCGCGAACAGGGCCGTGGGATCGGTGCCGATGGTGAAGGTCCGCAGAACCTGTCCGGCATATCCCCAGTAGGCCGCACTGATCTCGCAGAACAGAACATCCCCGACCTCGAGACGACGTGTCGACTGGAACTGCGATGGCACACAGATGTCGGGCGAGGCCATCGATGTGGTGGCGAAGTAGTGGATGTGATTGGTCCCGCCCTCGGCGAGATAGGCAGCCTCGACGATGGCGGCCAGGTCGCGCTCGGTCATGCCCGGCTCGACCTGGTCGGCGAGGGCGGCGACGGACCGATCGGACAGATCCGCCGCCCCCCGGAGACGGTCGATCTCATCGTCCGACTTCACCAGTCGGAGGCGGGTGTACTCGGCGTCGAGGTACACCAGCTCGCCCACCGACTCGGAGAGACGTTGATGATCCCGAAAACGCAACGGTCCGATCACCCCCACCCTCTGATCCCTGGCGGTGGCGAGCAACTCGCCGACCCGGGCCATGGTGGAGGGACCACCCCAGTCGACCTCGACCCCCGTGGCGATACGACGGGCGTTGGGGAGGTGGTTGTAGTGCTGTACGAGGAGGTGGTCCTCACCATCGGGGGTAATCACCAATGCGGCCTCCCGGGTCACCGGCCACTCGGAGAGCCACTGGACGGCCGACCCGGATCGGTCCGAGCCATAGACCAAGAGATGGGTGACACCCGCATCCTCCATGACCTCGAGTACGGCGTGACGACGTCGGGCCAGCTCCGTCTCCGAGAACCGGGGGAACGGATCATCCCCCTCCGTGGGGGCTGCGGCGCGTCGTTATCCCGTGCGTCGGTGACGGTCATTGGGGGCGACCCGCTTTGCGCCTGGTTGCCAATCTGTCTCCTAACGATATCAGATCATACATGATCCACGATGGCACGATAGCAGCACTCGCCCTTGCGGCAATCGATTGCGAATGGGGTATCTACCCACCAAGAGCAGATAGAGTCCGTCCCGCAAGATGACGAGTATGAGCCGATCGAAGCGATCGCTTCCTGCTCCTTGTCTGATGGCGGTAAGCAGGGCCCCTTTGGCGTTCTTCTGGATACGGACCACGGGCAATCCCGGCGGGTCGGCCCTAGCCACCCCGGCGCATGGGCGACAGGCCGGAGTGATACGCCACTGGTGGCGGGGCGATCCTGTTGAGACAGCTCATGCGGTCAAGCTCGGCTGCTACTTCTCGATCAACTCCGCAGAACTGCGGCGACCGGCCGTCATCGGATGTGTCCCGTGGGATCGGATCCTCCCGGAGACCGATCACCCGTATGGCAATCACGGCGGAAGGCCAGCACCGGGGCAGGTCGACAGGGTGGAGCACGCGATCGCAGAGAAAATGGAGTTACGTCCGCATGGGTTCGGCGAGGCATGTGGGGGAACGTGGCTCGGTTTAGTCGGGCTGACCGGCACGTCCGCCCTTTCGGTGGGCGGATTCGCCGGGTGCTCAGCGTCGCCCCTCTCCCCTCGGTACTCTTCGACCACCATGACGACGATCCAGCGCCAGGGGGAGGAAGCCAGGGATGGGAACACGAGGCTGGCTCAGCAGGCAACATCATCCCCTCGGCTACAACTCGCGGTATCGGCGAATTCCGATCGTTTGGCCACCTGTTTCTCGTGACGGCACGTCGGTCGGTCGCCACCAGAGGTGAGGATCATCGCTGTGGAGGAGGTCGGCTACTGGGGTGCGACTGGCTTGCTATGTGTTTTTGTGGTTTGTACTAGTAGTGGTCTACCGATAGATACCGCCCCAACGGAAAGCGATGCCGCGATCATCCGGTTGCATTCCCGATGCTCAACTCGCATACTTCTGCCCATGGAGCTGGAATACGCCAGGCGAGGGCTACGGGTGTCGGTTAGTCCTGTCGCCAGTAAATGAGCTTCTTGTCGACCCACTCGACGAAGAAGTACAGGATCCCGCCGATGAGGCTGAGGATGATGATCACGGAGAATACGCGATCAATCCGCAGCTGGAAGTTGTACGTGTAGAGCAGGAATCCCAATCCTTCCGCGGCCCCCACGAATTCGCCGACGATTGCTCCTATCACGGCAAACGTCAACGCTGTCTTGACACCTGCGAACATCAACGGCGCCGCCGCTGGCAGCTCCACTTTTGTGAAGATTTGCCGACGCGAGGCACGAAGGGACTGCATGAGTCGCACCATGTCTCGAGGCACGTTCTCCAAACCGACCATCGTGTTGATGAGCACGGGGAAGAAGCTGATCACCACCGCCATGCTCACCTTTGACATCTGGCCGTATCCGAACCATGAGATGAGTAACGGCGCGAGAACGATCTTGGGGACAGCCTGGAACGCTACAACGAATGGATAGAACAGCTTCTTCGCTCCACCCCACACGCCAAGGACGATCCCAACGGCGAGACCGATCACAGTTCCGATTACGAAGCCCCAGACGATCTCGTTGAGGGTTACTAGGAAATGATCTAAGAAGAAGTCTGTTTGCACCAGGGTGTACAGGGCGTATGCAATGGAGGAAATGGGCGGCAGGATGATCTCGGGTACCAATCCAGACCTGGGGAGGAGCTCCCATAAAACGAATATCGCCACAGCCACGAGGAAGGAGCCGACGCGGTACCTTCGTGCCGTGGCGATGCGCTCGCGTTCATCCCTGTCGAGACCGGACTCCGTTGCTCGAGGAACTGGGAGGTCCTTCTCAATCACCATCGGACACTCTCCCTGTCAGAGTCGAGATCAGAAGTCATTGAGTCATCCCCTGGCGTGTCGCCTAGGAGGCTGCGTACCCGGAAGACGAGATCGGTGAACCCAGGGTTGCGCATGATTTCGATGGCCCGTTCCTCACCGAAGGGGACGTCCACGATCCCCGCGACGCGGCCCGGTCTTGGACTCATCACGACTACACGGTCGGCGAGGAACACAGCCTCCAAGATGTTGTGAGTCACGAATAGGACCGTGATTCCCGTCGGCTTGGTGAGCCTGAGCAACTCCAGGTTCATGGTTTCTCTCGTGAACTCGTCGAGGGCACCAAAGGGCTCATCCATCAGGAGCATCCTTGGTTCGTATACCAAGACACGCGCCAGAGCGACCCGCTGCTGCATGCCACCCGAGAGGTGCTGTGGTAAAGCGCCCAAAAAGTCACCGAGACCCACGAGTTGGAGTACCTCTTCGGCCCGCTGATTCATTTCGTCCGACTTCGACCCAAATACCTCTGATGGCAGCAAGACATTTTTCCGTACGCTCCGCCATGGCAGCAGTACGGGCTGCTGAAACATGAACCCGATCCGTCTGCTCGGCTCGGTCATGGGCTCGCCGTCGAACACGATGTGACCAGTCGTCGGGCGGAGCAGACCCGCGACCATGTTCAGCAGCGTCGATTTCCCACAACCACTCGGTCCGACAAACGACACGACCTCACCTTCTTGGATCTCGAGGTCTACCGAGGTGAGTGCCTCCACATTGCCCTGTGGAGTACGCGTCCGATAGGTCTTCGAGATGTCACGAAGCTGCAGGATCACGTTTGGCTCACTCCGAGTCCTGTGTTGGGGGTGGGTCGAGCAAGCATAAAGGATGGGGACCGCGGGCGGTGTGGTGCATTACCTGTGCCGCGTCGGCCTACACACCAGGGAAGTTCTCGGCTTCGTCGATGACTGCGGCCTCGTCGAAGTCGTTGATCTCCGCGATCAATTCGTCGGTCAGGGTCTCATTCAAGACCGTGTCCACCGCCTCGGGCTCAAGGGCGCCTTCTTCCTCCGTGCCCTCCGTGGCTGACTCGAGATAGACCTCCCAGCCTTCGTAATGGTGACTACCCCAAGGTTCCCCCTCGTTGTCCGGTGGCTGCCGCATGGCAGCGTTAGCCGCCTCCCAGAAGGCCGTGGCAATGACCTCGTCCTCAAACAATGTCGGTTCGTAGGTTTCGGTGATGTCCCAAGCCGCGTCCTGATTGGCCTCAGAGAAAACAGTCGCCTTGGCAACCGCACGTCCGAATCCGACCAGCATCTCTCGTTCGCTCTCCAATGTGTCGCAGGTCACGACTATCGAGGTCGACGGCATGTAACGAAACTTGTCGGGCATCAGGTTGTTCAGCTCTACTCCTGCCGCCTCGATAGCCGCTACGTCGTAAACGCTCGAACCGTAGGCCTGTGCGTCGCCCGACTGCAGAGCATTTATGGTCTGGGCGCCACCCTCACCAATCGGCAGAAACTGGTAGTCGATGTTCTCCTCCATTTCCTCTTCGGCAAGGACCGCTCGTAGCAATGGGATTTCCCCTCCGCCGGGCTCTGAGACCCCGACCGTCTGATCTTGGAGATCGGTCAGCTCCTCGATGCCTTGTTCAGCGACTCCTGCGAGACCAAAGACATTGATATGCTCGTAGCTATAGATCTGCCGTAGGCAGTGGCCCTCTGAGACACCCTGTGCTGTGGCGGGTCCGGATGGATGGGCAATCTCGACGTTGTCTCCAATCAACTGCTGAACCGCGGCCGACGAGCCTCGGACGATCTCGAAATTGACCTCGAGCCCTTCCTCCTCAAAGTAACCCAGATAGTCGGCCAGATAGTACGGGTGATACTGGATGGCGCGTTGGTTCGTCAGCGCGAACGTGACCTCGCGCAAATCTCCGTTCTCTTCCCCGTCGCCAGTCTCGCTCTCACCCTCCGGCTCGGTAGTCTCGGCCGCCCCTGCGGCCCCTTCCACGGTGTCTGAAGGGTCCACTTCCGTTCCACCTCCGCATGCAGTCAGGGTCATCACCAGGGACAGGAATCCCGCGATGGTCAGTCTCCAAACCCTGGGACCTTTGCTGGCGTTCATGGGAAGCTCCTCCGCTGAGTCTATGGACTAGATCGGCACAACCACTCCGAACCGGGCACATAGTATATGATGCATAATGGCTTGTCAAGGGTGCTGAACTCCCTGGACACCAGGGAAGTATCGGATCATCAGGGGTCGGTAGCCGGTCTCCGGCTCCTCGTATTGATTAGGGTGAAAGCATCTGAGTGGGGTGTGCGTTATATACGATGCACCAAATTGGCGGGTCGGGCACGTCGTCGCATGTGGGAACGAGTTGCATGGAGTTCACGGGACAAACTGACTTTCGGCAAACAGCACAGGCATATGTTCGAAACACCATTAGGTCCGCCATATTCGCGGGCGAGATCACAGCAGGTGATCGCCTCGTGCAAGCGGACATCGCTCGGCGCCTCAAGGTAAGCACCACACCGGTACGCGAGGCACTCCGCGAACTGGCGACGGAAGGTTTGCTGCGTCTTGATGCGCATCATGGCGCCGTGGTGCGCGATCTCGATCCGATAGTGCTCGGCGAGATCCATGAGTTACGTCAGCTCCTTGAGCCCGAGGTCATGCGTAGAGCGTTACCGCGGATCACTTCGGATGAGCTGGACAAGGCCGCTGCTCTGCAACAGCATATGTCCCAAGAGGAGACCATGGCTGGTTGGGCCGAGTTGAATCGGGCGTTCCATCGCATATTCCTGGATGCGTGCGGTTCGAAGGTCCTGGCAGAGACCGTCGCCAACCTGCAGGATCGCTATGCCGCCTATGTTGTTTCGTCAATGCGCGACGATCCCCTCCGGCGTGCCAACTCTAACAAGGAACACGAGGCGATTGTTGAGGCCGCCAGGAATCGCGACGTTGCAGCTGCGACACAGATGATTCTGGTTCACATCATGGCGCCGCTCGCTAGGAGCCGGGGTACGCAATGATCTGGGCCGATCCCACAGCAACATGAGAGCCGCGGTGTACTCGACGGTTTATGGCATCGTGTCCCCGCCGTTGGCCGAGAAAGTCTGGCCCGAGTAAAAGGAGCCGGCTTCCGACAGAAGGAAGACGATGGTCCCGACGATGTCGGCGACTGTGCCGTAACGACCGAGTGGGATTTTCGCGAGCTGGCGTTCTTGGTGATCGGGTGCGAGGGCCGCGACACGTGGGGTCATCGTCATTACCGGCGCCAAGGCGTTAACTGTGATGCCGTCGGGCGCTAGCTCCGTGGCCAAAGCCCGCGTCAGTCCGATGACCCCAGCCTTCGACGCTGAATAGGCGACCTGCTGAACCTCGCCCCGGATACCGAAAATGGAACTCATGTTGATGATGCGCCCGCCACCCCGATCACGGATGTATGGCACGGCCGTACGACAGCACAGGAATGTGCCCTTGAGATTCAGATCGAGGAGTAGGTCCCAGATCTCCTCAGTGGTATCGCCGAGGGTGACCACACGATTGGTCCCTGCGATATTGACCAGTGCATCCGGCGTACCGAGCTCTGCTTGGACCTGGTGAAAGGCTTTCTCAACCGCACGTGCGTTGGTGACATCTACGGTTACCGGCATGAGGTGGGTGCTGTCGTACTCTGCGTTTATCTCCTCGAGCACCTCGGTGGTCAGGTCAAAAGCAGCCACCTTTCTGCCATCAGCGAGTAGGGCTCTGACTGTCTCACTACCGATGCCTCCGTTGGCACCGGTCACGACGGTGATACTGTCTGACATCACGAAACTCCCTTGTCATCGGCATGTGGTTCGGAAAGGATGCGGTACACCTCCGCGAGGACGGCCGGATCGTTGTCTGCCATACCCATGGCACCGGCGGCAGTGAAGAATGAGGAGACCATAGATAACAGGGGTGTCGTCACATCGGATCCGTCAGCGAACTCGAGGATCAGACCGACATCCTTTGCCAGGATGTCGATGGTCGCCGAATCTGACGGATAAGAACCTGCGACCATCATCGGGCCTCGCACCTCGAGCATGCGCGACGTGCCGGCCCCGGCCGTCAGCACGTTGAGCATTTTCTCCGGCTCGAGCCCCGCTCGGGTGGCGAGATTGAGTGCTTCAGCGGCAGCCATGGTATGGACTGCAACCAACAGGTTTGAGACGAGTTTGGCCTTGATACCGGCACCGAATTCGCCGAGCCAAGGGGCAGCACGACCCATGGCGAGTAGGAGCGGCTCAAACGCTTGGACGCTCGGTTCGGGCCCTGATGCATAGAAGACGATGTCGCCGGCTCGGGCTTGTCCCGCGGTGCCACTTATTGGACAATCGAGCAGGGTCATGCCAGCGGCGGATAGGGTGTCTCGTGCCGTCCGTTTGTCCGCGAGAGCGAGCGTGCTCGTCTCGGCGATCACTACGTCGCCCTGAGCGGCCTCCACCAGACCACCATCGCCGGAGACCACATCTCGCAATGCTGCCGTGGTGGGAAGAGATAGCACGATCTGGGTTGCTTGCTCCGCAACCTCCCGGGGCGAGTCGACGGTCCGACCACCGGCTCGTTCCAGGGCTGTCATCCGACTGCTGTCGATGTCATGGGCAACCACGTCAAACCCGGCGGCGAGCAAGCTACTCGCCATCGCCGAGCCCATATTCCCGACGCCGATCAACCCCACATTCTTGTCATACACCAGGGCCTCTCCTGTCCTCGGTCTCATTACCCGTGCGCTGGGCGACTTGATAACGCACTATACATCATATATTCTCATCGTCGTCCTGGGTCGTGATTGAGGAGCAGCACATGTCTGACTGGAATGGGATTGTCATCGGTGGTGGCCATAACGCCTTGACTTGCGCTGCGTACCTCGCAAAAGCGGGGGCCCGAATCACCGTCTTAGAGCGCAACGAAGAGATTGGCGGTGGGACTACGACCTGGGAAGCCACCTTGTCGGGTTACAGGCACAACATGCACGCCAATTATTTTCACGGTTTTGACCTGGCACCCCTCAGCGACGACCTGGAGCTTGAGCGTCATGGCTTTGAGCTGGTGATGCCCGAGGTGCAGCAGGCATGCCTTTACCGGGACGGTCGCGCCCTGGTAATCCACCGTGACCTGGATAAGACGTGTGAGTCGATCGCCCGATTCTCAGCCCGTGATGCCGAAACCTACCGGAGGTTGTACCAGCGCTACGGTATCGACAACCGCAGGTTCTTCGCGGTGCAGGGCTTCAGCCCGCCCGTCGGTCCCGAGGCAATGCGCCAACGTCTCGAGGCCAGTGGGCTGGGGGAGATCGCCGAGTTCGCCACTGCCACGCCATACGAGGTGATCGATCGCCACTTCGAGAGCGAGCCATTGCGGGTTCTGTTCAAGAAACTGCTCCACATCGTGCATGCCAATGACTTCGCAGGTACGGGCGCCTGGTTCCCAATGCTGGTGTCCAACGTGGCATCGGCCACGCTACCCGTGGGTGGCGCCGTCAACCTTCCGAAGGCCCTGGCCACAGTGGTCACCGACAATGGCGGCACAGTCCAAACCGGTACTCACGTCAGCAGGATCATTATCGAAGGAGATGTGGTTCGGGGCGTCGAGCTGGCGGACGGATCGGCGCTGAGCGCCGACTTCGTGGTCAGCGGGGTGGACTTCCCGCAAACGGTGATGATGGCAAACCCATCCAATTTCGATGAGGATGTGGCCGCGCGGGCGCGCAACTGGCGTTGGACCAGTGAGCACAGCCTCATGACGCTGCATCTTGCCCTCAACGACCCCCCCAATTACCGCGCAGCCGAGTTTGACCCTGATGTCCAGAATGCCTACAACGTCCAGTTCGGCGCTGACGACTCCGCCGATTTGGTGTTGATGCTCGATGAGATGCGGGCTGGCAAGTTTCCATCAAAGCCAGCAGGCAACGGTTGCACCAACACGCTGTTCGACCCGACCTATGCTCCTGACGGAAAGCACGTGTCCTTCTGGTGGCCCTTTGCCCCCTACGAATTGAGTGGGCGATCCGAGAGCTGGGCCGAGCAGCGCGAGAGGTACGCGCAGATCCTTCTCTCGGTTTGGCGGATGTACGCCACGAACCTCGACGAGGACAACGTGCTGGGAAGCTACTTGTACACGCCGTACGACATTCCACAGCACGACATCAGCATGGTGCGCGGAAGTGTCCGTCTGGGCGCTTACAACGCTGATCAGTGGGGGATCAACCGACCGCACCCGAAACTGTCGGACTATCGAGGCGGACGCATAGATGGGCTCTATCATTGCGGCTCCACCAGCGCTAGTGGTGGTGGTGTGAATGGTGCACCTGGCTACAACGCGGCCAATGTGGTAGTCGAAGACCAAGGCCTTGGCCGCTGGTGGCAACCCTTTGAGTTGTGAGCGGCTCGGGTGAAAACCGTGTGATGTAATCACGCCGACGAGGCCTGGAGGTGCCCAGCTGGAGCGGTCAGAACTTTCCACAGTGGATCAGTGACGTCGAAACCGCCGAACCAACCGGTATCTCGTCCTTCGCCTACGGCCTCGAACAAGACCTCGACGCTGTGACCCAGGGGATGATCAGCCGCGGGAACTCTCTGGACCCGTCGCAGGCCGCCACAACCAATCAAAATGAGCACCGGAAGGCCATCCGGCAAGGGCGAGCACTACGTCGTGGCCGCCGCCATCGTCATCGATGGAGATGTAGACACGGTTCGTGGCTCGATCGCCAACATCGAGAGACGCCTCGGGTACGTCCTTCACTACGCCGACCTCCGGAGTAGGCAGCGCCGCCTCGCCGTGCTCGCCGAACTCGACCAGATCGCAAGCTGGGACGGCTACCTCTTCGAGACCGCTCGACCTCTCCCGGCTCGTCACCACTCCGAGCATCACGTCCGGGCCAAGACGCTCGGTGCCGCCTTCGCCTTCCTCGGGGTCGACATGGGTGTATCCCGTATCGTCCTCGAGACCCGAGCCGCACCGAAGCAGGGCTTCACCCAGCTCGACGAGAAGGACCACCAGGTTCTGCAGAAGCTCCTCACCCGAAACACGGTCCCGGCCGATCTCCGGATCGCCCACGCCGACAAGACGGAGCAGATCCTCAGCCTCGCCGACGTGCTCGCTGGCGCCCGCTCCGACTTCCTCTGCCTGGCTGACTTGGAGGCCTATCCGCTCATCGCACACCGCGTCCGAGGCGTCGAGTCGCTGTTCAATAAGAGCCCATGACGCGCAGAGGCCCCGGGACTACGAGCCGTAGCCGATCCGGGGCGTACTTCCGATGAGAGCCAAACGGCCATCTCACCAACCACATACAGTATCGGTCATCGAGTCAGCGAAATCAAGCGAATCCGTAGACGCACCGAACGGCCTGCCTCGCCGCCCTGAGATCGGATGAGATGGGCGCCAGGGTGATGGTCGGGGATCCCTGAGACGTCACCTCTGCAACGAAGGGGAGATGGATCTTGTACGATGCATGATCTCCCTGGCTATAGAAGAGGCATATCAGGTGAGTTGCACCAGCGAAGCGGACGACATCGAGACGGCGCCGATGGCGCCATCGGTCCTGATCGATGGGCCCGTCCTCCCATCACACCGATGAGCGCCGCCACCACGGGGTCGTCCCCCGGGCTCGCCCGTCTCCTCATGGTGGGGTTGGTCGCCGGATTGCTCAGCGGCGCCCTCGGAGTCGGTGGCGGGATCGTCATGGTTCCCCTGATGGTTGGGATACTCGGTTTCGACCAGCACCGGGCCCATGCCACCTCCCTGGCGGCGATCATCCTCATTGCCCTGTCGGGTGCGATCCGATTCGGCTGGGCGGGTGAGGTCGACCTGGCCGTCGGTGTGTCCATCGGTGTCGGTGGTGTGGTCGGGTCGACCATCGGTGCCCATGTCATGCATCGTCTCTCCCCCGAGGCGCTCAAGGTGGTGTTCGGGACCCTCATGATCCTCGTCGGCGTCCGGATGGCCATCGGCGGCACACCCGATTTCGATGTGATAACCGGGGCGCTGGCGGTTCCCCTCGTCGGGATAGCCGTGGGGTTGGTGGCCGGCATCGCCTCGGGGGTGGCGGGGATCGGGGGCGGGGTCATCATGGTGCCGGCGATGGTCTTCCTGCTCGGTCTGGGCCAACACGCCGCCGAGGGCACGTCGTTGCTGGCAATCCTGTTCACTGCCGTCGCCGGGACCAGGGTGAATCTGAAGAATGACCGGGTCGATCTCCGTGAGGCCATGGTGATGGGGGTGGGGGGAATCGTCTCGGCGATAGTGGGGGCATCGCTGGCGCTGCTCCTCGAGGCACCCGTCCTGACCCGGGTGTTCGGTGTGTTCGTCGCCTTGGTCGGGATCAGGATGATGGTCCGACTCGCCCGCTCGCGGGGAAGCGGGTTGGAGGGGGCCCACCCCGGAGCCGAGCCTGAGAGAGGAGGTGGCCAATGAAACTGGTGACCTTCAGCCGCGATGGGTCAAGGGCACTCGGGATCGTGATCGATGACGACGTGGTCGACCTCACCACGGCCGATGGGACCCTGACCGACATGATCGATCTGATCGCAAGGGGGGACGAGGGGCTCGCCCATGTCACCGACCTGCTCGATCGTGCCCGGCGGCACCCACTCGACTCGGTCCATCTCGAGGCGCCCCTCGCCCCCCGGAAGAACATCCTGGCGGTGGGACGGAACTATCTGGAGCATATCCACGAGGTCAAGGATCAGGCTCGACCCGTAC
This sequence comes from Acidimicrobiia bacterium, assembly GCA_009377435.1. Classification (GTDB taxonomy): domain Bacteria; phylum Actinomycetota; class Acidimicrobiia; order Spongiisociales; family ZC4RG35; genus WHTL01. The sequence goes on from WHUC01000009.1 coordinate 27,769, forward strand.
CCGAGCATCCCATCGTGTTCACCAAGCCCCCGACGTCGGTGATCGGTCCCGGGTCTCCCATCGACACCGGCAACGATCCCTCGGACACGACGGACTACGAGGGCGAGCTCGGTGTCGTCATCGGACCCGGGGGGAAACGTATCGCCCCATCGGATGCGTGGGACCATGTGTTCGGATACACCATCGTCAACGACGTGACGGCGCGCGCCCTGCAGCGACGTCACGGGCAATGGCTCATCGGGAAGGGCCCCGACACCTTCTGCCCGATGGGGCCGTGGGTGGTCACCGCCGACGAGTTCGCCGATATCGGTGCCGTCTGGGTGCGGACGACGGTGAACGGCGAGGAGCGTCAGGCCGCACCCGTTTCCGACATGATCTTCGATATCCCCACCCTCATCTCGACTCTCTCCGGTGTGATGACGCTGGAGCCGGGTGACGTCATCGCCACCGGCACCCCGGGCGGGGTGGGTATGGGATTCGATCCCCCGGTGTATCTCACTGCGGGCGATGTGGTCGAGGTGACCATCGATGGGATCGGGTCGTTGACGAACCCGGTCGTGTGAGGAAGGAGCGCTATGGAACACTTCCATCTGGAGACGGAACAGGAGTTCCGTCCCGACGCCCACGTCGAGAAGATCCTGGGCAGATATGGCGACGGCGATGTCACGGTGGCTTGTTGGGAACCGGGTCAGGTCAGTCCGGACCACGCCCATCCCGAGGCCGTGGAGATCTATTTCTGTTTCTCGGGGGGTGGTGTCATGCGCACCGAGGAAGGCGAGGTGGGGATAGGACCGGGAGCGTTCGTGGTGCATCCCCCCGGAGAGTTTCACCAGTACACCAACGGGGCGGATCGTACGTTGTTGTTCCGGGTCCGCTACGGAACCGATGTCCGTATGAGCCTACATAACGAGGAGCAGGATTAAATGGTCAGCTACGCCATCAAGACGCCAACCCAGCACACCACCTACGGCAATATGCTGGAGGTGTGGAGGGCGGCCGACCAGTTCGATGTGTTTGCGTCGGCCTGGAACTTCGACCACTTCTATCCGCTCCGCGGTGATACCAACGGCCCGTGTCTGGAGGCATGGGTCACACTGTCGGCGCTCGCCTCGGCCACCAGTCGTATCCGGGTGGGGTCGATGGTCACGGGCATGCATTTTCGTCATCCGGCGGTGACGGCGTCGATGGCGGCGTCCCTCGACATCGTCTCCGGCGGCCGACTCGAGCTGGGGTTGGGTGCGGGCTGGTACGAGTTGGAGGCGGACGCCTACGGGATCGAGCTGGGGACGCTGGGGGAGCGGATGACCCGGTTCGAGGAGGGCACCGAGGTGATCCATCGTCTGCTCACCGAGGAGACCACAGATTTCGACGGTACGTTCTATCACCTCACCGAGGCCCGCAACGAGCCCAAGGCGATCCAGACGCCCCGCCCACCGATCGTGATCGGCGGCAGGGGGGAGAAGAGGACCCTGCGTCTCGTGGCCGAGTACGCATCGATGTGGGACGCCCTCTTCGCCGAGGATGAGGTGGACGAGTGGCGTCGGTTGCGTGAGGTACTGACCGGCCATTGTGAGGATGTGGGACGGGACCCCACCGAGATCGCCTGCTCCACCCACTTCCGCCTCGGTCCGGATCCGGACCCCGACGACGTGGCGAGACGCGCCGTGACCCTGTTCGACGCCGGGCTCGACATGGTGATCCTCGGTATGAGACCCGCCCACGACGTCTCCACCGTCGAGCATCTGGCGCGAGTCCTCTCAGCAACGGTCTGATCGACCGGTCCTACTCATGGTGCGATGGCGTAGTCCAGGACCGGCAATCGATTGGGCAACCCCTTCGTCGAGTGGTACAACACAGGTCTTGGAGACTGGTGTGAAACGCATGTCACACATCTCGACGCCCAGCCATCGTCGCTGGCGGCGTCCTCGTCCTCGAAGCACCGCACCGGGTGCGTCTTCGTCCTGCGTCCTGGCGAGCGACGCGTCTGGCCGCCGATCTGCACAACGGCATTCCACACCAGCCTCCTTGCGTACCGTCGAGCCCCATCCCAAACCCAAAATGCGTGCCGATCACACCGGGTTCGGGGGGAAGGGGAAATGACGGCGGGGGTGGCGTGGGCGTTGATGGCCGCTCTCGGGTTCGGGTTCGTCCAGACCATCAACCGCAAGTCGAATCAGCTAACCGACGCCTACCGCACCGCCTTCGGTCTTCTCCTGTCCGTCGAGGTTCTGCTGCTGGCACGGATGGTCATTGTCGGTGAGGTGTCGGTGGCCGCCGGGATCCCCATCAGCGCTTTGGCATTCTTCACGACGGCCACGTTCTTCCACTTCATGGCGGGGTGGACATTGGTCGCTCTCAGTCAGCAGAAAATCGGGGTGGCACGTACCGGCGCCCTGGTCTCGGCCGCACCCCTGGTGGGGACCCTTCTGGCGGCGGTGGTCCTCGATGAGCCGTTCACCCTCCCCGTGCTGGGCGGAGTGGTGCTCGCCGTGGTGGGGATCGCACTGATATCGCTCAGTGGTGGCATGAGCACCAAC
>WHUC01000145.1 GCA_009377435.1 Acidimicrobiia bacterium
AGGGGAGTGCACAACTCGTCGACCGTGCTCGCCGTGGCCAGGGTGACCTTGAGGTCATTGCCCCCACGCTCGAAGGAGTACCCCCGCACGGGCCACCCCTTCTTGGTGTTGAGAATCCTATGGACGGTGCGGGCCACACATTGCGGGGCGAGGTTGACACCCCTTTCCACCTCGACGGTGTAGGTGAAGTGCTTTTCGTTCCGTTGCGGTGCCTTCTGACGCCCGGGAACCTTGACGAATTCCCCGGTGGCCTCCCCCGTCGGTCCCCGGGAGCAGTTGGCGGGGAGGGTGGTCGTGGTGGGTGCCATGGTGGTGGTCAGCGCCATCGTGGTCGTCGAGGCCCCGATGGTGGTGGTTGGTGCCGTCGTCTGGGTGGCCGCCTGGGTCGCTGTGGTCGGATTCGGATCAGGATCGGGGATCCGCACCGCGAAGAGGATCACGAATCCGGCTATCAGAACCAGGACGATCCCCAGAGTTGAAAAGCGGCTCATTCGTTGGCGCCTCAGACGGAGAGCCGGCGGTAGACGGCGTCGTAGTCGGTGGCACGGGCCGACCAGGAGTGGTCCACCGACATGGCGTTGCCTTGCAGGGTCCTCCAGGTCTTCTTCTCGGCGCGGAACCCGAGGGCCTTGGTCACCGCCCACCGCACCGCATTGGCATCGGAGTCGTCGAATACCACGCCGTTCCCGGTCCCGGCAACGGGGTCGAAGGTGGTGACCGTGTCGGCGAGACCGCCGGTTTTCCGCACCAGGGGCGCCGTTCCGTAGGCGAGACTGTACATCTGGTTGAGACCACAGGGCTCATACCTCGAGGGCATCAGGAACAGATCCGAGCCGGCCTCGATCCGGTGTGATAGGGCGATGTCATACCCGGCGGTGAACGAAACCTGGTCGCGATAGCGCCACTCCAACCAGCGGAGGCCCTCCTCGACCGACTTGTCACCCGATCCGAGGACGACGAGACGCAGGTCGGGACGTTCCTCGAGAAGACCTCCCATGGCCTCGACCACCAGCTCGATTCCTTTCTGCCAGACAAGACGGGAGACGATCCCCGCCACGGTCACACCCTCCTCGTAGCGGACACCGAGGGAGTCGAGGAAGTCGTGCTTGAACTTCTCCTTCCGCCACAGACTCTTCGCCGAATATCGATAGGAGATGTGGGGGTCGGTGCGCGGGTTCCACTCGGCGGTGTCGATGCCGTTGAGGATCCCCACCACCTCACCGCCACGTAGACGGAGAAGATCGTCGAGACCGCATCCATACTGGGGTGTCGTGATCTCGGCAGCGTAGGTTGGGCTCACGGTGGTGATCAGGTCGGAGTAGATGATGCCGTGTTTGAGGAAGTTGATCCTCCCCTCATTGAAGTCGTCCTGATGGAGGAGATAGGAGTAGGCACCGAGACCGATGTCGTCGTGGATTTGCGACCCGAATACCCCTTGATAGCCGAGATTGTGGATGGTCAGAACCGTGGGGACGCCCTCGAGATGCGGATACTGGCCGGTGCCGACATAGAGGGGTATCAGAGCGGTCTGCCAGTCGTGGCAGTGGATTACCTCGGGGGTCCATCCGAGACGCTCCGTGAGACTCAATGCTGCCCGCGACAGGATGAGGAATCGGGTGTGCTCATCGGAGTCATCGGTGTAGAGGGCATCACGGTGATAGGAGGGAGGATGATCGACGAGATAGACGGGTACACCACCATCGAGCTCGTCGACCAGGTACCGGATGTGGGCGCTCCATGTGCCCAGGGGGAGATCGTCCTCCCCGAGGGTTGATGGTTCCGGTCTGTGGCCTGCCGTGGTGACCTGCTGGTAGGCGGGCATGACCACCCTCACATCGTGACCCATGGCGGCGAGGGCGACCGGGAGGGCGCCGGCGACATCGGCGAGACCGCCCGTCTTGGCGAACGGGACGACCTCCGATGCGACGAACAGGATGCGCATGGCCCTGATTGTGCCATGTATTCCCCGCGAGCATGTTGAAGGTTCGGGATACCCTTCATGGCAATGATCCTCGACGACATCGCCGCGCAGGGTCCCATCCCATTCGAACGCTTTATGAGTATGGCGCTCTACGGGGAAGGGGGATTCTTTGCATCCGAGACGCTGCGGTCGGTGCGGTCCGGTGATTTCATGACGAGTCCCGAGGTCAGCCCCCTTTTCGGGGAGACACTGGCCGTATATGTGTTGGCGGTCCACGAGCGGATCGGTGATCCCCTTCTGGTCGTGGAGGTGGCCGCCGGCTCGGGATCGTTGATCGGTCCTCTGATGGCGGTCACTGGGTCGAGGGCAATCGCGGTCGAGGTGTCTCCGGCGGCGCGTGCCCAACTCGGCGGGATCCCTGATCTCGAGGTCGTTTCCGGTCTCGAGTACCTTCCCGAACGCTTCCGTGGTGTCGTCATCGCCAATGAGCTCCTCGACAATCTCCCCATGGCCATGGCCCAGCGTGTCGACGGGGCATGGCGGGAGCGCTGGGTCGGTGTGGAGGAGGGCCGACTGGAGATGATCGATGCCGAGCCCCGGGACCCGGTGGTCACCTGGCTCGACCTCTACGCGGGAGATGTCCCCGATGGTGGTTGCGTCGAAGTGCAGTTGGCGGTGGGAGATTGGCTGACGCAGATGTCGCCTCGTCTGCGTGAGGGGGCGATGCTGTTGATCGACTACGGGGACACCGCCGAAAATCTGCTTCCGAGACGGGCCGACGGGACACTGCGCACCTACCAGGCCCATCATCTCGGGCCCTATCCCCTCGAACAACCCGGGGCCACAGATATCACCGCCGATGTCAACTTCACCGCGGCGGAGGACATAGCGGCCCGTCTCGGTTTTGAGACGAAGCTGTGGCGCCAGGACGACTTTCTCGCCCATCTTGGTTTGCGGGACCGTCTATCCCGGCTCCGTCGTGAAGAGTTGGCCCTCGCCGGGGGCGACGAGATGGAGCGTTTGGTGCTGCGGACCCGGAGAACCGAGGTCGAGGCCCTCCTTCACCCCCGCGGTCTCGGTGATTTCAGGGTGCTCGAGCTGACACGGGAGGCAGAAGAAGACGTGGTCGACGACAATGGACCCGATGAGTGACAACCTCGGGGCCGCGATCGCCGAACTCGCCAGCCGTCTCGACTGCGACGAGGGAGATATCTCCGTCGAGTCCATGTCGGAGGTCACCTGGCGCAACGGGGCGTTGGGGTGTCCGCAGCCGGGTATGTCCTACACCATGGCCCTCGTCGACGGATACCGCATCCTGTTGCGCGGACCCGACGGGGCGATCCACCACTATCACGGGGCCGACGGAGGAGAACCCTTCCTCTGTGCCCAACCCGAGGGTGAGGGAGCATTCGGTTGACAGCGCCGATGGTGGATGCTCTCCCCGATTTCGATGACGTGCGGGCCGCCGCCGACCGTCTATCCGGCGTGGCCAACCGGACCCCGGTTCTCACCTCCCGTCATCTCGGCGCCATCGTGGGCTCGGAGGTGTATGCCAAGTGTGAGAACCTCCAGCGGGTTGGCGCATTCAAGTTCAGGGGCGCCTACAACGCCATCCACCAGCTCGACCCCGCACAGCGGGAGCGGGGCGTCCTCACCTACTCATCGGGCAACCACGCCCAGGCGATAGCCCTCGCCGGGGGACTCCTCGAGGTCGCCACCACGGTCGTCATGCCCGACGACGCCCCCGTCACGAAACGGGAGGCCACCGAGGGTTACGGAGCGACGGTCGTCGAGCACGAGCCCGACCAGACCACCCGGGAGAAGGTCGCCGCCGAGCTCGCCGAGGAGACCGGCGCCGTCGTGATCCCCCCATACGACCATCCCGACGTGATAGCCGGCCAGGGGACGGCCGCGATGGAACTGATCGAGGAGGTGGGCGATCTCGATTACCTGCTGGTGCCGTGCGGTGGGGGAGGGTTGTTGTCGGGATCGGCCCTCGCCGCCCGTGGTCTATCGCCCACATGCAGGGTGGTGGGTGTCGAGCCCAAGGTGGCCGACGACGCCACCAGATCGTTCCACACCGGTGTTCTCCAGACCGTCCACAACCCCCCGACGATCGCCGACGGGACCCGGACACCCTCGTTGGGCAGTCTGACCTTCCCCCTGGTGCGCCGGCACGTTGATGACATGGTCACCGTGTCCGAGGAGGCGATTGGGGAGGCGGTGCTGTTCCTTCTCACCCGGATGAAACTGGTGGTGGAGCCCTCGGGGGCCCTGCCCATAGCCGCCCTCCTGTCGGGCGCGCTCACCACACATGGTCGGGTGGGGGTGATCCTCAGTGGGGGCAACATCGACCCCGCCACCATCTGCGCCCTGCTCTGAACCGCGGCCCGTCCCGGTCGGAACCGATCACTCCCGTGCTGGGCCCGATTCGGTGAGAACTACCAGGCGAACCTCGTTGCGACCCCGCTTCAGCGACGTGGGAGGGATCACGGCGCCGGTGCGCATGGCCTTTCCCTTCATGTAGGTGGCGGTCACCGCCACGAGGTCGCCGTTGACGAGCACCCCGACCGGGGTCCCCGGTGCCACACCACCGACCGCGGCGTAGACCACAACGGGGAGAGGTTCGGCGTCGGGATCGACGTCGTTGAACCGGGCGGGCTCCTCCATCTCGAACCGGACATCGGCATCGTCGATGATCTGACCGGGTGTCACCCGCATGCGGTCGCTGATTCCTGGGGGTTCTGCCTGCCAGGGATCACGATCGGGGAACCACCGGTCGAAGAAGGTCGCCGTCGCCAGGGTCGGCGCCAGGTCAACCGGGTAGCGGAGCCGCTCCCCCTCGTTGAACATGACCGATTCGACTCTGCCCGATCGCCTCTCGGTGTCGAGGAGGGATAAGCCATCGGTTCGATAGGGGACACCGAGACCGATGACATCGAGCACCGTCGGCACCAAATCGACCGACTCGGCCCGCACATCGTCAATCGATCCCGGTTCCGGCGCCTCCTCGAAATCGGCCGGGTACTTCACGACCATGGGGACCGGTGCAACCGAGTCGAGAGTTTCGGCCACGACCTCACGACGGTGGTGACCCGATTCGAATGAGGCGCCGTGATCGGAGACCACCACGATCAGAGCGTCGTGGTACCACCCTGCTTCCTCGATGTCGTCGAGGATCCTCCCTATCTCGGTGTCGACGTAGTGGGACACGAGGAGGTGTCGTTGCAGCCCCAGTGCTACCGGCCAGGGATCGTCGAGGACGACGCCGTCGATATAGCCCTTCTCACCGCCGGAGATTCGGGTGCCGTCGTCGAGGTAATGCCAAGG
>WHUC01000146.1 GCA_009377435.1 Acidimicrobiia bacterium
ACGCAGATCTGACGGGTGAGGTGTCCCATGCCCGTTCCGTTGCTGGTCGCCAGGATCACCGGCCCACGATTGGCGATGGGATCTGGGGGAGGCACGTGCGGATGCTAGTGGATGGACCGTGTGGCTCCGGATGCGTCGGATGGCGATGACCCCAACCTTCCTCCTAGGGTGGCCCCTATGCCCGATCGGCCCCGTGCCTCCGTCATCCTCGCCACCAGCAATGGCACAGGTTTGGGCCACCTGGCGCGCCAGGCAGCTATCGCTCTCGCCTTGGGGGATCGGGGGGATCCGGTCATCTTCTCGATGTCGCAAGCCCTCCCCCTCATTCTCGACCTGGGGCTTCGCGGCGAGTACTGCCCGAGCCGTCACCTCGATCTCCTTCCTCCGGCGAGGTGGCAGCATTACCTCGCCGACCGGGTGTCCGCCCTGGTCGAGGAGACCGGCGCCGGGGTCTTCGCCTTCGACGGTGTTTGGCCGTACGCAGGGATCGCATTTGCCCGCCGGGCCCTGCCCCGGGTGGCGTTCGTGTGGGTGCGCCGACCCATGTGGCAACCCAATGCCAATCTCGATGCCCTGGATGCCCGGCACCGGTTCGACTTGGTGCTGGAGCCGGGTGACCTGGCCTCCGCGGCGGATCGCGGCGCCACGGCACGGCTCGACGACGTGGTGCGGGTCCCCCCGGTGACCTTGCTGGAGCAGGTGGACCGATTGCCCAAAGAAGAGGCCGCTCTCCGGCTCGGTTTGGACCCGGCCCGCCCCACCGCCCTGGTGACCCTCCGTGGGAATGACCCCGACGGTGCCGCCGCCGCGGCGGTGCGGGCTGTGCTCGCCCGACCCGAGTGGCAGGTGGCGTTGACCCGGAGCCCCCTCTCCGGTCCCGATTCCGGCTCGGGGGACAAGCGGGTGGTCCACCTAAGGGGCGTCTTCCCTCTGGCGAGCTACCTGGCGGCCTTCGATGCCGCCGTCATCGAGGCCGGCTACAACTCCTTCCACGAGGTGCTTCATGCCGGGTTACCCGCCCTCCTCGTGCCGACCCAGGCTGCCGTAACCGACGATCAGACGGCGCGGGCACAGTGGGCCGCCGAACAGGGGCTGGCGTTGGCCGCACCCGACGATGATCCACAGCAGATCGGCGAGGCAACGACGCGGCTCCTCGCCCCCGATGTGGGGGCGAGGCTGGCCGAACGGTGTGCACAACTCCCATCACAACGCGGTGCCTCCACAGCCGCCGACGTCCTCCTCGAACTGTCCACCAATTTCAGGCAGCACCGGTTTCCGGCGCAAGAACGGAAGCAGATGAGGCGCAAGAGCTTGAGGATGCTCAAGTCGCGGGCGGTGAGATTGGTCAAGGGAACCGGGATCTCCAGGGGACGAGCTTCAGGAAGCAATCCTCCTCAGGAGGCAGCGCCGACGGTGTCGATGGTGGCATTCGCCGACACGATCACAATGGCCGAGCTGGGGCAGAACCCACCACCGGAGCATCTGCTGCACGGCGCCTCCGACCAGTATCGAACCGTCCGGGAGCGGATCGCCGACACCTATCTCGGCCCGACCGACACCACTTAGGTTCGGCTGTACCTGGAGGTACAAAATCGGCTGAAGTTCGGGTCGAATCCCCTGCGGCGCCCCGCCCCTCAGCCGACGGCGGCCAGGGTCTGGTCGACGACCTCCTCGGCGGTGGCGGTGGGATCCAGTTCGACGGCGATGTCGGGAGTGATCCCGTTCTCTCCGAAGTCGAGACCACCGGGGGTGTGCCAACGGGCAATGGTCAACTTGAGGGTCCCGTCGTTGGGGAGGGGGAATTGCTGCTGAACCGTGTTCTTGCCGAAGGAGTTCTCCCCGAGGACGGTGGCCCGACCGCTCTCGCCGAGGGCGCCGGCGAGGACCTCCGAGGCCGATGCGCTCCCCCGGTTGATCAGTACGTAGAGGGGCAAATCCGGATCGGTGGCGAGACCACCGGGGAGGACGTCGTAGTGCTCGACGCCCTCACGACTCTCGATCTCCACGACCCCGCCCTCGTCGGTGAACTCGCTGGTGACCTCGATGGCGGCATCGAGAAGGCCACCCGGGTTGTTGCGAAGATCGAGGACCATCTCGTCGACCGACCCGAAGCCCTCCAGTGCGGCCCGGACCTGGTCCCCCGCATTGGCGGTGAACTGGTTCACTCGCAGGTAACCGGTCCCGTCGATGACCTCGGACTCGACCACGGGGACCTCGACGGCTGCCCGTTCGATGTCGATGGTGAATTCCTCGGAATCACGGCGGATCCCCAGATTGACCGTGGTCCGCTCCGGACCCCGCACCTCGGCGGTGACCTCGTCGATGCTCCGGCCATTGATCGACTCGCCGCTGACGGTGATGATCTGGTCGTCGGGCTCGAGACCGGCCTTGGCCGCCGGCCCGTCGGGGAAGGTCGACACGATGAGCATCCGACAGCCATCACCGATCGGGTCACAGACCTCGTCGGCGTCGTTCCGTGAGGTGACCAGGGCACCGATTCCCTGGATCGCACCCTCCTGGTTCTCCCGGAAGAGTTCGGTGGTTGCGGGGTCGATGTAGGCCGAGTTGGGATCGAGTGTCCTGAAGATCATCCCGGTAGTAGCCGTCTCTGCGGTCTTGTCCACGTCCCAGTTGCGCTCGTCGGCAAGCTCGCACACCCCGCGGAAGGCCTCCCCCGGGATGGCACACACCTCCCCTCTCTCGTCGGGCTCGGGGACGTTGGCGGTCTGAAGCGACTCGATGGCGGCGTCGGCGAGGGCGCCCTTCCCGATCGGATCGACGTAGTACTCCTCGATGAGAGTGACTGTGGAGCACAGCACCTCGCTGTTGCCGGGGTCCTCCTCACAGGTCTGGAACACCTCTGCTGTCGTCGGGGGCGTCGTCGATGTTGTCGTCGTCGGAGTGGTAGCGGTGGCCGTGGTGGCAGACGACGATGGTGGGCTCGGTTCGGCGTTCGCCGCCGCAGCCGCCGCCGCCGTCGTGGTGGTCGTGCCGGTGTCCTGAGCGACGCAGCCTGCCAGGACGAGGGCACCCGCGACGAGGAGGATTTGAAGGTGTCTCACGATGAAACCGTACCGCGCCGGGGGCGTTACTCCGAGTCGCCCCGTTCCTCACCAACCTCCCAAGGTAATGTCGCCACATGGCCCGATTCCACATCCGTCGACCGGGGACGCACGAGGCAGTGACACTTGGAACCGAGAACGGGACCTGGCAGCCCGACCCCGGCGCAGGCGACGTCACCGGCACCGAATGGTGGGCAATCCCCGGTCTGGTCGACGCTCATTCCCATCTCGCCAACGAGGTACTCGAATCCGGTCCGGGTGATCCCGTCGGGACCCGGTCGCGCGCCTTCGCCTACTTGGAGAGGGGTGTTTTCTGCGTGATCGACAAGGGGTGGAGCGATACCACCGTCATGACCCTGACCGAGGTTCCTCCGACCGAACGCCCCGACTTCGAGGCAGCCGGTGAGATCATTGCCGTGCCCGGCGGCTACTTCCCCGGGTTTCGCGAGATCGACCCCGCCCACCTTGCCGAGGAGGTGAAGGCCGTGGCCGCGGAGGCCAAGGGATGGGTCAAGCTCGTGGGTGACTGGCCCCGGAAGGGCCGGGGCCCGCTTCCCAACTTCGACCTCGATCAACTACGCACCGGTGTGGAGGCGGCCCATGAGGTGGGTGCCCGTGTCGCCATCCACACCATGGCGCCGGACGTCCCGTCGATGGCGGTGAAGGCCGGTGTCGACTCGATCGAGCATGGCATGTTCCTCACCTCCGATGACGTCGCCGTCCTTGGGGAGAGGGGTGGGGCATGGGTTCCCACCGTCGTGCGTATCGAGGAGACGATCGCCATGCTCGGCGCCGAGTCGAGCGGTGGGAAACTGCTCACCCGGGGCCTCCAAAACGTGGGAGGACTGTTGACCGACGCCATCGCCGCCGGAGTGGTGGTGCTCGCCGGTACCGACTTCGCCACCGATCTCGGCGATGTCGCCTCAGAGGGTCTTCGACTCGGCCAGTTCGGGATGTCGGCCGAGGAGATCCTGATGACCTTGTGTGATCGCCCCCGGAGATACCTGGGGATGTCGGATGGCTTCGTCTCCGGCGAGCCCGCCGACGCGGTGTTCTTCGACGCCGACCCGGTGCTGTCGCCGGGGGTGCTGACCCATCCGGTGGCAGTCATGCGTCATGGGCGGATGCTGGCATGATCATCCTCGCCTCCTCATCCCCCCGGCGACGGGAGGTGCTTCACAGCATCGGGCTCGAGTTCGAGGTGATCGCACCCGAGGTCGACGAGACCCGTTTCCCCGATGAGGCGCCGACGAGCTACGTGGAACGTCTCGCCCGCACCAAGGCGGAGTCGGTCGACGCACCCGGGGCAATCGTGATCGCCGCCGACACCGCGGTGGTTCACGAGGGTGCCATCCTCGGCAAGCCGGCCCACCCCGCCGAGGCGCGGTCGATGCTGGGCCGGTTGCAGAACGACACGCACCATGTCGTCACCGGTGTGGCCGTCGCCTCCGGCAGTGACATCGTCTCCGACATCGATACCACGGCGGTGCATTTTCTCCCCGTGACCGAAGAGGAGATAACGGCCTACATCGCCACCGGCGAACCGATGGACAAGGCCGGTGCTTACGGACTGCAGGGGATTGCCGGGGTGTTCATCGATGCTATCGAGGGTTCACCCTCCAACGTGGTCGGTCTGCCCGTGCATCTGCTGCGACGGCTCCTCGACGGGGTGGGGTCCGCGGTCCTCTGATCCCATCGCACCCGTGATGGATGTCTACCCGTTCACGTGCTGGAGACGGACCCGGCCGACAGCGACCGGTTTGTCGTCGGAGTCGCGGGTGATCTCCACCTGCCACAGTTGCTGGCTTCTTCCCCGATGAAGTGGTGTCGCCGTCCCGGTAACCGTCCCCTCCGATATGGCACGGAGGAAGTCGGTGGTGTTGGTGAGCCCAACCGCGCCCCCAAGGCCCTGCCCTCCGGCCCAGGCGGCGGCGCCGACCGACGCCAGCGACTCGACGACCGAGCAGTACACACCTCCGTGGACGATCCCGTAGGGCTGATGATGGTGGGATTGGATCTCAAGACGCCCCACGACGCGGTCGGGCCCCACCTCGACGTAGTCGAGACCGATGCGCTCGTCGTGGGTGCCGGTGGTGTCTGGTGGGGGTGGAGTGGGTGAGCTCATGGGGGAACGGTAGAGGATCGTCTGTCCCCAGCACACCACGTTC
>WHUC01000147.1:0-1235 GCA_009377435.1 Acidimicrobiia bacterium
TGGGGCGGTGATGTACCGAGCCAGCTCCGGCGCTGGAACATGGCCTTGTGCGCCGCCTTGGCGACCACCTTCGCCGGGTGCAGGTCCTCGATCGCGGACAGAATCGTGTCGGTGGCCGGTGAAGGAGAACGCCAGAGACGACTGATCGCGGCGATCTGGGCGTCTTCGCCACCCGCTAGCGCCAGGGTCTCGAGCAGGCTCTCTCCCCCGCCGGTCACGAGCCGCTGGGCGAGAACGTCGACGAACCAGGCGACGTCGTCGGGGTCGAACAACTCTTGAGCGTCTTCGAGACCTTCGTCCACCAGCCAGCACAGGGCAAAGCCCCGGGTCGCCGGTTCGGCGGCGAGGAGACGGACTTGCGGACCGGCGATGGCGACCTCCATGTCTGCCAGCACGGCCAATGCCAGGTTCTGCAAGGCCGGATCCTCCAGCTCACGGACGGCGGTCGCCACCTCCTCGGCGGCCCGGAGCGGATCCCGCCGGCGGCGCCACACTTCGACCTCTCCCCACAGCGTGGGAAAGTCGTCCAGGTCGGTCCCGAGGAACAGCTCGGTGGCGGTCGCATCTGTGAAGCGGCCGGCGGTGGGAGCCTCGTAACCGGCGCCGAGCAGGAGTCGGTGGGTGGCCGCCACACCGGCCGGGGTCAACTCAACCGACCCGTCGTGACGCCGTCGGCTGATTTCTCGGTCGGTGTCTGATGACTCGGGCAGGTTGACGCGTCGTACCACCCCGGCTAGTACGAGGGCGTCCATGCTGTCGATGACGTCGACGCCAACACGTCGAGCCACCCCATCGTCGTCGACAGCCGGGAACTCGAAGGTGTCGAGCACCGTCTCTGTCGCAACGTCTGTCAGGTGCTCGATCGGTAACGGGCGTTGGGAGACATACGGGCCGATCAGAAGTGTCAAGACAACCCCGTCCAACAGCTCGTTGACCTCCGGCCAGGCCAGCCACCCGTCGGGGTCACGCTGGGAGGCGAGCGGACCGATCGCCAAGAGGGCCGCAAGAGCCCGATCGAAGAACCCGACTGGATCGCCGGTCATCGCCAGGCCTCGCTTGGTGGCGATGACACGCCCGTGGGCGACCCGGAGGACACCGGCCTTCTTCGCCCAGGTGAAGACCTGGCGGAGCCGGGGCAGCTCGGCGGAGCTCTTGGTCTTGAACGTCCGATCGCCGATCTGCTCGTCCATGACATCGCCGGTGTCGAGGAGACCTATCAGCTCCCGGGCGTCGGC
>WHUC01000147.1:1706-5215 GCA_009377435.1 Acidimicrobiia bacterium
CTCAGCTTGCGGGGACACCACTCCAATAGGAACTCGCCCACATCCGCCGGGTGCCACCGACCGAGGTCACCGTCGCCATAGCTCCACTTCCACTCCAGTGCCACCCCGGCATACCAGACGATCTCGACAACAACGCCGTCCCCCACCGACGATTCCGCCAACCAAGCCTCGAATCGCTCCATGAGCGCATCACGCGCCGCGTTGAACCCACGATCATCGTCAGGACCGATCTGGAGTTGCATGCCCTTCAGTATCGCACGCGACCCCGACCGCTCATGCGGCGGATTCGACATTGCCCGTGAGGGGTCACCGAAGAAAAGACTTCGAGATTGGGGACACCACCGGGCGGGTGACGGCGCAATCTCGACAACTCGGCCCCGATTTGGCCGAGCGACTGCGTCGAGGAGGCCGACAGGCGATCTGAACTGCGGCGCTGCTCAACCGGCATTGCCCACCGATGTTCGAGGCGGAGCCATGCCAAGCCGGCCTTCCGGGACGGATACTGGCTCACCGCATCAACTGCATCGACGAAGAACCCAACTCGGGGTTTTAATGTTCCAAACTCTTGAGCCGGCCGAGATCATCCAACACCGAGACCGGCGTCTTGATCGGCGTTTCCACGGTGGCGGTGACGTCAGCGATACATTTACGAGGGATTTCATCGGTGCCGAAGCAGACGGGGAGGTGGCCGTGCCACATCTGGTCGGGGGTGGCGCCGGCGTGGGCGGAGTAGCGGGGTGGGTGCTGTGGAAGGCGACGAAGGCGGCATTCTCTTGGCGGTGGTGGTCGAGGCTGGTGAAGGTCTCGGTGCGGAAGAACGCCTTGTTCGCACAATTGAGCCGAGTGCTCGCTCTGGCACCTCGGTGGCCGGGGTGGTCAGCTACCAGCCAGGCCGAAGAACACCACAATCGCGCGCCCGAGCCTGACCATGTCCTGGTCGGCCAGGCGCCCGATGCGTTCACCGAGCTTGGAGCGAGGCGCCGTCGTAACCTTGTCAACCATCAGACTGCTTGCTACCCGCAGGCCGTTTTGATCGTCGGGAACGACCGGGAGCCGAATCAACGGTGCCTCGGTCGGATCGGTGGTGAACGCGCACACGGTCACCGAGTCCGTAGCGTCAAACCGATCGTCCTGAATGATCACCACGGGTCGAGGCTTACCCGCATAGCCACTCCCGGCTGCGGCCGTCCAGATCTCTGCGCGTCTCACTCGTCCAGGCTGAGGGCGTCGATGAACGCTTGATCGTCGGCTGCATGGTCGCTGGCTGCGACGGCGGCTGCTTGACGGTGCGCCTCATCGGCGAAACCTAGGGCGTGGACATCCGCCACCCACAGTTGGATCGGTCGCATGCCCTGAGCCCGCATCCGCTGTCGATAGCTGCGCACCCGTTCTGAGACGGAGGAGTCGTTGTCTGGTGTGGCCATACTCACATGTTACATGTAACGGGGTCGTGGTTGAATCCCGATCACCGCTTATCGAACGAGAACACACACATCGCTGAAGAGCGCCGAACGGCACATATTCGCTCAGGTTCACAGATCATGGGAACGATAGACATCTCGCTGGTGGCCGGTGCGGGGCACGATGACTTCCCGAGCTCCCTCGTCGATCCGGGAGAGAACTGATAAGTTCCCCGTTCGGGCGCTCCATACCCCCTCGATCTCATCGCGTAGGGGAACTCCAACGCGTTTGGGATTGTCCAGCAACGCCCCCGTGATGAGGTCGATGACGGCAAAAGCACACTGCCTCAGGAAGTCTCTCTCAAGATTGCTCGCACGGGGCTGTCACCACCAGCTCGTACTGAGCGCCATTCACTTCCGCCGGAGGGCCCTGACTGCCTCGACGCCACGAACGACATCGCCCTCCATATAGGCGCCATGAGCCTCCACCAGTTCGGCAACGGCCTCCGAGTCGCCGAGGACGGCCAGTGTCTCCTCCAGCGATTCGAGGTCATCGGGACTGATGAGCACGGCTGTCAACCGTCGCGGTGTGTCTCTAGGCCGTCGAGGATCAGATCCAGGCCGAACTCGAACTCGTCGGCGTAGTTGTGGCCGGGTCTCGTGACGTACTCGGTGGCCATCTCGGCCAGGTGGGGATACTGGTCGGCCGGGTGGGTTTGGAGGATGGCTTCTGCCGGCTCGGCGGTCTCCTCGGTGGTGTCGAACGGAAAGCTCGTCTCTTGCACCACGAATCCGTAGATGTAGCTGTCCAGTAACAAGAAGGCGTGAGCCGTCATCTCGACGGAGAAGCCTCCCGCCCGGAGGCTTCCGATCACTGCGTCGGTGTACCGCATGGCTGCGGGTCCCATCGCGGCTCGGGACTCCATCATTCCGATTGCCCAGGGGTGGCTCGCCAGGACCTGTCGGGCTGAGACGGCTCGCTGTCGCATGGCCGTCTTCCAGTCGGCCTCGGTGGACGGTAGATCGATCTCGCTGACCACGATGTCGACGATCCCGTCCAGGATCTCGTCCTTGCTGGCCACGTGTTTGTAGAGCGACATCGCTTCGACGCCGAGGTGCCGGCCCAGTCGACGCATGGTCAGCGACTCCAGGCCCACCTGGTCGGCGACGGCGATGGCGGCGTGCAGCACCCGCTCTCTGCTCAGCGGCGTGCGAGGCTGTGGGTTCGGGTCGGTTCGGCTGGCCAAGTCCATTCCTTTCGCCCCTGCTTCAGGCGGGCGTTTTGACAGCTTACTAAGTAAACCCTAGATTACTTAGTAAGCCAACGACCAGGACAGAAACATGAGGAGTAACGCCATGAGGTCAGACGAGCAGAATCCGCGACGGCTGGAGGACATGCGGGTACCTGTCCGGCTGAAGCTGTCGGCACTGTGGGTGTCCGCGATGTTCCTGTACGTGTACGTGGACATCTTCGCGTTGTACAAGCCGGGAACAATCGACGACATCCTGGTGGGACGCGTATGGGAGTTCGACATCAGTCAGGCCTGGGCGCTTGGGGCTCTGGTCCTCATGACGATCCCGAGTCTGATGGTGTTTCTGTCCCTGGCGCTGCCGGCACGCGTGGCCCGCTGGACCAACGTCGTGGTCGCGTCCCTGTTCGTTCTCGTCTCGATCGGAAACGCGGTGGGCGAGACATGGGCCTTCTACTGGTTCGGCTCGGCTGTCGAGGCGGTGCTGCTCCTGCTGATCATCTGGTACGCATGGACGTGGCCACGCCTGGTCGACTGAGTCGCTGGACAGAAGTCACCGGAGGATGCGGTCACGTCGATGCAGTCACGACTCCTCGAATCAACCGAAAGCATGGAACGAGAAGGTGTCACCCACGTACCGGACACACTGTCGCCGACCAACGGAGCCACCGGCGGCCATCATGAACCGAAACCGCACACTCGTGATCGGGAGCCCAACGGCGGTAGCCAAGAGTGGTTGAGGCAATCCGCAAGGGCGTGGGTACGGTCGAAGGCTCCTTCAGGTGGCGGAATAGCGAGGAGGTCAGCCGATCTCGATGACGAGCTTCCCGAGGGCGCGACCTTCCCCAAGGTGGCGCAG
>WHUC01000148.1 GCA_009377435.1 Acidimicrobiia bacterium
CACCTTCGTGGGGGGAGAACAGCAGTGAGGCGTCCGCATCCGGTCGGGCACGACGGCCCTCGTCGATCTTCTCAATGCGGTCGCCCGGTGGCGGCGCTAGGGCACCGGTCCCCCCAAGAGCTCAGCCGAGCATGGCGATGATGGCGTCGACGGCGGCCGTCTCGTCGGTTTCGGTGGTGTCGATACGGAGATCCGGGTTCTCGGGGGCCTCGTAGGGAGCATCGATGCCGGTGAACCCGGTTATCTCACCGGCGCGGGCCTTGGCGTAGAGACCCTTGGGGTCGCGCTGTTCGCAGACCTCGAGGGGGGTGTCGACGAATACCTCCCGGAAGTCGAGACCCGCTTCATCGTGGATGTCGCGGACCCGCTTGCGATCTCTCGCATAGGGGCTGATCACGGGGACGATGGCAATCAGACCGGCGTCGGCGAACAGCCGGGCCACCTCACCGATCCGTCGGATGTTCTCGGTGCGATCATCCGGGGAGAAACCCAGGTCGCCGTTCAACCCGTGGCGGATGTTGTCGCCGTCAAGGCGATAGCAGGCCCGACCCATGGCGATGAGTCGCTCCTCGAGTCGGGCCGCGATCGTCGACTTGCCACTCGCCGGCAACCCGGTCATCCACACGGTGACACCGGCACCACCCGTGGTCGCCGCCCTGTCCTCGGCCGACACCGTCCCCCGGTGCCAGGTGACATTCCGGTCGGTCACGTCGAGGTGGGGCCGATGATCATCCCGGCGCCGACCGTGTTGTTGGTGCCCTCGTCGACGAGGATGAAGGCGCCGGTCTCCCGGTTGCGCCGGTAGTCGTCGTAGAACAACGGCTGGGTGGTTCGCAGACTTATCCGGCCGATCTCGTTGAGGGAGAGCGTGTCGGCTTCCTCGTCGCGGTGCAGCGTGTTGACATCGAGCCGATACCGGATCTCCTTGACCAACCCCCGCACCCAGTTGGTGGTGTGCTTGATGGCGAGCTTCTGCCGCTCCCGGAGAGTCGTCTCCTCCGACATCCAACAGACCATCGCCTCGAGGTCCTGGCCGACCTGGGGCCGGTTGTTGGGCCGGCTGATCATGTTGCCCCGGGATACGTCGATCTCGTCTTCGAGGCGGAGTGTCACCGACATCGGGGGAATGGCCTCCTCGACGGGCCCGTCGGCGCTGTCGATCGCCTCGATCCTCGTCTCGAACCCCGAAGGGAGGACGACCACCTCGTCGCCCTTCTTCCACACCCCACCGGCGATCCTGCCCGCATAGCCCCGGTAGTCCTGGTACTCCATGCGGTGTGGTCTGACGACGTACTGGACGGGGAAACGGGAGTCGATGAGGTTGCGGTCGGAGGCGATGTGGATCTCCTCGAGCAGGGGGAGCACCGCCGGACCCCGGTACCAGGGGGTGTGATCGGACTCGGTGACGATGTTGTCGCCGACGAGCGCCGACACCGGGACCGTCCTCAGGTCGTGGAGGTCCAACCTGGTGGCGAACTGCTTGAAATCGGCGACGATCTCGTCGTACCGCTCCTCGGAGTAGTCGACCAGATCCATCTTGTTGACACAGAGGATGAGGTGGGGCACCTGGAGGAGGGACGCCAGGAAGGAGTGCCGCCGGGTCTGCTCGAGGACACCGTGACGGGCATCGACGAGGATGAGGGCGATATCGGCGGTGGAGGCGCCCGTCACCATGTTCCGGGTGTACTGGATGTGACCCGGGGTGTCGGCGAGGATGAACTTGCGCTTCGGGGTGGCGAAGTAGCGGTAGGCGACATCGATGGTGATCCCCTGCTCCCGCTCGGCGCGGAGCCCGTCGGTGAGGAGGGCGAGATCGATATAGTCGGTCCCCCGCCGCTTGGAGGCCTCCTCGATGGCGTCGAGTTGATCCTGGAAGATCTGCTTGGTGTCGTAGAGGAGCCGTCCGATCAAAGTCGACTTCCCGTCATCGACCGACCCCGTGGTGGCAAGACGTACTAGTTCCATCTCGAGAACCCCAGCGTCACGTTCTCCCCCCTCGGAGGAGGGGGGAGTGGGCCCGGCGGCGGAGCCGTCGGGGTCGAGGGGGGCAAAACCCACGACGTCACACCCCTCCGCATCGTTGCGGTCGCGACCTCTCGCAGACCGTCCCTCCCACTGCCTCCGTCGTGCCCCCCTACCTGCCGTGCCCCCATACCTCCCGGACCTCCGGTCCGGCAGGGACCTTTCCCCCTCCTGCGGAGGGGGAACAAAGGAACCTTCCCCCCACTGCGTGGGGGGACAACCGAAAACCCCAGCGTCACGTTCTCCCCCCTCGGAGGAGGGGGGAGTGGGCCCGGCGGCGGAGCCGTCGGGGTCGAGGGGGGTAAAACCCACGACGTCACACCCCTCCGCATCGTTGGGGTCGCGACCGTTAGAGGCTCCATCTCAGAAGTATCCCACGCGTTTTCGGTCTTCCATGGCGGCCTCGGCGGTGCGGTCGTCGGCTCGGCCCGCTCCCCGCTCGGTGACGCGGGTGGCGGAGACCTCAGCGATGATCTCGTCGAGGGTCGATGCCGACGACTCGAAGGCGCCGGTGCAGGTCATGTCGCCCACGGTGCGGAATCGGACCGTGGCCTCGAAGATCTCCTCGCCATCCATCCGTTGCAGGAACTCGTTGTCGGCCATGAGCATGCCGTCGCGCTCGAATACCTTGCGGGTGTGGGAGAAATACACCGAGGGCAGGTCGATGTCCTCTTCCTGGATGTACTGCCAGATGTCCATCTCGGTCCAGTTGGAGATGGGGAAGACGCGGACGTGCTCGCCCCGGTTGATCCTCGAGTTGTACAGGTCCCACAGCTCGGGTCGCTGGTTCTTGGGGTCCCACTGGCTGAAATCGTCCCTGAAGCTGAACACCCGCTCCTTGGCCCGAGCCTTCTCCTCGTCACGGCGGGCGCCACCGAACACGGCATCGAAGTCGTTCTCCTCGATGGCCCGGACCAGGGACTCGGTCTGGAGACGGTTGCGGGAGGCCCGGGGACCCTTCTCCTCGACGACCCGCCCGGCGTCGATCGATTCCTGGACCGAGGTGACGATGAGCTCGGCACGCATCTCGTCGACCTTGCGATCCCGGAACTCGATAACCTCGGGGAAATTGTGACCGGTGTCGACATGCATGACGGGGAAGGGAAGCCGGGCCGGGTAGAAGGCCTTGACGGCGAGATTGAGGACAACGGCCGAGTCCTTACCACCCGAGAAGAGCAACACGGGCCTCTCCCGCTCGGCCACCGCCTCGCGGATAATATGCACCGACTCGGATTCGAGCGCGCGAAGATGACTGAGTTCGTATGAGGATGACGACATCACCCCAACATATTAGGGAGTTGGCAACCCGAGATGGAAAGCTCCCATGAGTTGGGAGATCTGGTACGTCACCGCCGTTGTCATCGCCGTGCTGGTCGTCCTCGTGCGGGACGTGGCGTCACCGGCTGCAACCATGGTGGCAGCGATGGTGTTGGTGCTCGTGGCCGGCATCGTGGAACCGGCCGAGGCCTTGTCCGGATTCTCCAACCCGGCGCCATTTACGGTGGCCGCCCTATACGTGCTGGCGAGAGCGGTCCAGAAGACGGGGGCGCTCACCCCGCTGGTACGGGGCATGCTCGGATCGGGGAGCGGGACGAGGCCGGCCCTGGCCCGTCTGGTGCTGCCCACCGCGATCTCCTCGGCATTCCTCAACAACACCCCGATCGTGGCGATGCTGCTCCCCCAGGTGAGGAGTTGGTGTCAAGACAACGGACTGTCGTCTTCGAAGTTCATGATGCCGCTCTCCTTTGCGGCCATCCTGGGTGGCGTGACGACCGTCATCGGGACGTCGACCAACATCGTCGTTTCCGGGCTGATGGAGAACACCGGTCTCGGGGGTCTCGGCTTCTTCGAGTTGAGTGCGGTCGGTATCCCGATCGCCATCGTGGGTATGGTGATGATGGTCGCTCTCGCACCCGTGCTCCTACCGGAGCGACGCACGGTGCGCCAGGAGGTGGAGGGGACCCGTCAGTTCGTCATCGAGATGCGGGTCGATGACAACGGCCCCCTCGATCGCCAACCGGTGGAGAACGCCGGCCTCCGCCACCTGTCATCGGTGTTCCTGGCCACCATCGAACGCGGCAAGCATCTCATCGCCCCCGTCTCCCCGGCGACCATCCTCGTCTCCGGTGACGTTCTTCGTTTCGTGGGCCAGGTGGAGCAGGTGGTCGACCTGTCCGCCATCCGGGGTCTGACCCCGGTCGCCTCCGATCACATGACCGACCTCGACCCGCCTTCCTCCCACTATTTTGAGGCCGTGATCGGGGCGGAATCCCCTCTGGTGGGCACAACCCTGAAGAGGGCAGACTTCCGTAACCGCTATCAGGGTGTCGTCGTCGCCATCCACCGTGCCGGGCACCTGGTGGATGCCAAGCTGGGGGAGGTCCCCCTCCGGGTGGGGGACACACTGCTGATCCTGGCCGACCCGGGGTTCCGCGCCCGCTGGAGCGATCGTCACGACTTCCTTCTCGTCTCCGATCCGGGACGAACCCCCAATGTCACCGATTGGCGGGCCCTCGTCGTCGGTCTCGTCACCGCCGGGATCGTGGTTCTGGCCTCGATGGGGCTGGTCCCGATACTCCAGGCCAGTCTCTTCGGCGCCATCATCCTCATCCTGACCCGGGCCCTCACCCCGGGCGAGGCGGGGGCGGCGGTCGACCTCGACGTGGTGATCCTGATCGCGGCCGCGTTCGGACTCGCCGCCGCCATCGAGACCTCGGGTCTCGCCACCCTCATCGCCGAGGGCATCGTCGGCGCCCTGGAGACGTTCGGCCCCATCGGCATCCTCGCCGGTGTCGTCGTCGCCAGCATCGGATTGACCGGGCTCATCACCAACAACGCCGCCGCCCTGCTCATGTTCCCCATCGCCGTCTCCACCGCCGAGGCCGCCTCGGTCGACCCCCGCGGGTTCGCCGTGGCCGTCGCCGTGGGCGCATCGGTGAGCTTCCTCACCCCGATCGGATACCAGACCAACACCATGGTCTACGGGCCCGGTGGATACCGGTTCGGGGACTACGCAAGGCTCGGATTGCCCCTGACGATGATGCTGGTCGTCGCCATGGTCATCCTGATTCCCATCTTCTGGCCGTT
>WHUC01000010.1 GCA_009377435.1 Acidimicrobiia bacterium
GGAGCTCGTGACGGGAGTGATCGGACGACTTCAGTTGAGACCGGTCTTCACCGCCCATCCCACCGAGGCGGCGCGACGAACCGTTCTCACCAAGCTGCGGCGGCTCGCCGACCCAGGCGTGACGCCGCTCCATCTCGCCCGCCTTGAATCGGGGGTAGCCGTGATGGAGGATCTCACCTTCACCAAATCGTCCCGATAACCCAACCATGCATCCTATATTTTCGATGGATAGCTCTAGGAGGTACACAGATGGTCTCGGTTGAAGTGGCGGGGATCGACCTCGCCTACACGATGGAGGGAAGAGGCGACCCGGTGATGCTGATCGCCGGGTTGTCTGGCCGGGGTAGTGGCTGGTCGAGCCAACCGGGCCGCTTCGGATCGGAGTTCACCGTCATGGTCCCCGACCATCCCGGCACCGGTTCATCGGGTATGCCGCCGGAGATGACCCTCGAACACCACGCCCGAGCGATGGCGGAGGCGGTTCGCCGGCTGGATCTCGGTCCGACTCACGTCGTGGGCTCGTCCACGGGCGGCGCCATCGCCCTCCTGATGGCGCTCGACCACCCCGACGTGGTCCGCAGCATAACCCTCGTCTCCTCCTGGGCGCGGGCCGACGACTTCTTCCGCCACCAGTTCGCCGTGCGCAAGGACACGCTGGAGCGGCTCGGCGCCGCCGCCTACGCCGAACTGACGGCGCTGTTCCTCTACTCCCCCGCTTTCTTCCGGAGCAACTACTGCGAAGTCCGCGCGTGGTGCGACAAGGCGGCGTCCGGCTCCGCCGACACCATGGCTCGCCGCATCGACATGATCCTCGCCCACGATGTCCTCGACCGCCTGCGTGAGGTCGCCGTCCCCGCCCTGGTGATGGTGGGCTCGGATGACGCCTGCACCCCGCCCCACCTGTCGCGGGAGCTGGCCGAGGCCATTCCCAGCACTAGGCTCGAGATCCTGGATGGCGGCCACCTGATCTACAAGGAGGCCCCGGAGGATTTTCATCGCGTCGTGCGCGACTTCATCACCACCCTCTGAACCTCGCTCCTCCATCCCGGGCGTCAGAGTCGGATCGAGACCGCCTCCGCATGAGGCGCCCCAGGGATCAGTCCATCGACGCGAAGACTTGGCGGTGGATCCGGTCCACCGAGGGGATGGCCAGATCTTCGAGGTTCTCAGCCGAGGGCAACGGGATGTGGGGGTGGTGATCCTCAGAACGGGTCCGTCCAGATCCCAGAACGCCTCGTGACCACCAGTGAGGCCACCTCGGCGCCCCAGCCACATAGGCGAGGATTCTCCTCCACCGTGAAGAGCCGCCCGGTCTTGACAACCGAGGAGAGCACGGCTGCCGTGTCGAGGGGAACCAGAGTCCGGAGATCCATCACTTCGGCGGATATCCCGTCGGATACGAGACGTTCGGCGGTCTCCAGTGCGCGGGGCACCATCAGGGCTAACGCGACGATCGTACAGTCGGTCCTTCCCTCACCACAGACGCCTTGCCGAGCTGGCCCACGATCTCGCCGTCAGGAACCTCGCCCTTGGCGGCGAACAGCGACTTGTGCTCGAAGAACACCACCGCGGCGGGATCTCGCACCGCCGCCGCCATCAACCCGACCACGTCCGTGGGTGTCGACGGCGCCACGACCTTGAGTCCGGGGATCATCATGCACCAGTTCCCCCCGCCTCTGGGAGTGCTGGGCGCCAAAGCGGGAACCACCGCCGGTGGCGGTGCGCACCACCACCGGCAGGGCCATCTGACCCCCGGTCATGTAGCGTGACTTGACCATCTCGTTGGCGACGATGTCGAAGCACACCGCCAGGAAGTCCGAGAACATGATCTCGGCGATCACCGGCCTCCCATGAGCCCACCGGAACGATGTCCTGCCGGAAACCCCTCTCCCCCAGCGGAACGATGTCCTGCAGTGACCGGACCTCCGCCGCGAGCGGAACGATGTCTCGCCGGTCAAGAGTTAGGGCTCGAGAAAAGTGCGGGCGACTACAGAGACCCATGCCGGCCCTCCGGACGAACCGTCCCGGCCACTAGAGCCCCCTCCGCCGCTCGAGCATGCCGTCCTCCACCCGCTTGAGGAGGCTGTAGAGGACGAACCCGGCAATCATGAGCACCACGACCGGCACGAGCGACTCAGCCATCAGGAACCGCCGTGACTTGGACAGGATGAGGTACCCAAGGCCGGTGACCGCCGTCTCGAACTCGGCGACCACCACACCGATGAGCCCACGCCCCACCGAGAGGCGCAGACCGGTGACGATGAACGGCAGCGCGGACGGGACAACCACGTCCCGCCACGTCAGCATCTCCCTGGAGCAGAAGGAGTCCGCCAGCTCGAGGAGATCCCTGGGAACCTCCTTCACGCCGGCGGCGGTGTTTATGGCGACAGGGAAGAACACGAAGATGGACACGATGACGATCTTCGACAGGGGGCCGAACCCGAGCAGGACGATCAGGACCGGGATGATGGCCACCAGGGGTGTGGCGTACAGGGCGGAGATGTAGGGGTCGAGGGTGATCTCGACCAGCCGGAAGCGGCCAACGAGGAGCCCGATGACGAGGCCGGAGACCGACCCAATGAGCATCCCGATGGCGAACGACAGTGCGCTCGACTGTGCGTACTCCCACAACTCCCCCGAGGCGATCAAATCGCCGGTAGCCTCCACCACCTCCCAGGGCCCGACTATCAGGGAGCTGGTGGAGAGCATCGCGTAGACCTGCCACACCACGACGACGAGGACGAGGCCCGAGGCCCACCACAAACGCTCCTCGACCCGGCTCGGCAATCGGACCGCTCGGCGCCCCCCGGTGGCGGAACGCTCGTCCGTGGCGACGCCCACCATCAGACTCTCGCCTCGCTCGCCCACGGTGTCAGCCACTCCTGGAGCCGCTTCAACCCTGCAGTCGAGCCGACACCGAGGGCGATCAGCATCCCCACCGGGACCAGGGCGCTGGCGACGTCGAAGCGGTTGGAGTAGTAGATGATGAGGTAGCCGACGCCGCTAATCCCGGCGTAGAACTCGGCCACCACGGCACCGATGAGGGCCCGGCCGATGCCGATCCGGATCCCCACCAACACGAACGGGAGTGCGCTGGGGATGAGAATCTCCCTCCACAGCATCGGCTCCGAGGAGCCATAGGAGCGGGCCAACTCGAGCAGGTCCCCATCGACGTTGCGCACGCCGGCAGCCGAGTTGATAAGGACAGAGAAGACGACGAAGGCGAAGACGACGAACACCTTAGTGGTCGTGCCGAAGCCGAGGATCACGAGGATGATCGGGATCACGGCGGCGAGGGGAGTGGTGTAGAAGAGGTTGATGGGTCCCTCGGAGACCCAGTAGAGGCGTCGCCAGCGGCCTATCGCCAGGCCGATCGGGATCCCCACCGCGAGCCCAAGAAGGAAGCCCCAGGCGAGAACCTCCAAGGTCGGGACGAAATAATGCATCAGCTCGCCGGATCGGAGCAGAGCCACCGCGCTGGAGACGATCGCGCCGGGCGCGGCGAAGAAGTTCTCGCCGAGACGGACGGCAGTCACCTGCCAGACGGCCAGCACGACCAGGGCAAACCCGATTCGGAGGCCCCAGACGAGACGAGGATCTTCTGCTCTATCCACCCGCCACTCCCGTCTCCTCCGGCTCGGTGGTGCGCAGGAGCTCCCACATGCGGGTCCGCAGCTGGGCGAAGACCGGATCAGCCCGCAGGTTGGTGGGACGGGGCCTTGGGAACGGCACCTCGATGGTTTCGATGATGCGGCCCGGGCGAGCAGCCATCACCACCACCTTGTCGGACAGGACCAGGGCCTCGTCGATGGAGTGGGTTACGAACACCACCGTCTTGTGCGTAGCGTTCCAGATCCGCAGCAGCTCTTCCTGCATTACCTCACGCGTCTGGGCGTCCAAGGCGCCGAAGGGCTCGTCCATCAGCAGGATCTCTGGGTCGATCGCCAATGCACGCGCCAGCCCCACCCGCTGCTGCATCCCGCCCGAGAGCTGGTAAGGATAGGACTTCTCGAACCCCTCTAACCCCACCATCTCGATGTAGGGCCGTACCTCCTCCCGAGCTTGCCTCTTCGCCATCCCACGGAGGCGCAATCCATACGCCACGTTGTCCTCGGCGGTCCTCCAGGGGAGCAGCCGGAAGTGCTGGAACACCAGCGTGGTGTTGGGGCGGGGCCCGGTGACCGGTTCACCGTCGACGTAGACGGTCCCGCCATCGGGAGGGACGAGGCCCGCCACGATCCGCAGGAGCGTTGTCTTCCCGCAGCCGCTCGGACCCAGGACGGAGACAAACTCGTTCGTCTCGACCTCCAGGTGCAGTCGACCCAGGGCCTGGACATGCCCGAAGTGCTTCTCGACGTTCTCCGCTCGGATCTGTGCCAATCGGACCCCTTTCTGGAGCCGGGGCCGGCCCTGGGCCGGCCCCCGACCGATGAGCGTTAGCAGCCCTGCTCGTCCGCCATCGCCGCCGCGTCCTCGTAGATGGACAGGTCGACGACGTCCTCATAGGCGGGCAAGTCGCCCTCTTCGATGTTGCCCAGCTCCACCTGCTGCTCACCGGTGAACACAAACATGTCCTCCGTGAGCCCGTTGTCCGACGGCCAGATCTCGTCCTCGATGAACGTGTCGTAAGTGTCGGCCACGATGTCCTCGGGCACCTCGGTGAGTTCAGCAGCGATCTGGACCACCTCGTCCCTGTTGTCCGTGTTCTGCATGAAGCGGGTGGCACAGATGTTGCCGGCGGTGAAAGCGACGAGGGAGTCGCGCTTGGCGTCGATGATCTCCTGTGGCGATGCGTATGCGGCGTAGTGCCACAGCGGCACCGTCTCCCACAGGTTCTCCAGCACGTGCAGGCCCGCATCGGGGAACTGCCGGATGATGTTCTGTGCCTCGTCGATGTGGAGGATGCCCGACGCGGCCTGCCCCTGGCCCATGGCCTGGCCCTCGGCCCCTGGAAAGCTCTGGTACTCCAGGTCGTCCTGGGTGAGGCCACACGAGGTGTAGACGAAGCGGGTCAGCACCTCGGCGAACCCACCGATCTCGTCGACGCCCAGCACCTTGCCCTCAAGATCCTCACAGCTCTCCACGTCCTCGGTGACCACCATCTGCGCCTCGAGTCCTGGGGAGTAGGTGTAGTAGGCCCTGACGTCGGCGCCCTCGGAAACCGCCGCAATCAGTGCCGGGGTGGGGGCGCCCGCGACGTCCGCCGATCCTGCCTGCGCCCCCCGCAGCGCCGCCACGCCCGTCTCCAGGGTGACGATCTCCACCGGGACGCCGAAGTCGGCGAAGAACCCCTGCTCCTGGGCCACCCACGGCTGGATCATCACGAAGTTGGGCGGAACTACGGGCATACTCACCACGACCTCTTCCAACTCCGCCTCGCCGTCGGCGGCGGTCGTGTCGTCGGTGCCGTCGGCCGGCGTGCCCTCGGGGGTCGCGTCCTCGGCACCCCCCTCCCCGTCACCGCAGGCGGCGGCGAGCAGCGTGAGCGCCAACAGCAGCGCGAGCCAGACCGTGTGCTGTCGGCGGTGTGTCCTCGGCGTCCTTGCTTCTGACATTCCCATTCCTCTTTCTTCCTGCCGGACAGAGACGTTAAACCCCGTCGAACGGGGCACCGCCGGGGGGAACCCGGGAGATTCCCGGCCGGCATGCAAACGTTAGCGCACCCCCAAACACCATGCGGCTCTTGGTCTTGATCGTCCAGGATGTCCATTGGGCCGAGCCCACTTTCATCGAGTTCGTCGCATACCTGACCGACTCGGTCGACGCACCCCTTCTGTTGCTGTGCTTGGCACGTCCCAAGTTTCTCGAGCAGCGACCGGTATGGAAGGAGACCCGGGACAACGTCGAGACCCTCGTGCTCGATCCCCTCTCCCGGGACCAAGTCGAGAAGCTGGTCAACCTCCACCTGACCAAACACAAACCCGCCTATGAGCGAGCCGAATAGATCATCGAGATTGCAGGGGGCAATCCACTCTTCGTCGAGCAGATGTTGGCCGGCCATTTGGATCATCATTTTTTGTGCGTCGCCGAACTGCTTGAGCAGTCTGTTGACATCTTGTGGGGTGGTACCGGATCCGGCCGCGATCCGACGCTTCCGGCTTCCACCGATCACGCGGGAATCCCGACGCTATGTCCGATTCGGAGAGTTTCCCCTTGCCCCGGAGACGGACGAAGACGTCCTCGAAGCGCTGTGTGAGGGTGTCGAACATGAGGGACCAAGAGTACCGACCCTAGTGGTCTGTCGCTGAATTGATGCCGCGGTGTCGCCGAGGCATCGGCGCCGATGGCAAGGACGCAGGACGAAGCCGCACCCGGGGCGGTGCTTCGAGGACGAGGACGCAGCAAGCGGCGTCTAGGCCCGGCGAGACCGCCCAGCTATTTCGGCGACGGATCACTGGGCCGGTTGTTCCCATTCGAGCCGGACACAGCGACAACCTGACCGCCCTACGCTCTCCTTCATGGAGATGGCCCAACGCGACGAGCAACTGCGGGCGGACATACGCCGGCTGGGTAATCAGTTGGGTGATGCCCTCGTCCGTCAACAGGGCCCGGATCTGCTCGAACTCGTCGAGAAGGTGCGGGCACAAACCAAGGCCTTCCGCGAGGACGAGGACCTGGGAGCACTCGCCACCCTCGACGAACTCCTCACCTCGGTCGATCTGGGAACAACCATCGACCTGGTCCGGGCTTTCACCACCTACTTCTATCTCGCCAATGTCGCCGAGCAGGTCCACCGCATCGGCGACCTCACCGAGCTCGACGACCAACTGCTCCCCGCCGCGGTCGACCGGATCATGGCCGAGAAACTCGATCCGGAGCTCGTGACGGGAGTGATCGGACGACTTCAGTTGAGACCGGTCTTCACCGCCCATCCCACCGAGGCGGCGCGACGAACCGTTCTCACCAAGCTGCGGCGGCTCGCCGAATTGCTCGAGGTGCGTCTCGATGCCCGTGGCACCGAGACCTCGAGAAGCCGCGTCGACAGGAGGATCGCCGAGATCATCGATCAGATCTGGCAGACCGATGAGCTCCGTCTCGACCGGCCCGAACCGTCCGACGAGGCCCGCTCGATGGTCTACTACTTCGATCAGCTCTTCGACGACGTGCTCCCCGATCTCGGTGAGGATCTCGAGGTCCAGCTCAGCCGTCTCACCCAGGAAGAGATCCCCGTCCCGATCCGTTTCGGGACCTGGGTGGGTGGTGACCGTGACGGCAACCCATTCGTCACCCCCGAGGTGACCATGGAAGTCCTCCGCCTCCATCACGATCGGTGTTTGCGTGCCCTCATCCGAGCGGTGGCCCGGTTGGCCGAGGAGCTGTCCACGTCATCGCGGATCGTCGCTATCTCCGACGACCTGGCGGCTGCCCTGACCCGGGAAAGGGATCTTCTACCCACCGTGTGGCAGGAGTTCGGAGGTCTCAATGCCGAGGAGCCCTACCGCTTGCGTCTCACCTACATCCACGAGCGATTGAGCAATACCCGTCGTCGCATCCTCGACGGCTCGGAGATCGACACCGACACCGAGTACCCCTCGTCGGAGGATCTGAGGGCAGATCTTGAGATAATCCGTACGAGTCTGATCCAACATCAGGGTGGTGTTATCGCAAATGGCTCGCTACGACGGCTCATCCGCAACGTCGAGACCTTTGGGTTCCGGTTCGCCACCATGGATGTCCGTGAGCACGCCCGATGGCATTCCCGGGTGCTCTCCGCTCTGTTCTCCCGGACAGGCGTCGAAATCGAGGCCATGGACACTGCCGAGAGGACGGCCCTGTTTGCCCGGGAGTTGGCTGGGACCCGACCCCTCTCCGGTCCGACGACGGCGCTGGATGACCGGGACCAACGCACCCTCGACACCTTCGTCACCATACGGGAGGCCCAGGACCGCTACGGGCCCGACGTCATCGAGAGCTACATCATCTCGATGACAGAGGGCCCCGACGATGTCCTCGCCGCCGCCGTCCTCGCCAGGGAGGCCGGGCTGGTCGACATCGGCGCCGGCGTGTCCCGGATCGGCATCGTCCCCCTGGTCGAGACCATCGACGACCTCCGGGCCTCGGGCGACCTCCTCGACGGGATCCTCTCGGTGCCGGGCTACCGGTCACTGCTGCGGATGCGGGGTGACATCCAGGAGGTGATGCTCGGCTACTCCGACTCCAACAAGACCGGGGGCATCACCACCTCGCAGTGGGAGATCTACAAGACGCAGCGAAACCTCCGCAACGCGGCCCAGAAGCACGGCGTGACCCTGCGACTCTTCCATGGTCGGGGCGGGACCATCGGACGCGGGGGTGGACCCACCCATGAGGCGATCATGGCCCAGCCCTTCGCCACCATCGACGGCTCACTCAAGGTGACCGAGCAGGGTGAGGTGATCTCCGACAAGTACGGGCTTCCCGCCCTCGCCGCCCGCAACCTGGAACTGACCACCGCCTCGGTGCTGGAGGCCTCGCTGCTCCACCGCGTCTCCCGTCAACCGGAGTCGGTGCTCACGCAGTGGACCGAGGCGACGGAGACGATCTCCTCCGAGGCCTACGCCGCCTACCGCGAGCTGGTGGACGACCCCGGCATCGTTCCCTATTTCGTGGGGTCGACCCCGGTGGAGGAGCTCGGAGAGATGAACATCGGGAGCCGACCGTCCCGACGACCCGGCGACGCCGATGCGGTCGGGCTGGACGACCTCAGGGCCATTCCCTGGGTGTTCGGGTGGACCCAGTCCCGTCAGATCGTCCCCGGGTGGTTCGGGGTGGGTACCGGTCTCCGCAGCGCCCGCAAGGCGGGCTATGGCGAGCTCCTCCATTCGATGTTCGACGACTGGCTGTTCCTCCAAACCTTCATGTCCAATGTCGGGATGACCCTCCTCAAGTCCGATCTCGGCATCGCCCGCCGTTATGTGGAGACCCTGGTCGATCCGACCCATCATCATCTCTTCTCCCGTATCGAGGAGGAGTACCACCACACCGAGGAGGAACTGCTCCGTCTCACCGGGCGGGACAGCCTCATGGAGGAGAACCCCATCCTGAAGCGGACACTCGGGGTGCGTGACATCTATCTCGACCCGATCAACCACCTCCAGGTCGCCCTGCTGGACCGGGTGCGAGCCGGAGAGTCCGAGGACCCCGAACTACGACGTGCCCTCCTCCTCACCGTCAACGGCATAGCCGCCGGCATGCGCAACACCGGGTAGATCCCCACGTCGAGTGTGCAACGAGACCCACTCACCGGTCGACTGTGTAACGAGACCTAACCAGGACGACCCACAGCACACTCGACATGGACCCCTTCCAAAGCAGTGGCGGGGGTGGCATGGTCTTGGCATGGACACCGATCGACGACTCGACGAGTATGCCGCCCATCAGTACGGGTGTTTCTCGCTCGACCAGGTCCTTGCTGTTGGTTTCACCAAGTCCACGGTCGGTTATCGGTTGCGGACGGGTACGTGGGTCCGGCTCTCCCCTACCGTGTACGCCCTTGCTTCGGCGCCACCCAAATGGAAGCGACAGCTCGCCGCCGCGGTGCTGAGCCGACCGGGGTCGGTGGTGGCGGGCCGAAGTGCCGCCCATCTTCACGCTTTCGCGGGCTTTGGTCGTACCCGTCCCGAGATCGCCGTCCCATCTCGTTCCAGCGCCCGCTCTCCTATCGCACGAGTAATACGAACCATGTATTTCGACGAGCTTCACACCACACGCATCGGTGGATTCCCGGCGACGAGCCCTGCCGAGACCATCCT
This sequence comes from Acidimicrobiia bacterium, assembly GCA_009377435.1. GTDB lineage: Bacteria > Actinomycetota > Acidimicrobiia > Spongiisociales > ZC4RG35 > WHTL01. The sequence goes on from WHUC01000010.1 coordinate 9,732, forward strand.
CTGTCTTGCCGGTCGGTTGTCCGTTTCCGACCTGGAGGGCGTCGTCGAAGATCAGTTGTCTGCGGGGGCCATCACCATCGGAGACTTCGATCCACTCTTCATACGTTCCGCTGGTGGGAGGGTGCGGGGAATCACCCGGCTGGCGGAAATCCTCGACATCCGTCGTCCCGACGCCTGGCAACCGCATCCGAATCAGATCGAGGCCCTTCTTGGTGACCTGGTCGATCACCCCGACATCCCACCAGCTACGCCCCAGGTGCCACTCCCCTTTGACGACCGACCGATGATCGTCGACATCTTCGTTTCAGAATGGGGTCTTATCCTGGAGGCCGACGGTCGGAGATACCACACCCGAGTGGCCGACTTCGAGCGCGACCGTCACCGCGACAACCTGGCAGCGGCCAACGGCCTGGTGGTGCTGCGGTACACCTGGTCGATGCTCACCAACGACTTCACCGGCTGTCGACGACAGCTCATCGAGACCGGTCGTCGCCGCTCGGTGGCCTGACGAGCGTGCAATCAGACCTAACCAGGACGACCCACAACACACTCGACCCACGACGCACCGCCCCACCAGTCGACGGTGCAACCGGACCTAACCAGGACGACCCACAGCACACTCGACCATGCGGGGGGGCCCACACTTGACAACGGCTCCGATATAGGCTGACGGGCATGCCCGTCACCGAACTTACCCATCCCCTGGCCAAGGACCTGCTGACGTCATTGCGGGACAGGGATACCGAGTCCCCTCGTTTTCGTGAGTATGCCCATCGTCTCGGTCTCCTTCTCGTCGCCGAGGCCCTTTCGGATATCGATCTCGTCGATGTCAAGGTGCAGACCCCGCTCGAGGGCGGTGACGGGCACGAACTGGGACGCCCCGTGGTGGCCGTAGCCGTGCTTCGTGCCGGGTTGGGTCTCCTCGACGCCCTCCTCACCCTCGTCCCCGACGCCGCCATCGGTTTCGCCGGTCTGCAACGCGACGAGGAGACGGCCGAGCCCATGGAGTACTACTCGAAGTTCCCTCCCCTGGCGGGGGCTCGGGTGCTGGTGCTGGAACCGATGCTCGCCACCGGTGGCTCACTGTCGTGGGCGATCACGATGACCAAGGAACGGGGTGCCACCGATATCACCGCGGTGACGGTGGTCTCGGCACCACAGGGACTCGAGGTGATCGAGAGGCACCATCCGGAGGTGCGTGTCGTCACCGCCACCATCGACGATGACCTCGACCACAACTTCTATATCCGACCCGGGCTCGGTGATATGGGAGACCGGCTTTTCGGGACATGAGCGTCGAGATAACAGTGTCCTTCCACGATCGGGTGGTGGGTGTGGTCCGCTCCATAGCCGAGGGTGACGTGCTCACCTATGGGGAGGTGGCGGCCGAGGCGGGACATCCCGGGGCCGGTCGGGCGGTGGCGTCCGCCCTCGATGGCGATCTCGCCTGGTGGCGGGTCGTCGGTGCCGGTGGCCGCATCATCGCTCCCTCCGCCACCGAGCAGATCGCACATCTCCGTCGTGAAGGACATCGGATCGACACCGCCTACGTTCCCCCGATGATCGTGGGGTGGTGATGAGCGTCTGGGTCCCATACCGTCTCGAGGGTGTCCTCGCTCCCCTCGCCACCCGTGACGACATCCTGGTGTGGGATGGCAAGACCGAACCCACCCACGACCCCGGCGATGTCAGGTTCTACGTCCAGCCCTACACCTTCGACCGGAACACGGTCGAGATCATCGCCGAGATGCCCAACCTCGAGGTGGTCCAGACCCTCACCGCCGGGGTGGACCACATCGCCCCCGCGGTGCCGGATGGGGTCATCCTGGCCAATGCCCGTGGGCTCCACGACGCCTCCACCTCGGAACTCGCCCTGGGGCTGATCCTGGCATCACAGCGCAACATCGACGGATACGTCAGGGACCAGGACCAGGGCACGTGGAACTTCAGCAAGCACCCCTCGCTGGCCGATCGCCGGGTGACGATCGTCGGATACGGTTCGATCGGCAGGGCGATCCATCGTCGGCTCGAGCCCTTCGAGGTGGAGGTGACCGCGGTGGCCAGCCGCCCCCGGGAGGGCGTGAGGGGCGTCGACGAGATCTTCGAGATCCTCCCCAGCAGCGAGATCGTCGTTCTCGTCGTCCCCCACACTGGCGAGACCGAGAGGATGGTCGATACCCGATTCCTTGCCGCCATGCCCGACGACTCGCTCCTGGTGAATGTGGCCCGGGGAGTGATCGTCGACACCGCTGCCCTGCTCGCCGAGGGGGGTCGGATCAGGGCGGCGCTCGATGTCACCGATCCCGAGCCCTTGCCCCGTGACCACCCGCTGTGGTCCCGACCCGGCACCATCATCACCCCTCATGTCGGGGGTAACACCAACGCCTTCCTCCCCCGGGCCCTCCGCTTGATCGGCGATCAGGTGACCCGCTGGATGAAGGGCGAGCCCATCGACAACATCGTTCCGAGAGCAGGATAACGATTGTCAACGCCATCGATCATCGAGCTCATCACGAAAAAAAGGGACGGTGAAACCCTGTCCGACGACGAGATCCGCTGGCTGATCGGGGCGTATACCGACGGGACGGTGCCCGACTACCAGATGGCGGCCATGGCCATGGCCATCTACATCCGCGGGCTCGGCCCCGATGAGCTGACCGCCTGGACCGAGGCGATGCTCCACTCCGGCGACGTCCTCGAGCTCTCCGACATCGACGGTGCCAAGATCGACAAACACTCCACCGGTGGGGTCGGTGACAAGGTGTCCATCCCTCTCGCGCCCATCGTGGCCGCATGCGGCGTCAACGTGCCGATGATGTCGGGACGGGGCCTGGGCCACACCGGGGGCACCCTCGACAAGCTGGAAACGATCCCCGGTTTCAACACATCGTTCGACCGTGACGGGTTCCATCGCATACTCACCGACACCGGGCTGGTGCTCGCCGGCCAATCCGAGCGTCTCGTCCCCGCCGACCGCAAGCTGTACGCCCTGCGCGACGCCACGGCAACGGTCTCGTCGATCCCCCTCATCTCGTCGTCGATCATGTCGAAGAAGCTCGCCGAGGATCTCGACGGGTTGGTCCTCGATGTCAAGGTTGGCTCCGGCGCTTTCATGACCGAGCCGGAGAGCGCCCGGGAGCTGGCGGAAACGATGATCGGCATCGGGAAGGCCCACGGCGTCCCTGTCACCGCACTCATCACCGGCATGGATCAGCCATTGGGCCGCGCCGTGGGGAATGCCAACGAGATCCGCGAATCCCTCGAGGTCCTCTCGGGTGGCGGACCCGCGGACCTTGTCGAGATCACCAAGGCCCTGGCCGTGGAGATGCTGGAGCTGGCCGGGATCGAGGAGGCCACCACGCAGGTGGAACGCTCGATCGAATCGGGTGACGCCTTGGCCAAGTTTATCGAGGTCGTCATCGCCCAGGGCGGTGACCCCAAGGTGACCGAGGACCCGACCCTCCTTCCCGAGCCCGACCACGAGATCCCGCTCATCGCCGAACGGGAGGGCATTGTGACCCGTTGTGACGCCCGGGTGGTCGGTCTCTCGGCGATGCGACTCGGGGCGGGGCGTTCCCGCAAGGAAGACGAAATCGACCCGGCCGTGGGGATCCGGGTCGAGGCCAAGCTCGGTGACACCGTGGCGCAGGGGGACACCCTCGCCGTGGTCGAGGTACGGACCCGGGAACAGTTCGACTCGATCGAGATGGATCTCCGATCGGCGTGGGAGATCGGGGAAAACGCCATCGATGCCCCTCCATTGATAAGGGACCGAATCACATCCGAACTTTGAGTGAACACTCAAGGGGCTAGGCTTCGGGGAACCGAACCGACCGACAAGGAGCAGGAATGCAGGTCACCGTCTGCGTCAAGCAGATTCCCGACCCCGCCTCCCCCTACCAACTGGAACCGGACACCCACTGGCTGGTCCGTCCCGACGAGCAGATCCTCGACGAGACCGACCGATACGGTGTCGAGATGGGTCTCCAACTGGCACAGGAGAACGAGGGGACGGTCTCGCTGGTGAGCATGGGTCCGGCGGGATCGATGCAGGGGATACGTCAGGCGCTTGCCATGGGCGCCGACGAAGCCACCATCATCGACGACACCGAGCTGAAGGGCTCCGATGCCCTCGCCACGGCACGGGTCCTCGGCGCTGCCATCTCGTCAAAAGGCTTCGATCTGGTCATCGCAGGTACCGAGTCCACCGACGGTTACTCCGGTGTGGCACCGCAGATGCTGGCCGAGGTGCTCGGGGTGCCCTGCCTCACCTACGTGACGGAGGTGTCGGTCGACGACGGCAAGGTTACGGTGCATCGCCAGACCGATGCCGGTTATGACGTGGTCGAGGCCGACCTCCCCGCCGTCATCGCCGTTACCGCCGGTGTCGTCGAGCCCCGTTATCCCACCTTCAAGGGGATCATGCAGGCCAAGAAGAAGCCGGTCGAGACGAAGACCGTCGGCGACCTCGGTGTCGAGGTCGATGTCGACCAGATCGTGACGTCCATCACCGACGCCCCGGAACGGAGCGGCGGTGAGAAGATCGAGGATGAGGGCGAGGCCCACCTCCGGATCATTGAACTCCTCGAGCGGAAGAAGGTGATCTAATGCCTGATACTTGGGTATTCATCGAGGAATCCGAGGGCGCGCCTTCGCAACTCGGTCTCGAGTTGCTCACCAAGGCCCGCTCCCTGGGACCGACCACGGCGATGTATCTGGGCACCGGCTCGGATGAGGCTTTCGCCACGCTCGGGGAGTACGGCGCGGAGCGCGTGTTCCACATCGACGCCGGTGACGCCCTCCCGGGGGCGCCGGTAGCCGCCGCCATCTCCGATCTGGCCGGCCAACACGACGTCAGGCTGATCCTGTTCGGTCAGGCATACACCGACCGAGATGTCGCCGGTGGGCTCGCGGTGAGGCTGGGTACCGGTGTGCTCTCCAATTCGGCCGATGTCCGACTCACCGACTCCGGAGTCGAGACCGACCATGAGATCTTCGGCGGCACCCAGATCGCCACGGCCGCCATCGGCGGCGACGGTCCATTCCTGGTTCTTGTCCGCCCCAAGTCGTTCGCCGCGGAGGCGTCCGGTGGGGGCGCACCGGAGGTGCAGCAAGTCGATCTACCTGACGTCGGTGTGGCCGGTGCCACCATCGTCGAGCGGCACGTCGAGGAGCATGAGGGCCCCCAACTCGAGGGTGCCGATGTCGTCGTTTCCGGTGGTCGGGGTCTCGGTGGTGCAGAGTATTTCGAGATCATCGAGAACGTGGCCAAGAAGCTGGGCGCAGCAACCGGGGCGACCCGGGCCATCGTCGATGCCGGATGGGTCCCGTACGCGATGCAGGTAGGCCAGACCGGCAAGACGGTCAAACCCTCCGTGTATATCGCCTGTGGCATCTCCGGCGCCATGCAGCACCTCGTGGGTATGAAGGACTCGGGCACGATCATCGCCATCAACAAGGATCCGGACGCACCGATCTTCGGTGTCGCCGATCTGGGGGTAGTGGGTGATGTCCATCGGATCCTCCCCAAACTCCTCGAGACGCTGAACTCACGCTGACCCCGGTCGCCGCATCGGTCTACGGCGGGTTGACCGAGGAGAAGATGCGGCGCCCCCGCTGGCTGCTCGACCGGGCGGATTCCGACCAGATCGATCAAAATGACACACCCCGGCCCACGTTTCGCATTTCCACACCGGGATCGGCCACACTGTCGTCATGAACTGGCACACCACCGATCTCCATGACGAGAACCCCGGCACCCAGGTGCTCCTTCCCATCCTGCGGTCCTTCGGGGGACGGACCGCATTCGAAGGACGCGTTGCCACCGTCGAGGTGAACGAGGACAACGTGAGGGTGGTCGAGGCCCTCGAGTCCGAGGAGCCCGGATCGGTGCTGGTGGTGGATGGTGGCGGCTCGACCAACTGTGCCCTGGTAGGAGACCGTCTCGCCGGGATCGCCGTCGAGCGTGGCCTCGCCGGGATAATCATCAACGGTTGCGTCCGCGATATCGCCCAACTCGCCACCATGGATATGGGTGTCCTCGCCCTCGCCCCCAACCCCCGGGCGAGTGGAAAGTTGGGTCATGGGGCGCGCAACGTGTCGGTTTCCTTCGGTGGGGTGCGCTTCGACGTCGGTGGTCATGTGTACGCCGACGAGGACGGGGTCATCGTGGCGCCGCGACCACTCGTCTAGCCGAAACGATATGGGAGCAACTCGTCGAAGGTGTGTGTCCGCACCTCCGAGCCGTCACCCGCGGTGACCACGACCGAGTCGACATCGAACTCGGCCATGATCTGACGACAGCGCCCACACGGATAGGCCCCGGAGATATCGACGGCGTCGATACAGGCGACCACCACGGTGTCGATCTTGCGGGCACCCGCCGCCACGGCGGTGGCGATTGCGGTGGCCTCCGCACACGTCGAGGAAGGGTACGCCGCATTCTCCACATTGACACCGGTGACCTCGTCACCATCAGGGGTAATGGCCACCGCCCCCACCCGAAACTCGCTGTAGGGCGAATAGGCGCGGGGCGCAGCCTCCCGGGCAACACCCACCAAGCGGGTGACATCTGATGGCATCATCATCGAGCCCTCGCAGAGTGTTCGAAAATGCCATCCCCGGGACACCGCCCGCCCATCGTGGCGACGGGCCCGGGTGGCGAGAAGGGCAAACGTGCGAGCCGGCGTCTGTTTTCTCCGGATCCCCCAATCCCCCAGTCGCTCCGCCGGGACCGTGTCGCATCGAACACGCCAGGGTCTGGAGAAAAGCTCGCACACATCTTTAGGCCTCTCTCAAGATCGCGGTCACGAAATCACCGGCGTCGAAGGGGATGAGATCGTCCATCGCCTCACCGACCCCGATGAGCTTCACGGGGACACCGAGCTCACGCTCGCATGCGATCACGACCCCTCCCCGGGCGGTGCCATCGAGTTTGGTAAGAACGATCCCGGTGACCCCGACGGTGCCGGTGAAGGCCTCCACCTGGGCGATCCCGTTCTGACCGCCGGTGGCGTCAAGGACGAGCAGGATCTCGTCGATCTCTCCGGCCTCGCGCAGAAGGACCCGCTCGATCTTCTCCAACTCGGCCATGAGGTTGGCCTTGGCATGGAGTCGGCCGGCGGTGTCCACCATGAGCACGTCGCGGCCCCGGGCCCGGGCGGCCGAGTATGAGTCGAAGGCCACCGAGGCCGGGTCCGAGCCCTCGGCACCACCAACGACATCGATACCGAGACGGTCGCCCCAGGTCCGCAACTGGGCATCGGCGGCGGCACGGAAGGTGTCGGCGGCACCGAGGATGACGCTCTTCCCCTCGCCGGCGAGACGGTGGGATATCTTGGCGATAGAGGTCGTCTTTCCGGTGCCGTTGACCCCGACGACCATGATCACCGCCGGCTTCCCGTCGAGGCGCAAATGGCGATCGGGATGTGCCAACGTCGCCCGCAGCTCGGTCTCGAGGAGGCTCCGGGCCCCATCGGTGGTCTCTGGTCGACTCTCCCGCACCCGGGCCACGACGTCGGTCGAGGCGGCAACACCGACATCGGCGGCAATGAGAGCCTCCTCCATCTCCTCCCAGAACGCCGCGTCCAACGACTCCCTGCTGAACACCGTGCGAAGAGCGCCGCCGAGACTCCTCGAGGTCTTGCCGAGACGCTCACCGAGTGTCCGGGAACGCTCCTCGACCGTGGTGGGAGCACCGGTTTTCGGGCTCCCCGCCCGCCGCTCCGGGAGCTCGACCCCGAAGTCGGGGCTTCTGGGGCGTCTCCCGACATAACGGCCCATGAGGACGAGGGCGATGACACCGGCGACGCCAAGACCTATCCAGAGGTAGTTCATCATCTCCATAGCGGATCCTCAGATTAGGAGGGCGGGAGCCAACGTTCGGACGGGTTGGGCGAGAGTTCAGCTCTCCACGCCGACCCGGGCGATTTCCTTGCGGAGGACACTCGACGAGCCTCCCGGTTCCATGGTGACCCCGTAGAGGACATCGGCGGCCTCCATCGTCTGCTGTTGATGGGTGACGATCACCAGCTGGCTATCGGCCCGGAATGCCTCGATGAGACGGAGGAACCGGCGCAAGTTGGTATCGTCGAGGGCCGCCTCCACCTCATCGAGGACATAGAAGGGGCTGGGACGGGCCTCGAACACCGAGAAGAGGAACGCCAGGGCGGCGAGCGACCGCTCGCCACCGGACAGGAGCGAGAGTTTGGCGACCTTCTTGCCGAGGGGCTGGGCGGCGATCTCGATACCGGAGGTGAGCACGTCGCTGGGATCGGTAAGTTGCATCCTGCCCCGACCACCGGGGAAGAGGATGGAGAAGTTCCTCTCGTAGGCCGTTGCGATCTCCTCGAATGCCGAGAGGAAGCGCGTCTCGATCTCGGCGTCGAGAGCCTCGATCACCTTGCGGACCTCGGCCCGTGCCGCCTCGAGGTCGGCGAGCTGTCCGGCGATGTGGTCGTGGCGTTCCTCGATCTCGCCGTACTCCTGTGCCGCCAGCGGGTTCACCGGACCCATACGCCGCAACTCGGCCTCGCGGCTCTCCAGGACCTGGGGCAACTCGGCCGACTCGGCGTCGATCTCCGGTACCGAGGCGACGAGGGCCTGATCCTCGGTGGCGTCGGCATCGCGGCGGAGACGCTCGGCGACGCCCTCACGACGAACGCCGAGCTCGGCGCGCTCCACCTCGAGACGGGACATCCTCTGGCGGGCACCGTCGATCATGTCGCGGAGACGCTCGATGGAGGCGGTGGCCTCATCGAGCTGTTGGCCCGTCTCACTACCGCCGGCCCGTAGTTCGCCCTGTAGTTCCCTGAGTTCACCGAGACGCACCAAGGCCACGTCGTTGGCCCGACGCCCCCACTCCTCGATGGCGACGAGCCGATCCAGATCCGCCTCGTCAACGGGCTGTTGGTGGTGGCGGCGGATCTCGGAGTCGATGGCCTCCAACCGTTGCGAGAAGAGACCGCTCCGCTCACGGGCGGCCCGGAGTTCACCCTGGCTGGTCTGCCAGTCGGCTCGGGCCCTCTCCCGTCGGTCGGCGATCTCCTGACGTTGTCTGTCGACGTCGGCGATGACCCTCTGCCGTTCGGCCTCCTCGCCCTCGAAGGCGGCGAGGCGTTCTCCGAGCAATCCGAGTCGATTGGTACGTTCCGCTATCGCCTCGGTGAGGGCATCAATCCGCTCGGTGAGGCGGGTCCGATCACCATCGAGATCGGCAAGAGATCTCTTGATGCGACCCAACTCCTCGGTGGCGGCGGCCAGCTTGGTCTCCACCGCCTCCAGCTTCTCCAGGGCGTTGCGCTCGTCGGAACGGACCTGCTGAAACTCGCGATTGGTGGGGGCAAGTCGGCTGGCGGCCCGGGAGAGTTCGAGGTTGGCATACTCGAACGCCACCTCGGCGGTCTCCACCATCGCCTGTGTCGCCCCGTCGGGATGGGCCACCCGGATGGCGCCGTCCATGACGAGGTCTCCCTCGGGGGTGACCGCCCGAAGCTCGGGATGGGCGGCGATGATCCTGTGAGCCGTACTCCAACCCTCGACCAGGATGACATCGCCGAGCAGGGACGCCGCCAGATCACGGTTGGCCTCGGGCCCGAGTCGGTCGATGAGGGCTTCGACCCCGAACGCTATGGCGACCGAGGAGGCGTCGTCCTGGGCGGATGTCGTGGTGACGAGGGGAACTCCCCCACCGCCTTCCGATTTGAGGGCGGCGACGGCGTCCGCGAGGGTATCCCGATCCGAGAACGCCAGACCGTCCATCCACGGGCCCAACGCGGCGTCCACCGCCGAGTCGAGCTCGGCGGGCACATCGAGGACGGCTGTCAACGTGCCCAGCGCCCCGGCGGAGGTTTCGACGATGCGACGGGAGTGGGCATCGGCGGCGCCACTCACGGCTGACCTGATTGCCTCGAGACGGGCCTCGGCCGTCGCCCGACCCGTCTCCGCCATGCGGTGGTCGTCCTGGGCCACCTCGTGTCGTCCCTGGACCTCCTCACGTAACGCCCTGACCCGGTCGTGTCCGTCCGAGGCGGCGACGGTGGCGGCGTCGAGTTCTTCGATCTCGGCCTCGAGTTCGGCGAGACGGGTATCCGCATCCTCCCTACGGCTTTCCAGCGTCTCAAGACGACGGGCGACCGATTGCGACTCGTGGTTGTCCCGCTCCTGGGCGTTGCGAAGGGAGCGGACCTCTCCTCTCACCACGGCGAGGGCACCCTCGGGTGTGAGGAAGGCCTGGTCCGCCAACGAGCGCTCCTCGGCCTCCAGGTCGCGGAAACGTCGTTCGTCGACTTCGACCCGGGGCGTGATCTCCTCGAGCTCGGACTCGATCTTCCCGAGTCCAGACTCGATCGACTCCCGCTCCTCGACGAGATCGCGACGTCGCGCCTCGGCGCCGTCGATTCGCTCCCGTCCGGCCCGGAGTCTTTCGTGGGCCACCGACGCCGTGGTCCGCAGCCTCTCAACGGTGGTCTCCAGGCGAGCTGCCGCCGATGAGTGCCGCTCCAACTCGCGGCCCACCTCCCCGGCGGCCTTGTCGAGGCGCACACGGCGCTCCCGCTGGGTGGCCAACTCTTGCTCCGCTGTGGCGAGCTCTCCGGCGAGTCTGCCGTCCTCTTCATTGTTGATTACGAGACGCTCGTCGATGTCCCGCAGGTCGCTGCCCCCGAGATAGAGACGGAGGGCAAGGATCTCGTCACGGAGTCCGCCGTATCGCTCGGCGGCCTGGGCCTGTCGTCGCAGAGGCCTCATCTGACGCTTCAGCTCCCCGATCAGGTCCTGGAGTCTCGCCAGATCCACGTCGGTCCTCTCCAGCCGTCGGATGGCCCTGTCCTTGCGTTGGCGGTGCTTGAGCACCCCGGCGGCCTCTTCGACCACGCCACGATGGTCATCGGATCCGGCGTTGAGGATCCTCTCGATCCGACCCTGACCGACGATGACGTGCTGGTGACGGCCGACACCCGAGTCGGAGAGCAACTCCGCGATGTCGAGGAGACGACACGACACCCCGTTGAGCTCGTAGTCACTCGACCCATCTCGATAGAGACGGCGGGTGATGGCGACCTCGTCGAGATCAAGACCGAGCGCACGGTCGGTGTTGTCCAGCACGATGGACACCTCGGAGCGACCCAAAGCGGGGCGGGTGGCAGTCCCGGCGAAGACCACATCCTCCATTTTCGTGGTGCGGAGTGTCTTGGTGGACTGGGTTCCGAGTGCCCAACTCAGGGCGTCGACCAGATTCGACTTTCCCGACCCGTTGGGACCTACCACCACCGTGACACCGGGTCGGAACTCGAGACGAGTCCGATCGGCGAACGACTTGAAACCGACGAGCTTTAGTGACTTGAGATACATATGTAATTACACCAGTGTCATCCAGCCGGTTACGTTACCAGGATCATCCTCGTCGGGGTCCCTTTGGGTCCGGGTCGGGATAGATCAGAAAATCGCCGAGTGTCGATTCGGGGGCGACGGCGTCGGTCTCGACACCCGACACCGTGGCGTATCCGGACCCCGACCACAGGAACCCGCCGAGTTCGTCGAGGGCGGCCTCCTCCCCCTGGGCGAACACCTCGACGCGACCATCGGGGAGATTTCGAACCCATCCCCTGATACCGAGTTGGCGTGCCTTGTGACGACACGTCTGCCGATACCCGACACCCTGAACCCGGCCGGAAACGAAGGCGCGGAACGCCTTCATCGCCCCCCTCCACCCCTCGGCTGGCAACTCGGGCAGAAATGGGCCGACCGGCCCCGCACCACGATGCGACGAATCTCGCTGCCACAGCGCGGGCACGGGGTTCCATCGGATCCATACACGGCCAACTGGTCGAGCATCTCGCCGGCGCGTCCGTCGGGCAACAGATAGGCGAGATCGTCGAGCGACGTGCCGTTGCTGGTGATCGCCGTCTCCAGTACAGGCCGGACCGACCCATGCAATCTCTCGATCTCGTCCTGGTTCAGCGATCCCCCGCGCCGTTCGGGGTGGAGACCCGCCCTGAACAGGATCTCGTCGGCGTAGATGTTCCCCAATCCGGCGATGAGGCCCTGGTCGAGGAGTAGCGCCTTGATCGGTGCGATTCGGTTTTCGAGAGCGGCACCCAGCTCGGACGGGGAAGGAAGATCCAACCAGGCGTCCCTTCCGAGACGGCTGATCGGGTCCGCGGCGAGCTCGTCCGGGGTGAGGACGGCCACGAACCCGAAGGTCCGGGTATCGATGAGACGTATCTCCGCACCGCGGTCGGTGAGCACCCTCATATGGGTGTGGAGGGCAACGGAATCATCACTCTCGACGACGGAGATCCGCCCCGACATACCGAGATGGATGATCCAGGTGAGATCGTCCGCGACCTCGATGGTCAGGAACTTCCCGCGACGACCAACATGATCCACCCGTCGGTTGGTGAGACGATCCACGATGTCATCGGGTCGGACATTGCGACGGCTGACCCGGGGCGATCCCAGGGACACCGACCGGATGATGGCCCCTTCGAGATGAGGAGCGAGCTGTCGTCGCGTCGACTCGACCTCGGGTAGTTCCGGCACGTCAGTGCGATCCGCGGAGGCTTGGTGCCCACATGGGCTCAGCCACCACCCAGGAGAGCGGCGCGAGCCGCCTGCTGCTCGGCCTCTTTCTTGGAGTTCCCCCGCCCCGATCCCAGGAGTTTTCCCCCGACGAAGACCTCGGCGACGAATCGTCGGGCATGGTCGGGTCCGGTTCCCTCCACCACGTACTCGGGCAGACTCCCTCCCGCGGCGAGTGCCTCCTGGAGGCGGGTCTTGTAGTCCCGACCACCGGGACTGGTTGCCTTTTGCACGATGGTCTCCTCCCACAGGGTGAGGATCACCTCGGCCGTCTTCTCGTAACCGGCATCGAGATAGATCGCCCCCAACAGTGCCTCCATCCCATCGGCGAGAATCGAAGGTTTGGAACGACCACCAGTCGACGCCTCGCCCCTACCCAGTCGAAGATGACTCGCCAGGTCGATACGAATGGCGATCCCGGCGAGGGCATCCCTGCTCACTGATGCCGCCCGCACCTTCGCCAACTCCCCCTCGGGGAGGTCGGGGTACTCCGAATACAGGTACGTCGTGACCGCCAGTCCGAGGACGGCATCACCAAGGAACTCGAGGCGCTCGTTGTCCCCGGTGCTGCGATGCTCCGAGGCATACGAGCTATGGATGAGGGCAAGCTCAAGATGGCCGGGATCGGTGAAGCGATGTCCGAGAGCGTCTTCGAGTGGACGGGCCGCCGGGTCGCTCACAACTCGGCCAGGCTCGTCTCGATCTTCCCCACGAGATCGTGGTCGGCGGCGGTGGCTGCCATACCGAGGGAGGACCGGATCGACTTCCGTGTCGACGAGCCGTGGGTGATGACCACGGCACCGTTCACCCCCAGGAGGTGTCCTCCCCCGTAGGTCTCCCAGTCGATGCGGTCTCTCATCTCGGCCATCAACGGGAGGACGTCGGCCTGCAAGTCGGCATCGAGCCTCGACATGGCCTCGAGGACATAACGTGACACCATCCGGGCTATGCCCTCGGCAGTCTTGAGGAAGACATTCCCGGTGAATCCATCGGTGACGATCACATCGGCCACGTCCTCGGCTACGTCACGACCCTCGACGTTGCCGATGAAGTCGATGGGTGTGTCGGAGAGCCGAGCATGTGCCTCCCTCTCGAGGAGACGTCCCTTTCCGGCCTCCTCCCCGATGGAGAGCAGACCCACCCGTGGTCTCCCCACACCGAGAATCGCCGAGGATGCCACCGATCCCATCACTCCGAACTGGACGAGGTGCTCGGGCTTGACCTCCGGATTGGCGCCCGAGTCGAGGATGATCGTCGGGCTGCCCGGTGTGGGCCAGATCGAGGCGATCGCCGGGCGAAGCACACCGGGGATCCGTTTCAGGGTGAGGACCGCGGTCGTCATGACGGCACCGGTCGATCCGGCGCTGACGATGCCGCCGGCGCGGCCGTCGGCCACGAGTCTGGTGGCAACGGCCACCGACGAATCGGGCTTCTCCCTTACCGCCCGGGCCGGGTCATCACCCATCCCGATCGTCTCGGATGCAGGGACGATGACGGGTGCAGGGTCGGCATTGCCCAATCGTTTTGTGAGGACGTCGGAGGGACCGACCAGGAGCACATCGACACCGTCACCAATCGCCTCGAGGGCACCGGCAACCGTTTCGAGTGGGGCGTTATCTCCGCCCATTGCGTCGAGTGCTACCGAGCTCAATCAGCTCAGCGTTCCTGTAAGACCTCACGGCCTCGATAGGTGCCACAACCGTCCTTGTTGGTGCAGGCGCGGTGTGGCAGCTTGGGCTGGCCGCAGGTTGGGCAGGAATGCAGGGTGGGCGCAGCGACCTTCCATGTCGCCTTACGACGACGGGTCCTGCTGCGCGACATCTTCTTCTTGGGCACCGCCATGGGTGGCTCCTCTTCGAATCTAGGAGTCGAACAGATCTTTGAGCACGGCGAAAGGAGAGTCGGAGTCGTCCTCATGGCCGCCGCACGGGTCCCTATTCAAGTCGTTTCCGCACACAGGACAAAGTCCCCTACAGTCCCCACGGCATCTCGGTGCGGTTGGGAGGGTCAACCCGAGCTCGTCGCGGACCGGGCCGGAAAGGTCTATGGTCATCCCCTGGCCCAGCCCGTATCCGTCCTCATCGGGTTCGACGCCGAAAAGCTGGTCGCCGTCGATGGCCAAGGTCTCATCCCATTCCAGAAGACACCGGGTGCAGCGCATCGACGCACGCGCCTCGGCGTGGAATCGGGTCAGGATCCCCTCGATGACCCACCGCAACCGGGCCGTCACTCCCACGGGAGATTCTACGAGGACGTCTTCCATCTCGATCCTGATGTCATCGGCGGTCCCCGAGACTTCCCGCTCCTTCCCGGGGTGATCGATCAGATCGGCGATCTCGAAGACGAGACCACCTGTCGACACCCGGCTCACTCGGCTGCTCCCTCCTCGGGTGGGCCGGGGCGGGCCTTGTGAAGCTCCTCACGGGTGAAGTGCAACCGTCCGAGCAGCTCCGTCATCACCGTCTCCACCTTCTCCAGCGATCGCTCGATCTCATCCTCGGCCTCGAGACGCATCCGTCGGGCCTCGCCCTCGGCACGTCGGATCGCATTCTTGGATTCGTCGACGGCTTCCCTGACGATGTGGTGCTCGGAGACCAAATCCCGGGACCGCCCCTGGGCGCGTTCGATGATGACCTCGGCCTTCTCATTGGTCCGGGCGATGAATGCCTCCCGTTCCCGCACCATCCACCGGGCGGCCCGCAGCTCGTCGGGAAGCTCGGCCCTGAGTCGTTCCAGCATCGTCAGGAACTGCTCCCGATCGACGAGCACGCTGGTAGAGAGGGGCATTGTCTTGGCCTCGTGCACGTGGGCGATGAGGTCGTCGACCATGTCCTGGAGTTCGCCGACCGACGACCGGGGGCGGGGGTCCTCGGCGAACCCCTCTCCGTTCTCGGGCTGGTCGTGTATGTCGGTCATCTTGTCTCTCCCAGTGCTCGTTGTACAGCCGGTGGTACCAGATGCTCGACGCTACCGCCCAGTCTGACGATCTCCCGCACCAATGAGGATGCCACGAATGACCACTCGGGACTGGTAGGAAGTAGCAGGGTCTCCACCCCACCGATACTCCGGTTCATCTGGGCCATACGGTGCTCGTTCTGATAATCGTCGCCGGCGCGCACACCCTTGACGATCACATCTATTCCGTGTGGCTCGACCAGATCGACGAGTAGCCCATGGTGTGCGATCACGTCGAACCGGGTGTCTATATCGGTCCACTCGGTGACCGTCTCACGGAACAGCTCGACACGGCGCTCGGGCGGGAACATAGCGGCTTTCGACGGATTTCCGACTACGGCGACCACGACCCGGTCGGCGAAGCCGGCGGTTCTCCGGATCACATCGATATGTCCATTGGTTGGGGGGTCGAAGCTCCCTGGGCACAGTGCGG
This sequence comes from Acidimicrobiia bacterium, assembly GCA_009377435.1. Taxonomy (GTDB): domain Bacteria; phylum Actinomycetota; class Acidimicrobiia; order Spongiisociales; family ZC4RG35; genus WHTL01. Next base: position 25,699 of record WHUC01000010.1, read on the forward strand.
TGATCACTTACACCGCCTCCTTCTCGTATCGGTAGATTCTCGTATCCCCGTAGCGTCTGTCGGTGAGGACTTGCCACCGGGGCGGGTGAGCCGGCGGATCGTCACCATTACGGCGGCTGGCGATTATCTCTGCATCGGGTTCCAACATGGTATCGAGAAGTGCGAACTGATCGGAGAGCATACGTGACGAGAGGTCCCATGGCGGGTCGATGAAGACGACGTGGAAACGCTCGTTGTTGGTCCTGAGGAACACCTCCACATCCTGGGCGATGATGGTCCCACCCAGGCCGACAGTGGCGATGTTCTTGGTGAGGGCACGGATCGCCTCCCGCCCCGACTCGACGAATCTCGCCGATGCCGCCCCCCGGGACAACGCCTCGAGGCCAAAGCTCCCCGACCCGGCGTAGAGATCGGCCACGACGGCGTCCACCACCCAGGTGCCGAGGGCATTGAACACGGCCTCGCGGACACGGTCGGTGACCGGGCGGGTGGTGGGAACGTCCGGCGCGACAAGTCGTTTGGATTTGGCGGCCCCGGCGATGATGCGCATCACCAACCTCCTAGTGTGAACCCGTCAAACGTTGTGGGGAGGGGCATTATGGGGAGGGGCACTAGCTCTTGAACAACCACTCGACCAGTTCCTCCTCCTCTTCGTCCTCGTTGTCTCCCTTCCTCCTCAGGAAGACTCCGATCTCCTCACGAAGATCGGGATGGGAATCCAGCCCGGGGTCGGAATCCACCAGTGCGAACCCCTCGGCCCGCGCCATCTCGAGGAGATCTATGTCCCGGATAACGTCGGCAACCCTGAGATCCCCCATCCCCGATTGGCGACTCCCGAACACGGTGCCCTGTCCCCTCATGCCGAGATCCATCTCGGCGAGACGGAAGCCATCGGTGGATCCCACCATGGCCTCGAGACGTTCCTCGCCCTCGGTGGTGGTGGGATCGGCGATCAGCACACAGTGACCACCGTGTTGGCCGCGACCCACCCTGCCCCGGAGCTGGTGGAGCTGGCTCAGACCGAACCGGTCGGCATCCTCGATGACCATCACCGTGGCGTTGGGGACGTCTATGCCCACCTCGATGACGGTCGTGGCGACCAGAACATCGATTTCGCCCGCACGGAATCGGGTCATCACCGAATCCTTGGCGTCTGCGGGGAGTTGGCCGTGAAGAAGACCAAGCGACAACTCGGGAAAGACCTCGCCGAGACGCTCGTACTCGGCGGTCGCCGACACCACCTCGATCTTCTCGCTGTCGTCCACCAGCGGACACACCACGAACGCCTGACGACCTTCGCCGACCTCGGACCTGATCAGCGACCACGCCCGCTCCTCCTCGGACCGACCCACCCAAGTGGTCTTGATGGGGCTGCGTCCCGGGGGCAGCTCATCGATGACGGAGACATCGAGATCCCCATAGAGGGTCATCGAGAGTGTCCGCGGGATCGGGGTCGCCGTCATGATGAGGACATCGGGGTCGACACCGTCGGCCTTCTCCTTGAGCAGGACCCGCTGGCCGACTCCGAAACGATGTTGCTCATCGATCACGACGATACCGAGGGATGAGAAGTGGACCCCCTCCTGGATGAGGGCGTGGGTACCGACGACGATATCCACCTCCCCGTCCGCGATCCTGAGGAGGAGACGCTTCCGATCGATTCCCGGCGAGAAGTTGGACAGCGCCTGGGTGCCGGTGAGGAGGGCGAGACGAACACCGCGTTCGCCACCCTCGAACAGTGACTCCATGCCCAGATCGGCACCCTCGCCTTCCTCCGCCGGTGCCAGACCGGCCTCGGAGATCATCTGCTCGATCCCCAGGTAGTGCTGGGTGGCCAGGACCTCGGTGGGCGCCATGACCGCGGTCTGCCATCCCCCCTCGACACCATGGAGGAGGGTGGCCACGGCGACGACGGTCTTACCCGATCCGACCTCGCCCTGGAGGAGGCGATTGGTGGGCACATCGCCACTGAGGTCGGTCGCGATGTCGTCCAGCACCCGTCGTTGTGCCGACGTCAGCTCGTAGGGCAGCCCGGCGAGGAAACGCCCGGCGAGGACCCCGTCGTCCTTGTGCTCGACCCCGGTGGACTCCTGTTTCTGCCGTAGCTTCTTGACGGCGAGTGCCAGTTCCAGTCGGAACAGCTCGTCGAAGGCAAGCCGACGTCGTGACACCATCGCCTCATCCAGCGACTCGGGGAAATGGATGCCCCAGACGGCCGCATCCCGATCGACGAGATGGGCCCTTTCGAGGATCTCCACGGGGACCGGATCTTCGATCGGTCGGCTTCTCCCCAGGGCATTGTGCATGGCCCGTCGGATCAGCCCCGGACCCACCTCACCCACAGATGGATGGATGGGGACGACACGACCGGTGAGCAGATTCTCGTTGGGCGAGGAGAGGACGTCGACCGCCGGGCTTTTCATCTGTCGCTTCCCCCGGAATCGCTCGACCACACCGGAGAGGGCAACCTCGGCCCCCTCGTTTAGTTGACGGGCCCGGAATCGCTGGTTGAACCACACCACGGCGAGGCTTCCGGTCTCGTCCTCGATGGTGGCCTCGACCAGCACCATGTTGCGACGGAGACGGCGCATCGCCACCCGGCGGACCTCACCGGTGACGGTGACCTCCTCGCCGATGGGCACCTCGCCGATCCCGACGACCCGGGACCGGTCCAGGTACCGCCGCGGTACGTGGAGAAGGAAATCGGTGACGGAGTTGATCCCGGCGCTGTTGAGGACACGGCCTCTGCGCCCACCCAGACCCTTGACGCGGTCGACGGGTGTGTCGTTCAGATAGACGAGCGAAGGCATCGTCCCTGAACCCTGAGAACACCAGCGGATTGGGGCGGTCGGCCGGGTGCTTGCCCTGGTGTCAGACTCGGCCTCCCTCCTATGCGCTCATGTTCTAGAGACCGGTTCGTCAGAGCTTCACCACGGGGCAGGTGAGGGTGCGGGTGATCCCGGGGACCGCCTGGACATTGGCGACGACCATCTTCCCCAGTGCGTCGACATCATCGGCGGCGGCGCGCACGATGACGTCGTACGGTCCGGTCACATCGTCGGCCTGGATCACACCGGGTAGACCTCTTACCTCCTCGGCGACAAATGCTGCCTGACCGACCTCGGTCTGGATGAGGATATACGCTTCAACAACCACAGTGACCTCCTCGTTGCTGGTTGAGAATTGAGGCTACAAGACTTCTGACCCACCTGGGTACAAGTCTCCTAGTAGCCCTCCTGGCCGATCCGCACTTTGGTGGCGAAAACGACGCCTTCGTCCTCGACAGTCTCGAAGACGATCCTCTGGCCCTGACGTAGGTTGCGGAATATGGAGCCCTTGAGGGACTCGTCACGTATGAGGATCTCGGTCCGATCAGGCTCGCCGACGACGACACCCATCCGGGTCACCGGATCGTAGGTCTTGACGACTCCCTGCATCTAGCGGCTCCCTAGGGGGCGACGGGTCATTATCCCTTGACAACCTTGCCGGCGCGGATGCACGAGGTGCAGACGCGGGCACGGCGGGTGTTGGAGCCGTCCTTGATACGGATACGCTGGATGTTGGGGAGCCAGCGCCGATTGTTGCGCTTGTGGGAGAAGCTGACGCTCTTGCCGTAGCCGGGCTCCTTGGCGCAAATTTCACAACGGTATGACATCTTGA
>WHUC01000149.1 GCA_009377435.1 Acidimicrobiia bacterium
GGCCTCGTCGCTGGCCAACGCCTCGTCCTCCCGGGTGGTCTCGGTCCGATAGATCCCCTCTCTCCGGATCGAGTCGTCGGTCAGGGCGGCATCGACGCGGCGGTTGTAGGCGTCGCCCACAGCACCGCCGATGGCCGCCCCAGCGAACATCGCCACAATCAACACCGCACCGGCGATCACCGCTGCGGTGGTGACGTCGTCACCGCGGAACTGGGAGAACCAGTCGGGCAGCCCGGCCTGCTGAAAAGCGTTGTACTCGGCGCCAACGAATACCCCGAGGGCGGCGAACACGGCTATGAGGAGCAGCATCCACAGGGCTGCGCCAATACCATTGATGACGCCGTTGAACCGGGCGATGCGCCCCGCCGCCCAGCCTCCCACGAAGAAGGCCGCGAGCACCACGAGGACGGCGGCGATGGCGCCGCCAATGGCGACCTCCTCGAAGTTCCCCTCTAGGTCGATGACATTGAGCTGGTAGTCGAGTCCACCCGCGCCGGCGGCGATCAACGATCCGATAAAGACCGTGACGCCCAGAGCGGCGAGCATCCCCGCCAATGCCGCCGGGGTGTCGATGCCCCCAAATCTCTCCCTGATATTCTCGGTGTCGGGCTCGGCACCACGTATTTCATCTCGGTATGTAGACATTGCTCGACCCTTTCCTCGTCATAGTCAATCCTCCTCTCCAGAGCCGCCCAAGTGATCGGACGGCTGGGATGACCCGGTGGTCAGGTGAGGAGAAGAATGATCAGGATGATCAATATGAGTGTGCCTATTCCGATGTACATGCGCCTGCCTCAGGTCGGTTTCGATTCGTGGATACCCCCATGGGCATGCCCTGAAACATCAACCGTGAACGGTCGGCACACCGAGTGAGTCGCCCCTACGGGAGTCCTACCTCACAGCCTCGAGGATCGGAGGGCCTTTTCCACGTCCTCGAGGGTCACCGTCGTCGCCGCGGTGTCAGACCGCAGCGCGTTGAGAGCGGCCTCACGGAGGAGACCGGTGATATCGGCGAAGGAGAGCCCCTCGGTCTGAACGGCGAGGACGTCGAGGTCGATGTCATCGGCGAAGGGAACGTCGGAGATGTCGAGGAGGGTCCGGCGTGCCGACTCCTCGGGGAGACCCAACTCGATCTGGATCTCGAACCTACCCGCCCTGAGCAGGGCGGTGTCGATCAGGTCGGGCCTGTTGGTCGCCCCGATGACGGCGACATCACCACGGGATCCGACCCCGTCGATCTCGGTGAGCAGTGCGGCCACCACCGAGTCGGTGACCGAGTTGTTAGAGTTGCCCCGAACCGGGGCGAGGGCATCGAACTCGTCGAAGAAGATTATCGAGGGGGCGGCCGCCCTGGCTCGGAAGAACACCTCGCGGACACCCCGCTCGGACTCCCCGACATACTTGTCCAATAGCTCGGCGCCCTTCACCGGGAAGAAGGCGGCGCCGGCCTCGTGGGCGAGAGCGCGCACCACGAATGTCTTGCCCGTTCCCGGCGGTCCATACAGGAGGATCCCCCGGGGCGGCTCGATCCCGAGGGCGGCAAAGCGACCCGGTTCGGTTGTGGGCCAGATGACCGCCTCGGTGAGACGTTGCTTGACCTCGGTGAGGTTGGCGACCTGGCCGAAGCCATGCGATGGCACCTCCCCGAGGGACACCGAACCGAGGGAGGGTGTGGTGTCCTCGACCGCGGAGAGCACGTCGGCCGTGCTCAGATCACCGTCCGACCGGGCGATCCGGGTGGAGGCGTGGAGGACGGCGGCGATGACGTCGGCAGCGGAGAAGCCGGCGGACCGACTGGCCAGGAGCGCATAGTCGACGTCCTTGTGGGGGACACGGGCCAGCGCCGCCTCGAACAGGCGCCGCCGTCGGTCGATATCTGGTGGGGGGATGCTGAGAGAGCGGGGGAGGAGTTCGTTGCGGACCAACCCGGTCTCCAGATGCCCGAGTGAGGTGACACCGAGAACACACGCCAGCCCGGGTTTCTCCGCCACGGAGTCGAGGAACCAGCGCAACACTGCGGCGACCTGAGTTCGGTATGGGGCCAGCCCCTCCTCGCCGGCGACCGTCTCGAGACGGTCGACGAATATCACACCGGGTGTGCTCGTCTCCCTTATCGCCCTCTCCAGCTTCTCCAGCAGGGAATCGGGTTTGAAGACCTGGTCGACCGGGATCTCGGTGACGCCGGCATCGGCGACCTTCGCCGATGCGGCCACCAGCTCCGACTTGCCGCATCCGTTGGGGCCCTCGAGGAGGACACCGGCCACCTGGGGAAGCCCCCACGCCGCGGGGAGATCCCGTGGCGATGTCAGGAGCGACAGCCATCCTGCGAGCAGATCCGTCTCGGCGTCGAGCCCGGCCAGCATGGCATCGGCGGTGGTGGGGGCATCGACGGTCGTGGTGGTTTGCGGTTGGGCTGCCTTCCTGGAACCCGCCCTTACCGGGGGTTGTCCCGGTGCCGTGGTGTCACCTGCCCCAAAACGGCTCGAAGCGCCGACCAGCCCCGCCCCGTCGGGCTCGACATCGTCGATAACTATCTCGATTTCGCCCCCGTCGTGGCGAACGGCGACCCGGTCGCCCGCGGTGACTGGTCGTCCCTGCAGGGTCCGGGCCAATACCAGGGGCTCGACCGGAAGCTCGTTACCGTTGAGATCGACGAAGGTCGCAGTGGGGAGGACGGCGCGGGTGACATCGGTGCTCGACCCGATACCAAGCCCCGAATTGGCGAGGGTCATCGGACCCAGCTCCAGCCCGGAAGGATCCGAGACATCGCCGCCCTTGATGAGCACGTGGGTCTTCCCCACGGCGACCACCCCGCCATAGGGAAGACCGAGGGCCTTGATGAGGGTCGGGTCGGCCTTGGCCACCGGGTCCGAACCGTTACGGATGGTGAATCGCATCCCGCAAAGCTTACGGCACCACATTCCCCACCGTTCTCGCGCGCAATTCGAGCGCCATGCCGTGCGAATTGCGCGCGAAAACGGACTTGGTCAGATCGCGGGAACGGGGATCGCCGGCGAAACCAGGGGTCCCGTGGCGTGGACGAGGTGGGGGCAGGTGGTGGTGATCCAACGCCACAGGAGCCGGGCCTCCTCGGCGATCCCGACCGATCGGGGGATGGGGAACGATGGGGTCTCGCCGAGCGCTGTCAACGGGCGAGGGGTGGCAGCCGGCCGGACGTCGATGAGCCGGCCGTCGCCGATGAGAACCCGGATCCCGTCGTCGTCCTCGAACTCGATGGTTCCCGCCTCCGCCAATGTCTGCCAGGCACGACGCCTCTCGATGGCGTCGGCCAGTGCCCGGTAGCGGTCACGGGTCGAGGCGGCGTCCTCGAAACGCTCACTCTCCGATAGCCGTGTCATCCTCTCGGCAAGCGGGTCGAGCAAGAGACCGGGCTCGGTCTCCACACCCCGCACCAGACGCTCGACGACGGGTCGGTACTCGGCGGGGGAGAGCGAACCGTCGCATGGGCAGAACGCCCGACCCAACTGGGCGGCGGCACACTCCGGGCCAGAGCCTGGTTTTCCGGTGCATCTCCGCACGGGCAGGGCATCCCAGAGGGCGTGCATCACGGTCTCGGCCGAGCGTCGTGACCGGAAGGGTCCGAGATAGGGCCCGTCTCCCGTGCGGATCGTCCGGACCAGGGAGAGTCGGGGGAAATCCCCGGAGGTGAGCTTGACGAAATGGGAGGCCTTCGGGGGCCGGGATCTGCGGTTGAAGCGGGGTCGATGGGTGTGGATGAGACGGATCTCGTTGACCTCGGCCTCCAACTCGTTGACACAGACCACATGGTCGATCCGATCGAGCTGGCGGAGCATGTCGGTGACGGACCGACGCTTGTCGCCGTGGAAATACGATCTCACCCGATTGCGGAGATTCTTCGCCTTGCCAACATAGATCACCTCACCGTCGCGGTCACGGAAGAGATACACACCGGGTCGACGGGGGAGCCGCTCGGTTAGTTCGATCTTGCCGTAATGGGCCGAGCCCCGGGCCGTCGGGAGCATCAGCAACTCGTCGAGGGTGGTCACACCCAGGGTGCCCGCCCTCTCCAGGAGACCCCAGAGGACGGCCGCCGTTGCCCTCGTGTCGTCGAGGGCGCGGTGGATCGGTGTGACCGGTGATCGGAAATGCCGGGCCAGGGTGACGAGCTTGAGGTTCCGCACCTCCCCTCGGACGAGACGGCGGGCGAGTCCCACGGTGTCGACGCGATCGTTGGCCAGCCGGGGATAGTCGAGCCGATCGCATGCCGCGTCGAGGAACCCCATATCGAACCTGACATTGTGGCCGACGATCACCGCATCCCCGATGAACTCGAGCAGAGATGGGAGTGCTGTCTCTACCGGGGGAGCATCGATCACCATGGCGTGGGTGATGCCGGTGAGGAGGGTGATCGAGGGCGGTATGGGCGCACCCGGGTCCACCAGGGTCTGGAAGACCCCGAGCTCCTCACCCATCCGGTACCGGGCCGCTCCGATCTCGGTGATCCCGCAGTCCCGGGCCGATCCCCCGGTGGTCTCCAGATCGAGGACACAAAAGGTGACCTGCGACAGGGGGACCCCCAGGTCCTCGAAACTCGTCTGAACCGACAGCGACATACGGGGATCTTAACCCGAACGTACGTTCGCAGACGATCCTTCATCGGTGGGCCGAGAAGTTTTCGAAAACCATTCTGCGTTCTCGGAAATTATGTCACAGTTAGTTTGTACTGTTTTATGTATGTTAGAGATAACCGACCAACAGGTGACCGAGTTGGCGGGGTGGGATCCCGGCCCGGAGTTGGCGACTGCGTTGATGGGGTTGGATCGATCCCGTCTCAATGGCCACCAATTGGTGATCGTCCTCGGGGCTCGGGCCCGTCAGATCGCCTCCGAGCAGGCCGAGTTGTATGCCGACATGGCCGAGATCTCACATTGTCCGCCCGGCGATT
>WHUC01000150.1 GCA_009377435.1 Acidimicrobiia bacterium
TCGAACCGCCGACCCCTTCCTTGTAAGGGAAGTGCTCTAACCAACTGAGCTAAACGCCCGTGCCATGGCAGTGTACGACGCGGGGCTCCTCGCGGGTATCCGCGTACTCCGCGCCCACCTCACCGGGATGGATCACTCAAAGACTCACCTCGACTCCGCCGCACCCGAGGACATGTTCGAAATGGTGTGGCGGGGCCGGATCGCCGAGGCGCTCCTCGAGGGGCGAGAACGACGCAGAACGTCGCCAGGGTCTGAGAGAGACGGTCCACTGTGGGTAGACGCCCGGCGGTGGGTGTGGCATCTGGTGCATCCCGACCGTTCTGCATGGCCCACCAGCACGGGACTAGTCGATCCACCGATCCCCGTCGAGAGCGGGGATCCTGTCACCCTCGATGGGCCCCTTCGTGCCCACCGGATAACCATGGGGCTTGTCGCTGGCGTCGAGAATCGGATCGACGATCCTCCATGCCTCCTCCACCTCGTCGGACCGGACGAACAACGTCTGATCACCGATGAGGACGTCGGCGAGCAGGGTCTCGTAGGCGGGGGGAAGATCGGCGAACGAATCGGCGTAGCGGTATCCCAACGACTCGGTAGCGAGGTCATAGCCCTCGCCGGGGGTCTTCATCTGGAAGCGGAGATCGAATCCCTCGTTCGGCTGGAGGATGATGTGGAGGACGTTGGGCTCGGCCTGGCGATGTCCGTCCCTGTCGAAGAGGTACACGGGCGGCCCCCGAAACACGATCGTCACCCTGGTGAGCCGCTCTTCGAGCCGTTTACCCGCCTGGAGGTAGAAGGGGACACCCTGCCATCTCCAGTTGTCGATCATGAACCGCACCGCCGCATAGGTCTCGGTGACCGAGTCGTTGGGGACACCCTCCTCTTCGAGATACCCGAGCTCACCGTTGGCGGACGTGTACTGGCCACGCACGACCTCCTCGGGCCGCAGGGGGGAGATCGCCCGCAGCACCTTGACCTTCTCGTCGCGGATCGACATCTGATCGAGCTGTACCGGTGACTCCATGGCAACGATCGTCAGCACCTGGAGGAGGTGGTTCTGGATGACGTCGCGGATTATCCCCGACCTGTCGAAGTATCGGGCCCTGCCCGCGATCCCGATGTCCTCCTCGAAGGTGATCTGAACCGACTCGATCCCGACCCGGTTCCACGAGGCCTCGAAGAGGGGGTTGCCGAACCTGAACGCCATGAGGTTCTGCACCGTCTCCTTGGCCAGGTAGTGGTCGATCCGATAGATCTGGGTCTCGTCGAAGCACTCGAACAGGATTCTGTTCAGCTCGGACGCGCTCTCCAGGTCATCACCGAATGGCTTCTCGATGACGACCTTCACCTTGCCCGGTCCCGACGCCAGCCCGGCCTCGCCGAGACCCTTGATGGTGTCGTCGAACACCTGGGGCGGTATCGCGAGATAGAACACGCGATTGCCCGGGAGCCCGGAGCTCTTTTCGATCGAGGCGATGCGGCTGGCGAGTTGGTCGTATCCGGGTTTCAACGACTGGTAGTGGAGGAACTCGGCACACCACTGCTCCGATCCCTCGATGCCGGCGTCCTTCAGGGCCTCCCCGACGGACTCCCGATACTCCTCGTCGGTGCGGTCCGACGTCGCCACGGCCAACACCTCGATGGTGTCGGCGAACTCGCGGGCCGAGAGCAGGTTATAGAGGGCGGGGAGCAGCTTGCGATGAGCCAAGTCGCCGGTGCCCCCGAATATGACGATGAGATGCGGCTCGACGTCTGCCGTGAACGCCTCCGCAGATGCCTGGCGGGCGTTGGGGGCGGAAACATCGGTGTTCATCGCACCGTCTCCAGGATCGGTCCGATTTCTCCCCCGGCCACCGAGACCCGCATCACCCGGCGGTCCCGTTGTCGAAGGGCGGCGAGATCGCCATCGGCCTGCGCCGCGATGATCTCGCCGAAGGTGGTTTCGGTCTCGGGGACCTCGAGATCCTCGACCGACTCGTCGACGAGTTGGAGAAACACTCCGTTGTTGCGTCCACCCTTGTGGAGCTGACCCGTCGAATGGAGGAACCGGGGCCCGTAGCCGAACGTGGTGGCGACACCGTGGCTCTCCCCCACCAGACGCCGGAGTCCGGCGGCGGTGTCATCGATCTCGGGCGATGGGGCGAGATATGCCTGGATGCCCAGGTAATCACCGCGGTTGAGCTTGGCGAACAGCTCGGAGAGGCGCTCGGAAAGGTGGGGCGACGTTATGGAAATCGGATCGACGTCGACCCCGGCCGATTCGCCCTCCATCGACCTTCGGGCGAGCTCCTTGGCGAGTTCGACATCGGGCTGGTTGAAAGGATGGACCCCCATGATCTCACCCGCCACAGCCGTCGCCACCTCGGCGCGAAGCATCTCGGCGGCGAGATGGTACCGGGTGGCGACTTCGAGAACGGCCGCGGGATGACCCACTGGCATTTCGAGCTCTTCGTCTGCCAGTCGATATCCGATGAACATCCTATCGTCCCCGTAGATCTCAAGATCGGGCTCGTCGGCTATGGGCACGATGCCCTTGTCGTCCTTGCCGAGACTCTCGGCGATGAGTTGCTCCATCCACGCCGGGAAGGCCCGCAGAGACGGGGAGGTTCTGATGGTGAGCTTGTCGGTACCCCGTATCGCCTGCGAGCCCCAGGCCATGCCGAGACCGACGACGGGATCCTCGGCGGCGCGGTCACCGGAGCTGGCGGCGAGATCGGCGGCGGCATCGAGTAGCGCGGTGCAGTCGATACCCATGAGGGCAGCCGGCACCAGCCCGAAGGGGGTGAGCGCCGAGTAGCGGCCACCCACGTCCGGTGGCGCCAGGACCACATTTCTGAACTCACGTTCCTTGCCCAGGTCGACCAATGGCGTGCCCGGGTCGGTCACCGCGATGAAACGGGAGCCATCGCCGCCCGTCATCGCCCAGAAATGCCCCATGAACGACAGGGTCTCCAACGTGGTACCCGACTTCGAGCTCACGACGAACCACGAGTTGTCCGGGTCGATCTCCGCTGTCATGGCGCGCACCGAGGCGGGATGGGTCGAGTCGAGGACCCGGACCGTCGGATATCCCCCGCTGGCCCCGAACACGTCGGCGAAGACATCGGGGGAGAGACTGGACCCTCCCATACCGCACACGACGACGTCGCTCACCCCCGCCTCCATGGCGGTTTTCCCCAGTGCCGTGATCTCATCGAGACGATCACGCATGGTGTCGTGGAGGTGCAGCCAACCGAGTCTGTCGGCCACCTCGGGGACGACCTCATCCTCGAACCAGAGGGTGGGGTCGGTATTCCACAGACGCTCCACCTTGGCCTCCACGTCCCACCGCAGGGCGTTGGTGTCGAACTCGGGTGCGTTGCTCAGATCCGGGTATGCGGCCATCCCCCGAGTATGGCAAGTCCGCCGTCAAAAAAAGTCGGGAACGGAATCGACCGTGGCTGCGTCTACATGGTGAAGGCGTTGAAACCGCTCCGAGTCGTGGTTTCGGGGGAAGTCCCTCGGACGGGGATTCCGCTTTCTGCGCCGGGTTCGCGATTCTCTCCCTCGCGAACCCGGCCACCACCGTTTCGCACCCCTCCCCTTTGCGGCCCGCGTACGTTTAGGTTCCTCGTTCGCCGGTCTGCTTACCCTGAGACGAACGGAACCATGACGAGGAGACGTCGCCATGCAGATAGGAATGATCGGTTTGGGGCGGATGGGGGCCAACATGGCGCGTCGGCTGCAACGCGACGGCCACGACGTCGTCGGCTACGACGTCGTCGCCGACACCGTCGAATCGCTCACGTCGGAGGGGAGCATCACGGGTGCCTCCTCACTGGACGATCTCGTCGGGAAGATCGACGCCCCCCGTTCCATCTGGATCATGGTTCCGACCCATTTCGTTCCGTCGACCGTCAAGGGTCTTGTCCCCCTGCTCGACGAGCACGACATCGTGATCGACGGTGGCAACAGCTTCTACCGGGATGGCATCGACACTGCGGCGGACCTCGCCGAGAGGGGAATCCACTACGTCGACGTCGGTGTCTCGGGTGGCATCTGGGGACTCGAGAAGGGTTACTCGCTCATGATCGGCGCCGACGATTCCGCAGTCGAACGGCTCACACCAGTCTTCACCTCGCTGGCGCCGGGGGTGGAGGCCGCCCCGAGGAGCCCGGGACGGACCGGCGACCCCGCACCCGAGGAGGAGGGCTGGCTCCATTGCGGGCCCAGTGGTGCGGGACACTTCGTGAAGATGATCCACAACGGTATCGAGTACGGGATCATGGCCGCCATCTCCGAGGGTTTTGCCATCATGGAACGGGCCGACATCGGGTCCGAGACCCGGAAACGGGACGCCGAGACCACACCTCTCCGCAACCCCGAGTACTTCCAATTCAACTTCGATCTGGCCAAGGTCGCCGAGGTGTGGCGTCGCGGCACTGTGATCAGATCCTGGTTGATCGACCTCACCGCCGCCGCCCTCGTCTCCGACGGCGAACTGTCGGGATACGAGGGTTTCGTCTCCGACTCGGGTGAGGGACGGTGGACGGTCAACGCCGCCGTCGAGGAGGGTGTCCCCGCCAGTGTGATCGCCGCGGCCCTCTACCAGCGGTTCAGCTCGCGCGACCAGGGCGACTTCGGCGACAAGCTTCTCTCGGCGATGCGTGAGCAGTTCGGTGGTCACGCCGAACAGCCATCCTAGTTTTCGCGCGGCTAGGCGGTCACATACGTCCGCCTAGCCGCGCGAGAACCGTTTGATTCGATCCGATGTAACCACGCCGATCTGTCAGACTTGTCGGGATGACCAAGGTTCTCAGATTCCTCGGTGCGCTTCTCACCGTCGGTGCGGTGGCAACATTCGGGGCGCGCAGTCTCAAGCATCCCACCAATGGGCTCGATGAGGCCGACGAGATAGACCTGGTCTCTATCCTC
>WHUC01000151.1 GCA_009377435.1 Acidimicrobiia bacterium
TTGGGGTGGATACCCGGTCAGCGACACCGAGGGGATGGTGACCAGCTCCACGAGGGTGGATCGGAGCCGAGGAAACAGGGCGGAGACGCGGGAACGTAGTTCGTCGTGCATCCGCCAACGGTAATGGGTCGAGGTGGCCGGGGCTAAGTGCTCCCCACCGTAAATACGGTCGCATGTTTCGGCGAGCCGGCGTCACTGGCCGTTGAAACGTCAGCGTAATTGCGGTGGGGTGCACTAAGTGCACCATGGACCTCCGTCTGCACGATTGTGAATGCCCTGTTCCCGGTGTGAGAAGGCACCGCTTAGATTCATCACCACACCCGTGGAGGCTCGCTTTTGACCGAACTCAAGGATCTGGTGGCCGAAGACGCCATTCTCCTGGATATCGAGGCGTCCGACGATCGTTCCCTGATCGCGGTGATGGCCGATGCCCTGGTCGGGGCCGGCGTCGTTGGGACCGGATACGGGAAAAGATGTATCGACCGAGAGGGCACCGACCCCACCGGTCTGGAGACCATCGGCGGCAATATCGCCATTCCCCACGCCGAGCCCGACGAGGGGGACACACCCGCCATCGCCATCGCACGGCTTGCGGCTCCGGTCAGCTTTGGCGCCATGGCAGAACCGGGTGAGACCGTCGACGCCGCCATCGTCTTCATGCTCGCCCTACCCGGGGGCGAGGCCCATCTCGACGCACTCGGTCGGGTCGTCGAACTTGCCCAGGATCCGGTTCGCATGAGTACGATCATGGAAGCGAGGGATCCCGCCGGGGTAAGGGCGGCCCTCAGCGAGGAGGCGACATGAAGCGTGTGCTCATCGTGTGTGGGACGGGTGTGGCCACATCGACCGTTGTCGCCGACAAGGTGCGAAAGCATCTCGCTGCTGTGGGCATCGAGGCGAAGATCGAACAGACCAAGGTGACCGAGCTGCATCGGGGGGCCAAGGGCTACGACCTCGTGGTGGCCACCACCCAGGTCCCGGCCTCGGTCGACGCCCCGGTCGTCAAGGGGTTGTCGTTCCTCACCGGAATGGGGGTCGAGGAGACCCTCGCGGAAATCGAACAGAAGCTGAGCGACTGAGAGGGCGCCCATGGAATCCATCACCAGCTACATCACCGATCTCGGGGCAGCCGTCGCCCTCCCGTTCATCATCTTCGTGTTCGCACTCGTGTTGCGTCAGGGAGCGGGCGATTCCCTCCGCGCCGCTCTCAAGGTTGGTATCGGGTTCATCGGCATCAACTTGGTCATCGGTCTTCTCGCCAATGTCGTGGGACCGGCGGCACGGGCCATGGCCGAGAACTTCGGCATCGAGCTGACCGTGCTCGACGTGGGTTGGCCGGCGAGCGCCGCCATCGCATTCGGCACCCAGGTTGGTGCGCTTGCCATCCCCGTCGGTCTTGTGGTGAACGTGGTCATGCTGGGGATCGGCTTGACCCGCACGCTCGACATCGACCTTTGGAACTACTGGCATATCGCGTTCTCGGGGGCGCTGGTGGCGGTGGCGACCGGAAGCACTATCGCAGGCGTGGCGGCGGCGGCGGTCCACATGGTGATCATCCTCGCCCTTGCCGACTGGTCGCAACCACTCATCGAGGACTACTACGGCTTCGACAACGTGTCCCTCCCCCACGGCACCTCGGTGGCGTACGCCGTGTTCGCCATCCCCATGAACGCCCTCTTCGAACGAATACCGGGGTTGAGGGACTGGAGAGCCGATCCCGAAAGCATCCAGCAGCGGTTCGGTGTCCTCGGTGAGTCGACGGTCCTCGGTGCGGTGCTCGGTCTGATCATCGGGATACTCGGTTACGGCTTCGATGATCCCCGCGCCGACTCGATCGCCATCCTCGCCCTGGCCATCAATCTGGCTGCAGCGATGTATCTGCTCCCCAAGATGGTGGCCGTGTTGATGGAAGCCCTGATCCCCATCTCCGAGGGCGCCCAGAGTCTGGTGAGGAAGCGCTTCCCGGGACGCACCGTGTATATCGGACTCGACTCGGCGATCGCCATCGGCGCTCCCGCTGTCATCGCAGTGTCATTGTTGTTGGTGCCGATCACGCTGTTGCTGGCGGTGGTGCTCCCGGGGAACCGGGTGTTGCCCCTGGTCGACCTGGCCACAATCCCCTTCATCGTCTGCATCATGGTGCCGATCTTCAAGGGCAACCTGATCCGCTCGCTCATCGGCGGGACCGTCGCCATGGCCGCAACCCTCTACATCTCGACGGGACTCGCTGCCATGGTGACCGAGACCTCGGCATCCGTCGGATTCGATTCCGGCGAGGGCGCCACCGAGATCTCCTCGCTGGTGGACGGGGGTAACCCGCTCTCCGGACTCATCGTTCTCGCTGGTCGCATGGGTTGGGCGGGATTGGCGATACTGGCCGTGTTGGGGGTCGCCTTCGCCTACCTGATCAAGTCGATGGTGTCGCGACGCGCCGAGGTCGAGGAGGAGCCCGCGCTGTGACATCGCGGCGGTGTGCATTGCCCATGGCCTCCGAACCATGCATTATGAGGGCATGCGCCCGATAGAAGCGATGTGACCGGGACCGCGATACGACTGGGTTTCACCCCGGGCGACCGTCGGCGATGATGAGATTCTCCATTGTCGGGATCCCGGTGACGGTCCGGCTCTCCTTTTGGCTTGTGGCCGTCTTTCTCGGATTCAGCTTCATCCGCGATGGTGGGATGCAGCCGGAATGGGTGGGTATCGCGTTGTGGGTGGGAATCGTGTTCCTCGGTGTCCTCTCCCATGAGATGGGCCACGCCCTCGTCGCCCGCCATTTCGGGGCGCGGGTCCGGATCGAGCTGACGACCTTCGGTGGTTTCACCGCATGGAGTCTCCCCGCTTCGGGTAATCCGGGTGGGGCTGACCCCGGTCGGATGAACCCCGGTCTGCGGGCGCTGGTGGCGGTCGCCGGGTCGGGGGTCGGTGTGATCATCGGGTTGGCCACCTGGGGGGTCCAGATCCTGGGCAGGGCCCAGGGGGGATGGCCGGAAGAGGTGTTCTTCATCACCGGTGCCATGATCTGGGTCAATCTGGGATGGGGGGTGCTCAACTGGGCTCCCCTCCGACCCCTCGACGGTGGGCACATCCTCGAGGCCGCTCTCGAGGGGCTGTTCGGGAAGAAGGCGGACACCGTGGCCGTCTGGGTGTTTTTCGTCCTGTCGGTGGCGGCGGCGTACCTGGCCTGGCGACTCGATCTGATCATCATCGCCGTTCTCGCCGGCTTTCTGGCTGTCTCCGAGTTTCGACGGCTGACGCCCGCCCTACCGGCTGGGGAACCTCCGGTGATGAGCTACGACGAACCCGACGCGCCGAAACCGGAAGAGGGCCGGTGACACCTTCCCGTTCACTCGGGTAGCTTGGTCGCCATGGACTTCACACCGACCGAGAGAGCGGCGGAGGTCAGTTCGGCCGCCGAGACGTTCGTAAAGGAGAGGGTCATACCCGCCGAGGCGGTGTATCGCCGCCAGATGGAGGAGTCCGGTGACCCCGACCACCATCCGGAGATCGTCGAGGACCTCAAGACCGAGGCCAGGGCGCAGGGATTGTGGAACCTCTTCCTTCCCGATCCCGAGGATGGCGGCGGTCTCTCGGTGCTGGAGTACGCTCCGGTGGCGGAGTGGACCGGATGGAGTCCCGAGATCGCACCGGAGACGATGAACTGCAATGCCCCCGACACCGGGAACATGGAGATCCTCCATATGTTCGGCACCGGCGAGCAGAAGGAGCGGTGGTTGGCGCCACTCCTCGACGGGGCGATCCGGTCGTCGTTCTCGATGACCGAGCCCGCGGTGGCAAGCTCCGACGCCACCAACATCTCCACCCGGATCGAGACCGACGGTGACGACTATGTGATCACGGGACGTAAGTGGTTCATCTCGGGGGCGGGCTCCCCGCGATGCAAGGTGACCATCGTCATGGGCGTCACCGATCCCGACGCCCATGGGCACCGCCAACAGTCGATGGTGCTGGTCCCCATGGACACTCCCGGGCTGACCGTGGAGCGTTCCCCCTCGGTGTTCGGCTACCACGATCGTGGTGGGCATGTCCAGATCCATTTCGACGGGGTCCAGGTGCCCCGATCCAACCTCCTCGGGGAGGAGGGTGGGGGGTTCGCCATCGCCCAGGCTCGTCTCGGACCGGGGAGGATCCACCATTGCATGCGGGCGATCGGCATGGCGGAGCGGTCCCTCGAGCTGATGTGCCAACGGGCCCAGAACCGGAAGCCCTTCGGCAAGGCCCTCTCCGATCAGGGTGTGATCGGTGAGTGGATCGCCGAGTCCCGGATCCGGATCGAACAGGCTCGGTTGCTGATCCTAAAGACGGCCTGGATGATCGACGAGGTGGGGGCCAAGGCGGCTCGTACCGAGATCTCTGCCATCAAGGTGGCGGCACCTGCGGTTCTCGAGTTCGTCACCAGACGGGGGATGCAGCTGTTCGGGGCGGCCGGCTTCACCGAGGACTTCCCCCTCGCCAACTTCCATGCCATCTCCCACTGGCTCCAGATCGCCGACGGTCCCGATGAGGTCCACAAACGCTCGGTGGCCCGCATGGAGCTGGCCAAACACGAGCCGGGCGCCGAGTTCGTCTGGCCCCGGGAGTGACCAACCTGTACCCTGGGTTGAGGTCATCGCCGGGGCATCACCTCCGCCCTGAGAACGGAACCGCGCCTACTTGCGACGTCTTGGTTCCGCTGGTTCGTCGCGGTCACCACCCGAGGGGGAGCCGATGTGGACGAGGGCGTCACCCGGGCTGACCAGGGGATTCATCGTCATGGCGATCACGAATCCGGAGGCGGTCGAGCGCACCCGGGCCGGTCGATATCCGAAGGCATCGCCGATGGCGCCGAGACGATCTCCTTCCTCGACCTCGTCACCGAGATCGAC
>WHUC01000152.1 GCA_009377435.1 Acidimicrobiia bacterium
GTCTCGGCCGCGGTTGTCTCGGTGGCGTCGCCACCGGTGGTAGCAGTGGTGTCTTCGGTTTCGGTCCCGCCCCCACCACCACACGCCGCGAGAATCAGGGCGAGGACGGTGAATAGGGCGAGCACTCGAAGCATGCGCTTCATGTGGGGTACTCCTTCTTGTTCAAAGTACGGGCGGGAAGAAGAAGTCTCCCCGCTCCGGCGGTGAGTGTAGTGGCTTGTTCCCTTGCCCTGGTTGGAAAACCAGGAGACCCCGAGGAGAACCCGAAGAGAACCCTGGAGGCCCGGTGTTCCCTACAACTCGAGATGGCCGCGTATCAGTACCCGGCCGGTACCGGACACCAGCACCCCCTCGATGGCGTCGGGTGGGCCCAGTACCTCGACGTGGGCCCGGCCGGGCCGATCCATCCAGTGACCCTGTTCGGCGACAAAGCGCGGGGAGGGGATCATCCCCCGCGACCAGAGGTAGGCGGCCATGCAGCCGGTGGCCGAGCCCGTGAAGGGATCCTCGGGAGGCTCGGGGTGGGTGAGCATCAGCCGCGAGAACACATCGCCGTCCGGCGTCGCCCCAGCGAGTGTGGTGAGGAAAGGCTCGAAGAAATCCGTCTCACGGCCCTCGTGGAAGGCGGCGAGGGCGTCCTCCTCGAGCCGGGCCCGCCGCAGGGCGTCCGGGGAGACGAGCGGACAGATGAGGAACGCCGTCCCCGTGCTCACCGTCTGGGGAACGGCGAGAAAGTCGTCCTCTTCCAATCCGACCAGGGGGGCGATATCCGCCGGTTGGTATTCCGACCCGAACTCGGGAGCAAACTGGCGCATCGTGATCATGGGCGGCTCCTCGCCGCGCCACTCGACGGTGATGGGAAGAACACCGGCCCCCACCTCGACAGTGAATTCGGAGACGGACTGTCCGTCGTCGGTGACCAACCCGGCATCGATCAGAGCCGTGACAGTGGCGATGGTGGGGTGCCCCGCCATCTTGATCTCCCCCGACGCCACGTAGTAACGAACCCCGAAGTCGGCCACATCCGAGCCCTGGAGGAAGGCGCACTCGGAGAGACGGGTCTCGCGGGTGAACGCGATCCTTTGCTCGACCGGGATGTCGTCGGCGTAGAACACCACCGCACACGGGTTACCCCCGAAGGGCGTCTCGGTGAAGGCATCGACCCAGGTGAGTGGGTGGATCAGTGAATCACCTCACGGTCGGGAGCCACCTTGAGGATCACCCGCTCCGATTGGATTTTGTTGGAGTAGTCGGAACCCGTGTATTTCCGGGAGAGCTCGTCGAGGTGGTGGCGGGCCTCGTCGCCGGTGACCCGGTCGACCACCTTTCCACGCACCTCGGCATAGGAGTAAGGGTCATCGGCATCAATGATGGTGACCGTCGCCCGGGGATCGGTCTCGAGGTTGGCGAACTTGGTGCGATGCACCTCGGTGTTGAGGAGGATGTGCTTCTCGTCCGTCCCCACCCACATGACATGGGTCTGGGGTGTCCCGTCGGGGAGAAGGGTGGTGAGCACGGCGAAGTTGGGGCCCTTGGCGAGTTCCAGTGTCTTTTCTCTCATACTGTGATGGTATCGCCCGACCGTGGTGACCCGTATACGCTGGGGGACATGACCGATCTGGTGACAAAGATCCGTCGTTCGGTTATCGGCGGCAACACCGCGGTTCGCACTCCGTTCGGCATGCGTCGTCTCGTCTACGCCGACTACACGGCCTCGGGGCGATCCCTGTCGTTCATCGAGGACTTTATCCGCGACTCGGTCCTCCCCATGTACGCCAACACCCATACCGAGAGCTCTGGAACGGGATTGCAGACGACACGGTTCCGCGAGGATGGACGCGACATCATCCGACGGTGTGTCGGGGCGACCCCGGACGATCACGCCGTGATCTTCTGCGGGTCGGGGTCGACGGGAGCGGTCGACCGGATGGTCTCGATCCTCGGTCTGCGGATACCGGCGGAACTCGACGACCGCTACCGCCTCAGCGAGCAAATCCCCCCTCACGAGCGACCCGTGGTATTCGTCGGGCCATACGAGCATCACTCCAACGAACTCCCCTGGCGGGAGTCGATTGCCGACGTCGTCGAGATCGCCGAGGACGCCGACGGTCACATCGACCTCTCCGACCTGGAACGGAATCTGGTCGAGTACCCCGACCGGCCTCTTCGGATCGGAAGCTTCTCGGCGGCCTCCAATGTGACCGGGATCATCTCCGACACCACAGCCATCTCCTCCCTACTCCACCGCCACGGTGCCCTCAGCTTCTGGGACTTCGCCGCCGCCGCCCCATATGTCGGGATCGAGATGCGCGACGACACCACCGACGACTACAAGGACGCCATCTTTATCTCGCCGCACAAGTTCATCGGTGGTCCGGGGACACCCGGGGTCTTGGTAGTGCGACGTGACCTGCTCGCCAACCGGGTCCCCTCTGTTCCCGGTGGGGGAACGGTGGCCTACGTCAACGAGAACGTCCACCGTTACGTCGCCGATCCCGAGCACCGCGAGGAGGGCGGCACGCCAGCGATCGTCGAGTCGATCCGCGCCGGTCTTGTGTTCCAACTGAAGGAGGCGGTCGGGGTCGACGAGATCCGGGACCGCGAGCGCGACTTCATCGGGCGGGCCATCGAGACGTGGCGCCACCATCCCCGCATCCGGATCATGGGCAACCCCGACGCCGAGCGTCTCTCCATCGTGTCGTTCGTGATCGATCCACCGCCCCATCTCGACGGCGGACCGAACCGGCGTGCCCTCCACCACAACTTCGTGGTCGCCATTCTCAACGACGTCTTCGGGATCCAGGCCCGGGGCGGATGCTCCTGCGCCGGGCCGTATGGACACAGGCTGTTGGGGATCGACGCCCTGACGTCGAGCCGATTGGAGGCGGAGATCTCTCAGGGATGTGAGGTGATCAAACCGGGATGGGTCAGGGTGAATTTCAACTACTTCATCGACGAGGACGAGTTCCGCTACATCGTCGATGCCATCTCGGTGATCGCCGATCACGGCTGGAAGCTGCTTCCCCTCTACCGTTTCGACCGCGAGACCGGAGTGTGGCGCCACCGTGACGGCCTACCCGAGCCACCGATGGGTTTGGGTGACCTCTCCTATGCCGGTGGCGTGATGGAAGGGAACACCCGCCCCGAGACCGCACACCTCGATTCCCTGGCCGGATATCTCGCTGAGGCCAAGAAGGTCTTCGACTCTTATCCCACGGCGGGACCGGTTGACGACGCCCCCCTGTCCGCGACCGCCGAGTCCCTCCGCTGGTTCCCCACCCCGATCGAAGTGGGTCGACCCGAGCCGTCCATCGCCGAGACGAACCGGTAACGCCTCGGCGCCCCCCGAGGCGCCCAACCCTGGGTTCCCAGCACCGCTCAGCGACGCTCAACGCCCAGAGTTCGGGGCTGACACCGCGTGACCTGATGCCCCAACACCGTTTCTTTGCTCCTAAGAACGCGTGTACCGGGCGAGGACCTCGTCGGAGAACTTGGGCCAGACGCGGAGGGCCCAGTCGTCGAAGCCGCGGTCGGAGAGGGATACCGCGGCGAGACCGGCGGCGGGGTCCACCCAGAGGAAGCTGCCCGAGCCGCCGAAGTGGCCGAATGTGTCGGGGTGATTGCGCGTCCCCGTCCAGTGGGGTTTCTTGCCGTCGCGGATCTCGAAGGTGAGCCCCCACGGGTTGGGGTCGAACGAACCCACACCGGGAAGGACCCCGCGGAGACCGGGGAACTGGACCCGGGTGGCCTCGTCCATCGTGGCGGAGGAGACAAGGGTCGGGGACATCAACTCGCGGGCGAATGCCAACAGATCGTCGACCGTGCTGTGGATCCCGTGGGCGGGTGAGCCGTCGAGGGCGGTGTCGATGAGTCCCAGGGGCTCGATGACCGCCATCCGCAGATCATCGGCGAAGGGCATGTCCGCCCGGGTCGTCAGATGCTCGGCGAAGACCTCGATCCCCACGTTGGAGTAGATCCGCCGTTTGCCCGGCGCCGCGAGCAGGTCTGCGGTGTCGAACCCGTATCCGGCGGTGTGGGCGAGAAGATGACGCACCGTCGACCCGTCGGGGCCGGCCGGCTCGTCGAGAGACATGGTCTCCTCCTCGACCGCGATGAGACCGGTGAGACCGGTGAAGAGCTTCGTCACCGAGGCGATCGGCCCCGAAAAGCCCCCCTCACCACCGACGCCGAGGGTCGCGGAGTCATCGGTCACCCCGACGGCGGCGTTATCCACAGGCCAGGACTCGATTAGTTCGCTCAGATCATCCACCGATGCGACGTTACAGCAACATCGCGGTGAGGAAGTCTGCAGTCGCCGACCACGCCTCAGCGGCGGCGTTGGGATCGAAGTTGGGGTCGTCGGCGTCGGCGAACCCGTGCTGGGTTCCCGGGTGGACCGTCGTGGCAACCCACGCACAAACCCATTCCACCGCGGGAAGACGCGGCGTAGGGTTGGGGGTAGCAACTGGGGGTTTCACATCCGACCACGAGCCGTACCCATTGGCCGCCCTCCGAGGAGGCTGGTGTGGAATGCCGTTATGCAGATCGGCGGCCAGACGCGCCGCTCGCCAGGACGCAGGACGAAGACGCACCCGGTGCGGTGCTTCAAGGAGGAGGACGCCGCGAGCGGGGATTGGATATCTCTCGGCACCGAGCCGACCAGACCAACACACCAAGTGCTTCCCCAGCGCAGCCCGAGGGAGGCAATGATGCCGAAGGTATCCATATGGGCGTCGAGATGTGTGACATGCGTTTCACACCGGCCTCCTCATGACGAGCGGGGCTCGTTCACCCTGTCCAACGCCCTCGGTGCGGGTGTGGTGCTCATGATGATGACCATCCTCATCCAGGGGGCGATCCTGGTCTACGCCGATATC
>WHUC01000011.1:0-18879 GCA_009377435.1 Acidimicrobiia bacterium
CTCCTTTCCCGAGTTGTGCACCATCTGGGCCGCAGCCGGATCGAAGGCGTCGTGTTGCCGTCTGGTGCCCAGCATCCTCCGGTGGGCGTCCATCACCCGGTGGCGGATCGAGCCGCTATCGACGAGATCGGCGGCGATCCGGGCGGCATCGAGTTTCTCCCGGTTGATCGTGCGGGGGTTTCCGCTGACAGAGGGGCCCTCCCACCAGGATCGACTGCCCAAGGCCGAGTGGATATAGACCCCGGGAACCCCCGGGAGACCCATCTGGATAGACACGGCGGCGAGGAACGGCGGTACCGGGTCATCGACTGGTGACGGGCCCAACGCATCGATGAACGAGATGTTGAGCTCGTAGGGGGTGACGGTGCCGTCGGCGGCGGTGCGTCCCGACCACTGCCCACCAGCCTCCTCGACCCGTTCCAACAGGTAGTCGATCGCCTCGGTGGGGACGAGACCGTGCAATGATGTCACCCCGATCCCGTCGTGGGAGGCCAGGAAGTTGAGGAAGGTCCCGTCCCCGTGGTCTCCGAGACCTTCCGCCCAAGAGGTGAGGGCGGTGGTGTCCTCCCGGAGGAATGCATCCAGAACCAGTGGGGGCAAGGTGAAGTTGTACACCATCTGCGACTCATCGGTCCCGTCGCCGAAATAGGAGACGTTGTCGGCGTGGGGCACGTTGGTCTCGGTGACGAGGACCACATGGGGGGCGGCGTGGTCGAGCACGGCCCGCAGCAGCTTCACCACGGCATGAGTCTGGGGATGGTGGATGCAGGTGGTCCCCAGCTCCTTCCAGAGGTACGCGACCGCATCGAGACGGATCAGCGACGCCCCTCTCTCGACATACCGCATGAGGACCGCGATCATCTCCTCGAGCACGGGAGGATGGGAGTAATCGAGGTCGGCCTGCTCGGTCGAGAATGTTGTCCACACGGCGACATCACCGCCGTCCCCGGAGAACATGGTCGATAGGGGGTGGGTGCGGGGCCGGAACACCCCCCTCGTGTCGGTGTCAACAGGAACGGTGTGGAACCAGTTCCGGAACCCGGGGTCGTCCTCGAGGAAGCGCAGGAACCATTCCGACCTTGTCGAGGCGTGGTTGATAACCAGGTCGAACATGAGGGATCTCCGCTCGCCCAGGGCCGCGATGTCGTCCCATCCCCCCACCTCGGGATCAACCTCATCGAAGTCGACAACGGCGAAACCGTCATCGCCCGACGCCGGGTAGAAGGGGAGGATATGGAGGTGGCTCACCTCGGGGAGATGATTATCCAAAAAATTGCCCAGGCTTCGGAGAGGGACCTCCCCCGAGGAGCGGATACTGTCGGCGTAGCTGATAAGTATCGAGCTGGTCTCGTCGAAACGGGTCCGATGGGTCGGTTCGGAGGCGGGGTAGCGTGTCAGGATCCGGTCGGCCATCTCGGCGGCGGTGTGGGCGTCATAGATCTCGGTGAGGAGTCGACGTATGGACAGCGCGGGTGTCATGTCGTCACCTCCTCGCGCTCTCCCGTCTCTGCCGACCGGTACGCCGCCTCGAGGACCGCCATGTTGGTGCGGGCGTCGACGCCCGAGACGACGGGACTACCACCCGACATCACGGTGACGAAGTCGTCGACGATCCCCCCGAGATCACTGCGCTCCCAGGGGATCAGGCGTGTTCCGGTGCCATCGACGACAACAAGTTCCCGGTACGGTGCCGACACGGTGAAGGCGTGTGTCGTGGTGAGGACCTCGAAACGGACCTCGAGCCAGCGGGGGGACCCGTCCGGGTTGGCCCACCCGGCGGAGAGGACGGCATGGACCCCGTTGTGGAACTCGAGGTGTGCCGTCCCCAGATCATCGGTGGGAAGCTCGGGATCGAGGTGGGCACCGATGCGGGCGTAGACATATCGGGGTGTGGAGTCGGCGAGTCGGCACAACGCATCGAGGGCGTGGCTGCCGATGTCGGCGAACCCACCGAACCCGGCCTGGGCCGGGTCAAGGAACCAGGAGGCATCCATCGGTCCCGGTGCGCTGGTGGGGAGACGCCCGTACTTCACCGCATAGATCGACTGGACCTCTCCGAGCTCACCTGATCGGAGACGGTCGAGAGCGGTCCGCACCGGCACCTGAAACACCGGTCGCAGGGGAACGCTGAGACCGGTCCCGGCGTCGGCGACCGCAGCCAGGATGGCGTCGGCGTCCTCAATGGTGGTCGCCAACGGCTTGTCGCACATGACGTGGACCCCATTGGCGGCCGCTGTCGTGACCACCTCCCGGTGCCGGGTGGGGACGGCGCCGATGTAGATCCCGTCCACGTCCCAGGAGAGATATCCCGATGGGCCCTCGGCGAACGCGACGTCGTGTGCAGCGGCAAAACCGGCCGCAACATCTCGGTTGACCCCGGAATCACAGATACCGACGACCTCGACGTCGGGATGGGACAGAAAGGCCTCCAGGTAGGACACGGCATGGAGGTGGTCGAAACCGGCGATGGCGATCCGCTTCATCGAGAGGTCTCCCCTGCTACCGGCCGGGCCTTCGCCAGGGACTCGGCGGCGGCGAGACACAGCGACAATGACCTGGCGGCGTCGTGTGCAGTCTGACGTGGCGTCTCGCCACCGCTCACCACCCGGGCGAAATGGCGGAGCTGGGCGGAGAACGCCGACGGAAGGGTGGACAGGAGGGGCCCATAGCGAGGATGCTCCACCCCGTCGGGTCCGATGATGACCAGGGGCCCGTCGGAGTCCCGCAGGGCGAGAATCCCCTCCGTTCCCACCACCTCGAGGGCGCCGTAGAAGGGTCCGAACGGGGCGGGATGGGCCCAACTCGCCTCACCAACCGCGGTCACACCATCGGCGAGGGCAAAAGTCATGAAAACGTGGTCGGGGTTGGCCGTCTCCTTGGCCTCGTCACGGACCCGGCGAGAGGTGGCATACACCGAGGTCGGCTCCCCCAGCAACCAGCGGACCAGGTCGACGACATGGATGCCGACATCCATCAGAACACCACCGCCCCGCTCCGACCAGGGCCACGCATCCACGGAGAGAGGGAGACGCTGCCGTTCCGCCCGGCGCAGATATCGGGGCCGGCCCACCGTGCCCGCGGCCAACTCCCCGGCGATCTTCACATACCGGTCGTCGAAGCGTCGCACGTGACCCACCATGAGCACCAGCCCGGCAGCGTCGGCGTTTGTGACCATCGCCTCGGCCTCGTTCAGGTCAACGGCGATCGGCTTCTCCACCAGGATGTGCTTACCGGCATCAAGGGCGGCACCGACCACGGCATGATGGGCTCTGGTGGGAACGGTGATATCTACGGCGTCGATCGAGGGATCACCCAGGATCTCCTCGAGTTGGGCCGTCCGGGCTCCGGTGTCGGCGGCAACGGCGGCCGACCGGTCGGTGTCGAGATCACATACCGCCCGCAACGCCACCTCGGGAACGTTGCGGTATGCAGGGACGTGGCCGGCGACCCCGATATTCCCACAACCGATCAGGGCCATCCCGAGGGGTTGACCGATGTTCATCGCCCCCAGCCCGACTCCGGGTCGTACCACAGGGTCTTGTCCGGGATGGGTCGCAACCACACCCGTTCCCCCACACTGTTCTTGTGGTCGGGATGGGTCGACACCTTGATCGTCCCCCCCGCCGACGAGCAGGTGAGGAGGTTGTGTGAGCCCAGGGGTTCGGCCACCAGAACCTGCGCCTCGATTCCCGGCGCCTCGGCCGTGATCTCGATGTTCTCCGACCGGATCCCGAGAAGCTGGGGACCGTCACCGGGGGTGTCGGAGAGGGAGAGCTCCTGACCGTCGACCCGGGGTACACCCCCGGAGACCGTGACTTCGATGAGGTTCACCGGGGGGTTCCCTATGAACCCGGCCACGAAGGTGTTGGCGGGTTTGTCGTAGACCGAGATGGGTGGGTCGACCTGTTGGAGAGAGCCCTTGTTCATGACTGCTATCCGATCACCCATGGAGAGGGCCTCGACCTGATCATGGGTGACGTAGATCACGGTGGATTCCAGCTCGGTGAAGAGCGCCCTGAGCTCGGCACGCATCTCCATCCTCAGCAGGGCGTCGAGGTTGGAGAGGGGCTCATCCATGAGCAACACGTCGGCGTCGTAGGCAATGGACCGGGCCACCGCGACACGCTGTCGTTGCCCACCGGAGAGACTGTTGGGGAAGCGTTCCAGCAACTCTGTGATGTGGAGGAGGTCGGCGGCATGACGGACCCGAGTGTCGACCACCTCTTTTGGCTTCTTCTGGCGGAGCAACCCGAAGGCGATGTTGTCAAAGACCGTCATGTGGGGGAATACCGCGTACGACTGGAAGACCATCGAGATCTTTCGGTCCCGGGGTGAGGCGTCGGTCACATCCCTTCCGTCGATGAGGATCCTGCCATCGGTGACCGGTTCGAGGCCGGCGATGGCGCGCAACAGGGTCGACTTACCGCAACCCGACGGACCCAACAGCACCATGAACTCACGGTCGGGGATGGTGAGGTCGACATCGTCGACGGCGGTGAAGTCTCCGAAGGTCTTCACCACGTTCTCGATCCTCAGCTCAGCCATCGTCACACCTCATTTGAGTTTCACACCCCACAGGCTCATCAGGTACCTACGAGCGAACACCATGAAGACGAGTGCGGGGACGAGGATGAAGAGCGCCCCGGCAAAACGGAATCTCAGGGAGGACTCGCCCAATTGCGTGACCAGCTTTGCGGGCAGGGTGGGGTTGCGCGACGAGAGCACCGCCGCCCCGAACACCTCGTTCCAGGAGAGGACGAAGGTGAAGATGGTCGAGGCGGCGAGCCCGGGGAGGGCGAGGGGAAGGCTGATCCGGCGGAACGCCTGGCGACGGGTGCAGCCCAGGGTGAGGGCCGCCGCCTCGAGATCGGTGGAGACGCCGACGAACACCGAGGCCGTCACCAGGATGGTCGTTGGCAGTGCCATGGCGGTGTGGAGGAGGGCGATACCCAGGGCCGAGTCGTCGATGCCCCAGCGGATGTAGGTGGTGACCAGGGGGATCGCCAGGATCACCACGGGAAAGGCCCGGGTGGCGAGTATGGAGAGACGATAGGCGTCGGCCCCGCGAAAACGGTACCGCGCCAGGGCATAGCCCGCCGGCGCCCCCAGGAGCAATGACAGAACCACGGTGATGACCGCGACCGTCAACGAGGTGACCAGCGACTCGGGAACCCCCGGGAAGTTCCAGAAGAACAGGACGGTGTCACCCGTGAAGGTGTCGAGGCTGGGGAGGAAGCTCTTGGGGAAGTCGCTGATGAAGGCATCGGTGCCAAAGGCCATGAGGGTGATCAGATAGATGGGGATGAGAATGAACAACGCCAGCGCCATAGCCGCCGCATAGACGAGGCCGCGACCCGTTATCCATCTCATTGTTCACCCTCCTGGGTCCGGATCGTGCGCAGGTAGATCCAGGCCACGATCATGGATGCCACCAGGATGAGTGCCGCGTACGACCCGGCGACGGCCTCGTTTTGGAGACGGCGGTACCAGACAAACGCCTCATAGGAGAGCACCCGTGTGACGCCACCGGTGAGGGCGATCACCACGGCGAAGACCTGGAATGCGAGGATGGTCCGGAGGATGAGGGCCACCTGTATCGAGGGCTTGAGCAGTGGTAGCTTGATACGGAGGAGACGGTCCCAATATCCGGCCCCGAATATCTGGGCCGCCTCGTCATAGTCGTCGGGGATCGACTGGAGACCTGCCACCAGGATGACGAACACGATCGAGGTGGCCCGCCACACCTCGGCGACGATGACCGTCCCCAACAACAGCCATTCGTTGGAGGCGGACAGCCAGAGTATTCGTTCGCCGGCGGCGATGGCACCGACCGACGCCAGGAAGCTGTTGAGGAATCCCGACCCGTCGAAGATGGCATACCAGACGATTCCGGCGGCGAGATCGGATACCGCGATGGGGACGGCGAAGACGTAGAGGAGAAACTGCGTTCCCCGCAGCTTGGCCGAGACGAGAAGCGCCATGGCCAGGGCGAGCATGAACTGGATGGGCACCACCAGGACGATGAGCAGGACTGTGTTTCGCACCGCAGGGACGAAGTTGCGGTCCCCGACCATCTGCTCGATGTGCCTCAGGGTGAATCCGTTGTCGTCGCGGACGGCCAGGAGGATCGCCTGGATCATGGGCCAGGCGAAGAAGGCGAGGAGGAAGATCCCCGAGGGGATGAGCATCAGATAGGCCCGCCCACCCCCTCTGGTGAAGTCGAGGCGACGTCGCCTCGGCTTTCCCGGGGTCGTCGCCACCGGTTCCTCGAGTGTGGACCCGAAGTCAGTCATGTGTGCCCCACATCGCGGTCAGCGGTCGAGCTGGCACGCCCCCTCCGATGGTTGGTCGGGTGGCCAACAAGGCGCCCCGGTGTCGTCCAACATGCTCTGGAGGGTGTCGCCCTCGGAGGCGAGGACCGTGGCGATGTCCTCGCCATCGACAACGATCCTGAGGAAGGCGTTGCGGTAGACGTTGTTGAACTCACCACCCCTCTCACCGAGCCCGACCGGGAGCAGCGCCGGGATGGCCTCGGGCGAGGCTATCTGGTCGGCGGCCGCCACCGCCTCGACCTGGATCCAGTCGGCGGCGGTGTCGGGGATCTCGACGTCGGTGGCGGGGAAGAATCCGATGGCCTCGGTGATGGCCACCTGACCCTCCTCGGTGAGCATGTACTCGATGAGCTCCACCGCGCCGTCGTAGTTGGGGGCCCCCTCGGGTATGGCGAGACCGACGACGACGGGCATGTACCCAAGACCAGCGGGGCCGATGGGAGCGGGGAACACGACGAAATCGTCGGGACGCTGATCGAGGGCGTCGACAAGACGGGCCTGATGGTCGAACGCTATGAGCACATCACCCGACAGGAGCGGTTCCTGCATGAAGGCGTAGGTGTTCGACTGGGGTGACACGTTCTCCCACAGACTGACGAAGGAACTCCACATGTCGACGGCTTCGGGGGAGTCGAAGCCGGTCACCATCCCACCCGTGTACGAGGGGTAGAGGTAACCCTGGAAGAAGCGGTGGAGGAGCCCCTGTTCCGCGGCGGGGAAACCGAGCACGGCGCGTCCCTCCCCCTCATGGGCGGCGGCGGCCCACTCTGCGAGTTGATCCCACGTCAGAGCGTTGATGTCGGCGTCGGGGGGAAGATAGGCCAGGGCATCCTGATGCGCCGCCATCAGATATGTGGCCTGGAACACCGGTATGTAGTAGGTGCTGTCCGTCCCCAGTCTTCCCAGTTCGAGAAAATCTTCGGCAATGCCGGCGTCGGCGAGGTCTGCTGCGAGGTCGGACAGATCCATCAGGGCATCGGCTTCCAACATGGTGGGGAAGGTGCCGTGGAGGGCCAGCAACAGATCGGACCGAACATCTCCTGCTTCCGCCTCGGCGAGGACACGGTCCACGAAGACACCCTCCTCGGCAGGAACGAACTCGACGTCGATCCCCGACGGGACGAAAACACCGTCGATCATCGCCTGCTGCTCCTCGGGCGGGTTGGCCTGGGTGGAGAACAACACCACCGACCCGGCTCCGGCGCCTTCGTCTCCGTTGGCGTCACCGTTGGCGTCACCGCCGCCGTTGCCTCCGCAGGCGGCGACGACCAGGGCCAGTAGGGCAACCATGGTCACGTTTCTTGTGGTCTTCATCCCTCTCTCCTTTCTGAGACGGACCGGGTGACGCCACACCGTCGCGGCGTCGGGGCCGGGCCCGTCGAGCCTCGTACCAGGATTTCCGGTACGAGGAGCACGTGCCGGTTGGCACGTGTGTCGTCGTCGATATGTTCCAGAAGGATGCGACACAATCGTCTCCCGATCTCCTGGATGGGCTGGCGCAGGGTGGTGAGCCCGGGCGCGGTGGTGCCACCGACGCCGATGCCGTCGAATCCGGCAATCGAGACATCGCGTCCCACCACCACTCCCCGACCCACCGCTTCCTCCATTCCCCCTAGAGCCATCATGTCATTGCAGAAGATCACCGCGGTCGGGGGGTGGGTCTGGTCCATGAGTTCCGACATGGCCTCCGCCCCGGATTCCCGTCTCAGATCACCCGAGAGGAGATAGCGATCGGGCACCGGGAGTCGATGAGACGTCATGGCGGTCTCGAATCCGGTGAGACGATGCCGCGCAAAGGTGATGTCGTCGGGTCCGCGAACAAAGGCGATCTTGGAGTGACCCAGTTGGACCAGATGATCGACGAGGATCCCGAGCCCGGCGACGGAATCCTCATCGATGAACGGGTATCCGTCGACGTCGTTGGTGCGTCCGAACGCCACGAAGGGAAACCCGGCCCCCCGCAGGAGGTCGACCCGGGCATCCTCCCATCGCAGTCGGATGAGGATGACACCGTCGACCCAGCCACCCCTGACCACCTTGAGATAGGTCTCGCGTTCCGCCGTCGAACCGGGGGGATGCGCCGTCAATAGAAGATGCTGCTCCACGGTCGAGGCCTCCTCGCCCACCCCGGCGAGGAACTCCGCAAAGAACGGCTCTCCGAACCCCGTCTCGTCGGCGGGAAGGATGAGACCAAGCATATCGGTGCGACGTCTCCGGAGTCGTTGGGCAGAGATGTTGGGCACATATCCCAGCCGTTGGGCCGTGTCCTCGACGCGACGTCTGGTCGCCGTCGCTACGTCGTCAAATCCGCCCAGGGCCCGAGATGCCGTGGTCAACGAGACCTGTGCCTCCTCGGCGACATCGATCAGTCGGGTCTTCACGATGCGTAGGAGCCTATCCGAAACGTTTCGGACGCGTCGTCAAGAATGGGTGACCGTCTCGAAGCCATCGCCTCCGAGTAGCAATCTCTCGGCGGGACGTCTGCCGTGTGGCACCCTCCCCCGGCTCTCCCCAGGCCCCGACCTCAGGACGTCGGTGCGTCGCCCGGTGATCCTGGTGTGCCTGCGCCACGCCGTTCCGCGAGCAGACGGTGCAGTTCGGGGAGTGCCACCAGGTCGGCCTGACGGCCGAGCGCCTCCTTCGACTCGATGATGGCCGACAGGTCCGCGACCTTGATGACGATGTCGCCGATCCCACGGGTCACCGCGGTCCCGATGAGGGCGTCGTAGTCGGCCAGCACCCCTCGTCGTTCCGTCGGCAACCCGACGATGACGTCTATATCACCGTTTTCGGTACGCCAGGTGGACACTTCAAACGAACGAAGTGACTCGGCCGACAGCGGGAATTCGACCGGAGGGCTGACGGGAGTACGCAGCCTTGCGTCCATCGCCTGAAGTGCATCGGCGAGCCGCCCCAGGTTCTCGAGCGACCAGTCGGGGACCACATCGATGTCGTAGGTGACTCGGGCCGCACCGTAGATGGTGGCGGCGACGCCACCGACCAGGACGTACTCGACGTCATGCTCGTCCAGGATTGCGATTAGACGCCGGGCCCGCAGTGGGGGACCATCGGGATCACCCATTCCGCAGGGACCCGATCAACTCCAGGGCGTTCTCCAATCGTTCGAGGCGCTCCTCGGTGGAACCCGCTTGCAGTCCCGGGCTCGGCGGCGGATCGGCGTCGACAAGCTGCATCCGCAGGTCGAGCCCGCACGCCCCGACGATCCGGTAAAGGGTTGCTACCGAGGGCATCACGCGGGCACGCTCGTACCTGGCAATGGCCGCCTGTGAGGTGCCCACCCGGCGAGCCAATTCGGCTTGCGTCAGACCAGCGCGGCGCCGCGCCTCGGACACCAACGCCCAAATGGGATAACGTGAGACACTCATTACCGGATTATACCTCTTCAGGCATGTGGTGCCCGCTCCACGCCACCCGGGAGATCAAGGCTCCCCTCTCGGTGAGGTGTGCAGCCACGGAGAACGAGGCGAGGCGGTCAATCAAATCGTCATGTTCGGGGTCCGGGTCGCCATGGCGACGTCGGTACGACTCGACGATCCCCTCCTGACATGTCACACCCGGACGCCCAGACCCCGATCCTCGGCCGCCTTGAGCGCGGCGAGCGCGCCGGCGACATCCTGGGAGGCAACACCGACCGACTTGAAGAGGGTGGGTGTCCCCTCGGGGATGGCCGGATGACGGCGGGCCACGACGTCGGTGAGGGTGGTGTCGGGGGTCTTCCCGGCCTGGATGAGATCTCCCGCCTCGGCTTCAACCGCGGTCAGATCGTCGGCGACGACATAGGCACGTCTGGTCAGCTCGATCGGGATCTCGATCATCGCCGGGTTGAAGGCACCCACGGCGTTGACGTGGATGGCCCGGCCCGGGTCGGAGAACAACGCCCGACGTGACGGGGTCGCAGAGGACACGATGTCGGCCACCGCAACCGCATCATCGGGATGGTCGGCCACCTCTCCACCGACCCGATCGGCGAGTCGAGCGGCGTTCGCCCGGGTGCGGGACCAGACGAGGACGCGGTCGATTGGTCGCACCGTGCGCACCGCCTCTATCTGGTCGAACGCCATCGCCCCGGCTCCGAGCATCGCCAACGTCGAGGCCTCCTCAGGGGCGAGCAACCGGGTGGCGAGACCGGCGCCGGCTGCCGTCCGGATGGCGGTCAGGGTGGGGCCATCGACTATCCCTATTGGCGTGCCTTCGGGATCGAGGACCATCACCATCCCCACCGGATTCCCCGGGACCGTGGAGACGACCTTGACCCCCGTCCACGCCCCGACGCGTCCCGACATGAACATCGATCCGGCAAGTTGGGTGCGCAGAGGGATCTCGACATCGTCGGAGAAGGCCAACGTCATCGCCTCGATGGCATGGGCCATAGACAGGGAGGTCCGGGTTGTGTCGGCGTCGAGAAAGAGCATCGGATATCAACCTAACCGGACTCACCCACCGGCGGTGATGGACGTCAGATTTCGGCGGTGATTGCGCTTATCGGCTCGGTACGGACCTCAGCAGCCAACCAGATCAGCGAGATCCACAAGGCATCGGCAAGGAGGAGATGGGCCAGCCGAAGCAACATGGGGACGCCGAGCAGGACGTTGAGAAACCCGAGGACGAGCTGACCACCGACCAGCGCAACGATGATCAGCGCCGGGCGTCGGGACAAGCCGCCCCCGGAGCGAGACCAGAGGGCCAGGGCGACCACGGCCGCGGCGACGGCGAGGATCGGGTGGACGATCCGCAGATCGGTGAGGAAGTTCTCACCGGCCTCGACGGCCGACCCCGCTCCTCCCTTGGGGAACAGGGTATCGGCGAGCGCGGTAATGGCACCCGTCGCCGCGATCAGGATGAACACCACCCCAGCCGACCGGATCAGCCACAGCGTGCCACCGTCGACCTCACGGGGACGAACGCGGCGTCCCAGATGGAATATCACCAGGGTGAGACCGGCGAGCAGCAGGAAGGTGTTCACCAGGTGAAGGGGGACGCTCACCGCCCGGGCCACCGAATTGTCATTCGCCACCCATTCTGCGAGGACGATGACCGCCCCGATGAGGGCCTCACCGATGATGGCTATTCCCGACCAGACGGCGGCGCTACGCGCCCGGTGTCCCGCCGGTCGAGCCCGGAACACAGCCCAGATGAGCGCGAACACCGCGACGAGGGCCACCCCGCTGACGAGGCGGTGGGTGTACTCGATCGCCGTCGCCCCCTCCATTGCGGGGAGAATCTCCCCCTGACAGGTCGGCCATGACGCCCCACATCCCGCCCCCGAGCCACTGGCCCGCACCCAGGCGCCCACCACGATGACGGCGATGTTGAATATGAGGACCGACCATGCGTAGCGGATGAGTCTTGTCTCGGTCATACCCCGATGAGGATACGCCGGTCCCGCCCACCCCCGGAACCCACGCCTGTCGGCTCCACTCATTTCTGTCAGGGGCTCGTGGCACAGTCGGGAGCATGGAGATCACAGCCATCGCAACAGCCATCGCAATCGCCCTTTTCCTGGCAGCCATCGGTTTGGTGGTGGGGGTGCTCATCGGTCGTGGTAGCCACCGTGACGACGATGAGGCCGGTCCGGTTGGCGACACCCTCAACCTGCTCAACGAGCGGCTGAGCAGTCTGGAGCGTCAGGGCGCCTCGGGGCAGGCCCAACTCGAGCAGCATGTGACCTCCATCGCCAATGCGGGGATTGAGCTCCGTCAACAGACCCAGGCACTTAGCAATGCCCTGGTACGACCGGAGGTGCGAGGTCACTGGGGGGAGATGCAACTGCGTCGCTGTCTCGAACTGGCCGGGCTGACGGCCCACTGTGCTTTCGAGGAGCAACCCACGTTCCACACCGAAGACGGGGTGCGGCGCCCCGATGTCGTGATCAACCTGCCCGGCGACAAGTTTATCGTGGTCGACTCCAAGGTGTCCCTCGATGCGTTCCTATCCGCCAATCGGAGCAATGATGCCGAAAACACCGACGCTCAACTCCGCAACCACGCCCGGCAGATGCGAAACCACGTCGATGATTTGTCCACCAAGGCCTACTGGAACCAGTTCCCCACCAGCCCCGAGTTTGTCGTGATGTTCATCCCCACCGAGGCCGGCTTCGCCGCGGCGCTGGAAACCGATCCCGGACTCATCGGCCACGCCGCGGCGAAGAGGGTCATGCTGGCCACACCCACCACCCTGATCGCCATGCTAAGGACCGTCGCCTCCACCTGGACCCAGGATGCGGTCGCCGAGAACGTGAGAGAGGTCCACCGGCTCGGTCGGGAGCTATACGAACGTCTCGCAACCTTCGCTACCCACCTTGACAGCCTGGGAGGCTCGATGGCCACGGCCACCAAGCACTACAACAACGCCGTCGGCTCACTGGAGACCCGCGTCCTGAGCACGGCCCGGAAGATGGGCGACCTCGGTGTCGTCGGCGACGATCTCCCCACACCACGCCAGATCAACGATGCGGTGAAACCCCCTCCGACCGGTGATCCGGTCCCCGACGACGGGTCCCATCCCGGAGCGAACGGCATCCTCCGTCGGGTGATTGGCGAGTGACCCCAAAAAATCTCGTCACCACACAGGACCGGCGAATGAACCCGTGACCCACGCCGGCGCTACCTTGATCCCATGGCGATCTTCGATGACGTGGTAGCCGCCATCGGCAACACACCCCTGATACGACTCGGGCGCATCCACCCTCCCGGAAACCTGGTAGCCAAGGTGGAACTGACCAACCCCGGTGGGTCGGTCAAGGAGCGTATCGCGGTGTCGATGATCGACGCCGCCGAACGCGACGGGCGCCTCAAACCGGGCGGCACCATCGTGGAGC
Organism: Acidimicrobiia bacterium; assembly: GCA_009377435.1. Taxonomy (GTDB): domain Bacteria; phylum Actinomycetota; class Acidimicrobiia; order Spongiisociales; family ZC4RG35; genus WHTL01. The sequence goes on from WHUC01000011.1 coordinate 13,171, forward strand.
CCACATCGGGAAATACCGGCGTGGGTCTCGCTCTCGTTGGCGCGGTGCGAGGCTACCGGGTGATATGTACCGTCCCCGACAAGGTCTCCGAGGAGAAGCGCGACCAACTCCGGGCGTACGGGGTGGAGATAATCGTGACCCCCACCGAACTGCTTCCCGACGACCCCGAAAGCTATTACGCAGTGGCTCGGCGCCTGGCATCAGAGATCGACGGCGCCTTCCATCCGGACCAATACACCAATCCCAACAACCCGGAGGCACACTACATCGGGACCGGGCCCGAGGTTTGGGAGCAAACCGACGGGGAGATCGACTTCTTCGCCGCCGGTGTCGGCACCGGAGGCACCATCACCGGGGTGGCCCGATACCTGAAGGAACGTAAACCCGAGATCGTCATCGTCGGCATCGACCCCGCGGGTTCCATCTACACCGCCGGGCCGGACGGGGACATCCACCAGTACCACACCGAGGGCGTCGGTGAGGACTTCTACCCCGAGACCCTGGATCTCGACCTCATCGATCGCTGGGAGACCGTCGACGATCGGGAGGCCTTCGCCATGACCCGTCGTCTCGCCCGCGAGGAGGGTCTGTTGGTGGGTCCATCATGCGGGATGGCCGCAGAGGGCGCCCTCCGGGTGGCCCGCGAGGACATCGACAAACTCGTGGTGGTTGTGCTCCCCGACTCCGGTCGCGGCTATCTGTCCAAGGTCTTCAATGACCGGTGGATGAAGGATCACGACTTCGAGATGTAGGGGCAGTATCGCCCCGGTATTCCATTTCTGCATATCATCTCGTAGACTGAATGGCATGAAAGAATCGACGACCGTCCGTGTCTCCCCACAAACCCGCGATAGTCTCAAGGAGCTGGCAGAGGCCGACGGAATCACCCTCGACGCCGAACTCTCCCGTCTCGCCCGGGCGGAAAGACAACGACGGATGGGGCAGGGACTGGCGGCATCAACGCTCGACCCGGATGACGAGAGATGGATCGATACCGCGGTGAGGACTGTCGATGAGGGCGGGTGATGTCCTTCTCGTAGATTTTGCCATCCCCTTGGGTAGCGAACCAGGTCGGCGCCCGGCAGTTGTGGTGACTGCCGACGAGGTGCTTCGCTCTCGACCCCGGACAATCCACATGGTGCCCATCACGACCAATGTCACCCGTCAACTGCCCACAGAGATCCCCGTCGATACCGTTGGACTGGACAGACAGTCCCTGGCGCAATGTCATCTCTGCACCGTGATCAGCACCCAACGACTCGTCGACGAGCATGGTTTGGGGAACATCGGTGCCGCCTCCCTCGCCCAACTGCGCGCCGTACTCGCCGATCTTCTCGACCTGTGGAGTGGGCCAGGCTGACACCCCAGGCCCGCCGCATCACCAGCACAGACGCGACTGGCGCCCGACCCATCCACGGTCGGGCGCCAGACATCGATCACACTCTCGGTGTGCTTCGGTCCGCCAAATTATCGGCGAGACCGCTGCGGTGGGACCAGATCCGCAGTCCGAAGAGCTCGGTGGTCCGAGGTTGGAGTCGCCACCGCCCCGAATCTCGGGGAGCGGCGCTCTGTGTGGCTCGGCGCCGCTCAGCGCTCGGCCACCTCCAGGGTCCCGTAAAACATACTCACTACTTGGACCACCTCCTTTCTCTGGTCAGCCGATTATGCCACAACTCTGTCAGATCCGCAGCATGTCGAACATCCGCTGCCAGCCGTCGGCGAGGGAGGCCTGGGCCTGGCCCATCGCCCAGAACGCCACCATCAGCAGGACGATCACCACAAACGCGGTGATGATCCAGCGGTGACGGTAATGATCCATCTCGTCGGGATCCTCCACATAGGACGGCTCGTAATACGCGTCCTCGGTGAGGGAATGCGAAGCCGACCCGTGACGACCCCCCATACCGAGATCCTCGCTCCAACTCGGGTCGGACATCTCCCCGGAGTCGTCGGTGTCGGATTCCGTGGGAGCGAAGGTGTTCGCGATGCGTTGCCTCAGACCGGAGAGTATCTCGGAATCCTTCAATGCGGACAGCGTCTCGGATTCCCTCAACGTCGACACAATCTCTGACTCCTTGAGACCCGACAGCATCGCCGCCGCCGGGTTGGCCTTCCCGAGAAAGGGCGATCCGGAATCTTCGACCGGATCCTCACTCTCCTCAACCCGCAACCGACGGCCCCGTTTCGGAGTCCCGGTCTCCCAGGAGGCGATGGCATCGTCCCCGGCGACCGGATCATCGGTGGTGGCGTTGCCGGGGGGCGGACCGGGCGAGACATCCAGGGCCCCACCGTCGTCCGGGGTCGATTCGTCGGGATGGTTGGGATCAGCGGAGAAGGCGCCCTCGTCGGCGATGTCCTTCTCCCCGATGCCGAGCACGGCGGCGAGTGCGGTCATCGTGTCGTCGGAGGTCGGCGTCGCACGGCCCCTCTCCCAATTGCGGAGGGTGCCCGGGGCGACACCGAGCAGCTGGGCAAGACGCACCTGCGTCAGGCCGAGCTCATGGCGACGGGCGCTGATCAGATGACCGAAGGATTGCGAGGACATGGCCCCCTAGGTTATCGGATCTCCGGCCAAATCCGGCACAAACCCTCCGAAGTCACCCCACGGGGTGAGGGAACGATCGGCCACAACATAACGCCGTCGCAAACCTCGGTGACAGCGACGACAATGGCTGGGTGGATCTCCGTAACATCCCCGGCAACCATAAAGGGCTGACCGCTCTGGTGGTGTCGCTCGTCGCCTCTGTGGTCACGGCCTCGTGAGGACTCGCAATCGACCGGGTTTCCAACCAACACCGACGCTGCGAGAATCGGTATCGATGAGCAAAGGCAATGGATACAACGTTCAAGCCGGTTGGCGTGTGGGTCATGCCCCGGACGAGTCGACAACCCGGTCGGGGCTCCTCGTCCCGGTGGGCACCAAGGACGGCAACGACGCCCTCCCCTTGGTCGATGTCGAGACGGGACAGCACTTCTGGGCTGTGCCCACCGGGGCGTGGCGTTTCATCTGGCCGGGCACGGGAAAGCCGGTGGTGGCCGTCCGCGAGTCCCAGATCATCGCCGAGGAGGAGCTTGATCACGTCGAGAGTGACGGCCAATACTTGTGACCCTCGATCAACCCTCCGACCGTCATTCCGGGAGAAGACGGCGTCTTCTCACCGCAACCGTCACCGATGTCGATGTCACCCGTCAGAAGGCCTTTCTCGTCGGTGTCCGGTTCCCGGGGGACGACCTCGAAACGCGGGAGCGTTCCCTCGTGGAGTTGGAGTTGCTCACCGATACCGCCGGGTCCGCCCCGATCGAGGCGGAGCTGGTGCGGCGGGAGCGTCCCGACCCGGCGACCTTCATCGGATCGGGCAAGGCCCGAGATCTGGCCGGGTTCACCAAGACGAGGGACGTCGATGTCGTCATTTTCGACAACGCGCTCAGTCCAGCCCAGCAACGGAACCTCGAGAAGATCTTCGAGTGTGACGTCGTTGATCGCGAGGCCCTCATCCTCGACATCTTCGCCCAACACGCCACGTCACGGGAGGGCGCCCTTCAGGTCGAGTTGGCCCTTCTCCAATATCATCTACCCCGTCTCCGGGGGAAGGGCCACACCCTCTCCCAGCAGGCCGGATCGGGCACCGGTATCGCTACGCGTGGCCCGGGTGAGACCAAATTGGAGACCGATCGCCGGCGGATCCGTGACCGCATCGCCCGACTGAAGCGAGAGCTCAAGGACGTGGACCGACAGCAGGCCACCCAACGCAAGGCGCGTAACAACTCCGACCGCCCCCAGATCTCGATCGTTGGGTATACCAACGCCGGGAAGTCGACGCTTCTCAACCGGATAACCGACGCCGGGGTCCTCACCGAAGACCGGCTCTTCGCCACCCTGGGATCAACCGTTCGCCAGGTGGAACTCCCCGGGGGTCGGGAGGCCCTGATCTCGGACACCGTGGGCTTCATCCGCGATCTCCCCCATCATCTCGTCGAGGCGTTCCGCTCCACACTCGCCGAGATCAGGGAGGCCGACCTGGTGGTACATGTCGTCGACGGCGCCGACCCCGACCCCTTGGGTCAGATCGCCGCCGTCCATGAGGTGCTCGACGAGATCGACGCACGCCACGTCCCGGAACTGCTCGCCTTCAACAAGATCGATCTGGCCGATCGGGTCCGGGTCGAGCGAATCCGGCGGTTGCGACCCGATACCGAAATGGTGTCGGCCCTCACCGGCGAGGGAGTCGAGAGGCTCCTGGAGCGGATATCCGCCGAGCTATCAGGGCGACTGGTATCCGTGTCGGCGACCCTCCCCTATGAACGGGGTGACCTGGTCGATCTCGTCCACCGCGTCGGGGAAATCGTCTCCGAGGAGCATCTACCCGAGGGCACCGCCATCAAGGCCCGTATCCCCGCCCCCCACCTGGCACGTCTCTCCGAATACACCTGATTACATCCCAGCGGCCACCCCCGCCCCGACGATCCCGGCCTGATTTCCCAGGGTGGCCGCCACCACCGGCGCATCGACGTCGAGATACTCCCGGTATTCGTGGAAGCTCTTGGAGATTCCGCCCCCGATGACGAACAGATCGGGCGAGAGCAGCTTGTCGAGATGACGGAGTAGGACGGCTACCCGCCGGGCCCACGCCTCGAAGGAGAGATCCTCACGTTTTCGTGCGTTCGATGACGCCCAGCCCTCGACCGGGTCGTGCCCTTTGAGCTCGAGATGCCCGAACTCTGTGTTGGGAACCAGGTTCCCGTCGACCAACAGGGCACTACCGATGCCGGTGCCCAGAGTGAGAAGAAGAACCACGCCGTCCTGATCGGCGGCGGCACCGAAGCGCTCCTCGGCGATCCCGGCGGCGTCGGCGTCATTGAGGAGCACCACGTCGAGACCCAGGGCCTTGGAGAAGAGAGCGCGTGCCGGGGCGCCGATCCATGAGTCGTCGACGTTGGCGGCACTCAGGGTGACACCATGACGGACCACCGCGGGAAAGGCGATCCCCACCCGCTCCGGCTGGTCGAAGCCGGAGTGGAGCTCGGTGACGACCTCGGCCACCGCCTCGGGTGTCGAGGGATCGGGCGTGCCGATCCTCTCCCGATCGGAGAGAAGCTCACCCGTCGTCGGATCGACCAGAGCCGCCTTGATTCCGGAGCCGCCGATGTCCACGCCGAGTACTGCCATGTGGGAGGGATCGTAATGCGAGGAGAACACCTGGGAATAGCCCATGACCCGGTCGGTGTTGAAGCGGTCATGGGAATCACAAGACTCAACCACGCCGTGCTCTACGTGCGCGACGCCGATCGTCACGCCACCTTCTACTCCGATGTGCTCGGCTTCACCGAGATCGAACGTCTCGAGCTCGGGGGTGGAAACCGGGGCGTCTTCATGAAGGCCCCCGGCTCCACCAACGACCATGACATCGCCTTTTTCGGGCTGGGCGACCGTCTCGGGACGTCGACGGCGGGCCGTGACCAGGTCGGCCTCTATCACCTCGCCTGGGAAGTCCCCACTCTCGGTGACCTCGCCGATTACGCCCAACGGCTCCGTGATGCGGGCGCTCTGGGCGGCGCCTCCGATCATGGGACGACCAAGGCGCTTTATGCCCGGGATCCCGATGGAATCGAGTTCGAGGTGAGCTGGATCGTCCCCGTCGACCTCCTCACCGGAGACGAGGCCAACGAGCCCAGGATCGCCCCGCTGGATCTCGATGCCGAGATCGAACG
>WHUC01000011.1:19052-28211 GCA_009377435.1 Acidimicrobiia bacterium
ACCACGACCGGCTCGGGATCGTCCTCGTCCTCGACCTCGTCGCGTCGGACACCGAGGAGAAAGAGGATGGCGTCCAGATAGGGAACGTTGACCGCGGTGTCGGCGACCTCGCGCACCATCGGCCTGGCGTTGAATGCGATCCCGAGCCCGGCCACAGCCAGCATGTCGATGTCGTTGGCACCATCACCGATGGCGACGACTTGATCGAGGGGGATCCCCTCCCGCTCTGCAATCTCACGGACCACCGCGGCCTTGCGTCGCCGATCAACGACCGGGCCGATCACCTTTCCCGTCAGCTTCCCGTCGGCGAACTCGAGGTCGTTGGCCACGACGTGGTCGACCCCGAGCTCGGATGCGATGGTGTCGGTCATGGCCGTGAACCCGCCGGAGATCATGGCCGTCCTCATCCCGGCCCGCTTCAGCGTGCGGACAAAGGTCCTTGCCCCCGGTGTCAGCCTGATGCGCCTCGCCACCCCTGCGATGGCATCGGCGTCGAGACCCTCCAACAGGGCGACCCGTTGGCGGAGGGACTCGGCGAAATCGATGTTCCCCTCCATGGCCTCCCGTGTGATCTCGACCACCCGATCGGACACCCCGGCCTCCTCCGCGAGCAGATCGATGGCCTCGTCCTGGATCAGGGTGGAGTCGACATCGATGACCACAAGACGTTTGGTTCGACGTTCCAGGGAGCGCTCCTGCACGGCGACGTCGACACCACCGGCCGCGGCCGCCCTCCCCAGCCGGGTGCGGAGATCATCGAAATCGCCCCCGTCGACGGTCATCTCGTAGGAGACGACAGGGTATCTGGAGAGTCTCTCGATACGGTCGATGTTCCCCCCACTCTCCGCCACGGCCTCGGCTATGGCACCGAAGGCCTCCGGCCCCACCTGGGGGGCGATCACGGTCACCACCGTCGATTGGCGACGCCGACGACGTGGGGTCTCCTCCAGAGAGTCGAAATCGACATCGAGACCCTGTTCCCAGCCGAAGAAGAGCAGATCCTTCACCGTCGACCGGTCCGCCGGGACCGAGAACACGACATCAAGTGTCAACCGTCCCCTGATCACCATCTGCTCGACGTCGTGGACGTCGGCCCCCGACTGGGCGAGCACAGCCATGAGGCCGGCGGTGATCCCGGGACGGTCGGGTCCCGTCACCCGCATCAGAATCGGTCGTTGTCCGGTCATTGATGGGAGAGTACAAGGCCCGGTGGTCCGGAGGTATCGTGAGCGCCGTGCCCGGTCACGTCACATGCGGTGGAACCGATGACGGGGCCGGAACGTCTGTAAGGGGTAATCAGGGGGGAGTTAGACCCTAAACCCCATCTAACATCCGCCTTTCCGACCTTTCCTTCTCCGAGGAGTTCCGTGAGCAACGAATACCGCCTCCCCACCAACGTCGTTCCCGATGCCTATCGCATTCACCTCGAGCCCGATCTAGAAGCGGCGACGTTCGCGGGACGTGTCTCCATCGATGTCGACTTCACCGAGCCGAGCACCGAGGTGACCCTCAACGCCATCGAATTGGACGTCAACCGGGCCACGGTGTCCACTGACGGCCGGTCTCAGGAGGCGGAGATCACCTTCGACGAGAAGCTGGAGCGGGCCACCCTCACCCTCCCCGAGGAGGTCGAGGGCCCCGGTGCGGTCGACATGGAGTTCACCGGGATTCTCAACGACCAGCTCCACGGGTTCTACAAGTCGACCTTCACCGACGTCGACGGTGTCGAGCAGACCATCGCCACCACCCATTTCGAGTCCACCGACGCTCGCAGGGCCTTCCCCTGTTGGGACGAGCCTGCCTTCAAGGCCACATTTCAGACGACCCTGGTCGTCCCCTCCGATCTGATGGCCGTCACCAACACCGCCGAGGAGTCACGCACCGAACTCGATGACGGTCGCGTCGAGATCACCCACGTCGAGACAATGAAGATGTCGACCTATCTGGTTGCGTTCGTGGTGGGGCCCTTCGAGGCCACAGAACCGATCAACGTGAACGGCACTCCGGTGAGGATCGTGGTCCCCCGAGGCAAGCTGGGACTCACCTCCTACGCCGAGAAGGCCGCGGAGTTCTGTCTCGACTTCCTCTCCAAGTACTACGACATCCCCTATCCGGGGGACAAGGTCGACCACATCGCCATTCCCGACTTCGCTTTCGGTGCGATGGAGAACACCGGCTGCATCACCTATAGGGAGACCGCATTGCTTCTCGATGAGGACAACGCCTCCCAGTCCGAGAAGGAGCGGGTCCTCGACGTGATCGGCCACGAACTCGCCCACCAATGGTTCGGCAATCTCGTCACCATGGAATGGTGGGAGGGAATCTGGCTCAACGAGGCCTTCGCCAGCTTCATGGAGATGAAGGCCACCGATTCCGCCCGCCCCGATTGGAAGAGGTGGGTCACGTTCGCCTCGATCGAGCGCCCGTGGGCCTACCGGACCGACGAGTTGATGAACACCCGCCCGGTCGAGTTCGAGGTCCACTCCCCGGAGGACGCCGAGGAGATGTTCGACGCCCTCACCTACGGGAAGGGCTCCGCCGTCCTCCGCATGATCGAACGATTCATCGGCGAGGACGTATTTCGCCGGGGCGTCGGCGCCTATCTCCGCACCCACTCCTACGACAACACCGTAACCCAGGATCTGTGGGCCGCACTCGATGAAGCCAGCACGGAGTGGCCGGTCGGGGAGATCATGGACACCTGGATTCTCCAGGCGGGATTCCCCGAGGTGACCGTGGAGGCCACCGACACCGGTGTCCGGCTGACACAGGGTCGTTTTCTGGTCATCCCCGGGGACGACGACACCCTGTGGAAGATCCCCATGCGCATCCGAGGAGAGGTCGATGGGACCTCCTTCGAAAAGACGCTCCTGCTCCACGAGATCACCACCGAGGTCGACCTCGGTGGGCGCCCGACGGGGGTGAACGCCAACAGCGGCGGCGACGGGTTCTACCGGACCAGTTACGACGGTGATCTCACCGCGGCCCTTGGTGACCGTCTGAAAGACCTCGACCCGGTGGAGCGGTACGTCCTGGCATCGGATACCTGGGCCCGGGTCCGGTCAGGCGCGCTGGGCGTGGGAGCCTTTCTCGATCTCGCCAAACGGTATCGGGATGAGACCGACCAGGCGGTGTGGAGTGCGGTGCTCGGTGGGCTTGGGTCGATCTCCCACCATCTCGTCACCGATGAGGCGAGACCACGGTTCTCCCAGTACGTCCGCGACCTCGTTGAACCCCTGGCATCCCGACTTGGTTGGGAGCCGGGGGCCGACGAGGACGATCTGACCCGCAAACTGCGTGGGCTGATCCTGGGCGCCCTCGGTGTTCTCGGAGACGACGGACCCACCCAGGATCGTGCCGGCGAATCGGTCGACCGGGTGTTCGACGGGGACACCGACCTCGACCCCGAGGTGGCCCGAGCGGCCCTCGGCATCATCGCCCACCGCGGGAACGACGTCGATCTCGATCGGTACTGGGAGGCTTACAAGACCGCGACGGACCCCCAGATCAAGCAGCGCTACGAACGGACCATCACCAGCTTCGACAGTGACGACGCCGCGGCCCGAACTCTCGACCGGATCGCCGATGGGACGGTCCGCTCCCAGGACTCCGCCATCGTCGCCAATCTGCTCCTGGCCAACCGCCGGTCGGGGCCGACGGCCTGGCGGCTGTTCACGGAGCGATGGGAAGAACTCGTGGAAACGATGCCCTCGACACTCAGGCCACGGGTGGCATCGGGCGTGACCGCCCTCTCCCAACCCGGGGTGGCCGAGACCATCCCGCCGTTCCTGGAGGACCTCGACTGGCCCAACGCCGTCAAGACGATCCCCCAGGCCCTTGAGACCCTGCGCTCCAACGTCCTCCTCCGGGAGCGGGAGACCGAGGCAGTCGGCGAGTATCTGGGTTAAGGGTCTGCCACAGGATAGATTGCGCGACGTTTCGGCGAGCCGGGGGCGGCGCTCGCAAGGACGCAGGACGAAGGCGCACCCGGTGCGGTGCTTCGAGGCCGAGGACGAAGCGAGCGGCGTCATCCGGCCGTTGAAACTCCCAAGTTATCCTGTGGCGGGGCCCTTGGTTCTACGATGTGGGTCGGGAGACCCTACCCGTTACTTCAGTTCGACGGTGGCGCCGACGGCCTCGAGGGCTTCCTTGGCCTTGTCGGCGGTCTCCTTGTCGACACCCTCCAAAACGGCGTTGGGGGCACCGTCGACCACCTCCTTGGCTTCCTTGAGGCCGAGGCTGGTGAGCCCACGAACTTCCTTGATGACCTGGATCTTCTGTCCACCGGCCTCGGTGAGAACGACATCGTAGTCGTCCTTCTCCTCCTCGGCGGGGGCACCGGGGGCAGCACCACCGGGGGCGGCGGCCACTGCGACGGGGGCAGCAGCGGTCACATCGAACTTCTCCTCGAAAGCATCGAGAAAGTCCTTGAGCTCGATCACGGTCATCTCCTCGAAGACGGTGAGCAGCTCGTCTGTTGTCATTGTTGCCATTGGTGTCATTCCTCCTCGGCCGCATCGGCCGTATCGGTGTCGGCGGATTCTTTCTTCTCAAGCAGTTGCGAGAACATGGTTGCGCTGTTGCGGGTGAACGATCCGAGCATGCCCGCCAAACCCGAGAGCGGTGCCTTGGCGGCCCCGGCAATCTTGGCGAGGAGCACCTCGCGGGGTTCGATATCGGCAAGCTTTGTGATCGCATCGGCGGTGAGCAGCGAGTCGGCCAACAAACCGACCTTGATGGCCAGCCTGTCGTCGAGCTTGGTGAAGTCCTTGAGGGCCTTCGCCGTTGCCACCGCGTCTTTGTCGGCGAAGGCGAGCGCCGTCGGACCCACCAGGTGCTCGTCGAGTCCCTCGATCCCGAGTTCATCGACCGCCCGCTTGGCGAGGGTCATCTTGACGACCTTGTACTCGGCGCCCGAGTCACGGAGCGCCTTTCGGAGATCACCCATCTGCTTCACGGGTATGCCGCGATACTCGGTCACGAAGACCGCACGTGCATTCTCGATTCGCTCTTTGATCTCGGCTACCGCCTGCACCTTCTCAGGTCGTGGCATGTACTCCTCCTAAATTCGAAAAAGCCCTCGGCACGAGCCAGGGCTTCTGGAGGAAGTACCTGCGCTGGGAGGAAAAATCCGTTATGCCTAGGGCGCCAGCGGTCTCGGGCCGGGATGGGTTGGAGTGCAAGTAATTCTAAGCCACCACCCCCACGGCGCAAAACCAGGACAAAGAGCACGGAACCACCGAAACCTGCGCGCGACAACCGCACAACGCGAGAAGAGAGGAAGATCCAGGGGGGGTGTGGGGAGAGAAACGGCGAGCGAACCCGACCACTCGCCAACCAGGACACAAGCCCCGACGGAACCACCGAGACCTGCCCGCGACAACCGCACAACGCGAGAGGAGAGGAAGATCCAGGGGGGTGTGGGGGGAGAAACGGCAAGCGAAGCGAGCCGCCCCCCACAAGACATAGAGGGGGGTTCCCAGCCGGCCGGTCGTGCCGATAGTGGTGCGGTTTTGCATCGGCTGCGGCGGGAAGTGGGTCGGTGCGGATGGGATCCCGCCCATGACCGGGGCTGTGGTAGTCGGCGCCGTTTTCGCTCCGTGAGGCCGAGCACCATGGAACCCCCCTGATCTATGTTGTCCTCTCCCCACTATGACCTACCGGCCGGTATTTGTCTAGGGCGAAATTCCCACGGACGTCAAATGCCCACGACACGGGACGGCGGATCGGGTCAGGTCGCGGGGTCGAATCTGTCCTCGAGACGGATGGTGTCGACCTTGACACCGGGACCCATCGTCGACGAGATGGTGAGGCCACGGAGGAACCGACCCTTCGCCGAGGCGGGACGGGAACGCATGATCTCGCCGGCCACGGTGGAGAGATTCTCTCGCAGCTGCTCGACCTCGAAGGACACCTTCCCCACGACGGTGTGGACATTGCCATGTCGGTCGTTGCGATACTCGATACGCCCTGCCTTGAACTCCTCAACCGCCTTGGCGACGTCGGCGGTGACGGTGCCCGCCTTTGGGTTTGGCATGAGACCGCGGGGTCCGAGGACACGACCGAGTTTTCCCACCTCGGCCATCATGTCGGGGGTGGCGATGGCAACGTCGAAGTTGAGCTCGCCGCCAGCCTGGAGCTTCTCGACGAGTTCGGCGCCACCGGCGACATCGGCACCAGCAGCCTCGGCCTCCTTGACCTTGTCGGCGGGGGCGAAAACGGCGACCCGGACGTCCTGTCCGGTGCCGTGGGGAAGGGAAACCGTCCCCCTCACCAACTGATCGGCCCTGCGGGCGTCGATACCCAGTTTGAAGACGGCCTCGACGGTCTCATCGAACTTGGCGGGCGCCAGAGTCTTGACGAGCTCGAGGGCCTCGACTGCTGGATAGGGCGCCAGCTTGTCGTAACGCTTCGACGCCTCGCGGTACTTCTTGCCATGGGTTGGCATGTCGTTCTCCTTCTGTGGTCGACGAACCGGTGAGGTTCTCCCACTCAAGCGGCACCCCGAGGTGCCGTGATGTTTCGGTTCAGAGGGTCAGCCCTCGACGGTGATTCCCATCGACCGGGCGGTGCCCTCCACGGTCTTCATGGCGCCGTCGATGTCGATGGCGTTGAGATCGGGCATCTTGATCTCGGCGATCTCGCGGACCTGGCCACGGGTGACCTTGCCCACCTTCGTCTTGTTGGGCTCTCCCGAGCCCTTGTCGACGCGTGCTGCCTGACGCAGCAGGGCGGCGGCAGGCGGCGTCTTGGTGACGAAATCAAACGACCGGTCCTCGTAGATCGAGATCTCGACCGGGATGATCTGTCCACGCTCGTTGCCGGTGGCCTCGTTGTACGCCTTCACGAAGTCCATGAGATTGACGCCGTGCGGGCCGAGGAGCGTACCCACCGGCGGGGCGGGGGTGGCCTGACCGGCCGGGAGCTGCATCCTCAGTGTCGTGACAAGTTTCTTACGTCCCATGGTGGTGTTTTCCTGTGTTTCGAATGGTTAGTTCTTCTGGATGTCGTCGAAGCCCAACTCGACCGGGGTGTCGCGCCCGAAGATGTTGACGAGCACGACGACCTTGGACTGGTCGAGGTTGATGTCCTCGATGATCCCGTTGAAATCGGCAAATGGACCGGTGGCGACCCGGACCTGCTCGCCGACCTCCCAAGCGGGCTTGAAGCGAGGACCGCTCTTCTCCTCCTCCTTCTGGACGCCGAGGAAGCGCTCGACCTCACGACGGGAGAGAGGGGTGGGTTTCTGATTGTTGTTGCCGACGAAACCGGTGACGCCGGGCGTGTTGCGGACGGCATACCACGAGTCGTCGTCGAGACTCATGCGCACCAGCAGATACCCGGGGAACACCTTCTTGGGCACGGTGACCTTCTTGCCACCCTTGAACTCGACGACATCCTCCATGGGGATGTGGACCTCGAAGATCCGGTCTTCGAGATGCATCGACGTGACCCGGGTCTCCATGTTGGCCTTGACCTTGTTCTCGTACCCGGAGTAGGAGTGGATCACATACCAGTCACCGGGCAGGTCATAAGGACTCTGTGGACGAAGCTCCGGGGTGGTCGTGTCCCCGGTCTCCTCGGTCGTGAGCTCGTCGCTGGTCTCGACCTTCTCAACCATCATCAGGTCCGCCCCACTACGAAGAAGACCGCTTCCTTCATGGCGATATCAAGACCGAAGACCACGAGGGTGAGCACGGTGCTAGTGATGAGTGTGATCGAGGTGAACACGATCATCTGGTCCCGGGTGGGCCACGAAACCCGTCTCAGCTCCTGTCGCACGTCTTCGAGGAAAGCGGGGAGACGCTTGTACCAAGGCAGCTCGGACTTCTTCCGCTGCGCCGCGGCGCGCTGCATCTTGGCGGCGCGGCCACCAGCCTTCTCTTCGTCTTTCTTCCTTCGCCGTTCCTCCCGCTCCTGGAGGCGGCGCATCTCTCGGTTCATCGTCCTTCTCGGATTGTCGACATGTGGAACTCGTACCTATCTTGCGGTTGGGGAAACCGCTGAGAAAATCGCTCCCACCGAATCTCACACCTTTCGTGCCGGGCGCTCTTTCTCAGCCGTCTCCCAGCGGCAGGGGCGGAGGGACTCGAACCCACAACCTCCGGTTTTGGAGACCGGCGCTCTAGCCAATTCGAGCTACACCCCTAGGGAAACATCGGCGGTACCCAAGATTGTAAACGTGCCTACCCGCCACCGGGAAACCGAGCAACGGCATTCCACACCAGCCTCCTAGGAGAAATCGCCGCTCAGGTGGACACCTTCGTCACTGGCCAACTCGTACTTGTCGCCGTCCCCTGTGATCCCCACCGCCACCGCGGGTCGCAGTGGTTCCCGGAAACGGAACCGCGCAGAAGTGAGTGGATGCACGCTGTGGCGTTCGGCTACCGCCTCCTGGATCATCCAGGCGGTTTGGAGAAGACCGTGGACGACGATACCCCCAAGTCCAGCAGCAACCGCAGCGTCGTGGTCCCAGTGGATCGGATTCCAGTCCCGGGTCGCCCCGGCATACCTGACCAGGTCGGACCTTGAGGGGGAAACACCTTGCGCCGCACGCTCGGTTGCGGCGGGTTCGGTGACCTCGTCGATCTCGCCGTCGGCCAGTGCGGCGACAACGAACATCGACGACCCCGAGACGATTGGACCGTCGATGTCGGACCACTCCATGTCAAAGCCCACAAATGTGGCGGCTCCCCTAGCCCGCACCTTGCCGACGGTGCCCGACACCTGCCCGGTGAGGCCGACCTCAAGGGCGCGGTGCCAGTGAAATCTCTGGTCGCCATGGATGACCCCGCCCGTCTCCATCACGACGGGTTCGGAGAGCAGCAGTGGTGCCACCGCGAAGAGGGCAACGGCGGCAAACCCGGGTGGCGCCACGGATTCCCAGCGCTCGGGGTCATCACCGGTGACGGCTACGTACTCGTGGACCTTTTCCTGACCGACACCGAGTCTTACCGGTCCATACTCCCGACCCGACAGACCCTCCAATTCACTCATCTCAGATCCTCCAAACACAAAACGCCGCCCCGGGGGCGGCGTTTCCGTTGCGGACCGAATCGGTCACCGGGTCTCGCGGTGCGCGGTGTGCTTCCGGCAGAAGCGGCAGTACTTGTTCAACTCGAGCCGGTCCCGGGTGTTCGTCTTACTCTTGGTGGTCAC
>WHUC01000153.1 GCA_009377435.1 Acidimicrobiia bacterium
GCACCAAGGGATGACCTTGCGGGTGGCGGTACTGCAGATGACATCCCGACCAGGTGATGTGGACGCCAACCTGTCGCGTCTCGAGGCGGCGGTTGTCTCGCTCGCCGACGACGTCGGGCTCGCGGTCGCCCCCGAGCTCCAGACCACGGGCTATGACCTGGCACTCATATCCGAACGCGGCCGCGACCTCGCCGAACCCGCCGACGGCCCATCGGTGGAGCGGATCACCGCCCTGGCCCGCACCGCGGATATGATCGTGGTTTCCGGGTTCCTGGAGGGTGACGGGGACGATCTGTTCGACTCGGCGGTGATCGCCGGTCACGGCGATCCGGTTGTCTACCGCAAGACCCATCTGTACCCGGCGGAACGGGCGGTGTTCGCGGAGGGTGACCATTTGGTCGCCACCGACACCGCCGTGGGCCGTTTGGGCGCCATGATCTGTTTCGAGCATGCCTTCCCCGAGATCGCCACCAGTCTCGCCGTCGACGGTGTCGAGATCATGGTGATCCCCTCAGCCGTTCCCATCGGATTCGAGCACCTCCTCTCGCTGCGGACGCGGGCGCGCGCCCAGGACAACCAGGTGTTCGTCCTGGCGTCGAACATGTCGGGAGCGCCCTCCTGCGGTCGATCGCTCATCGTCGATCCCCGGGGGACGGTGCTGGCCGAGGCAGGCGAGGCCGAAGAGGTGATTCTCGCCACCCTCGATCTCGACATGGTGACTGCCGAACGGGAGCGTGAACCTCGACCTGAGACGCCCCGACCTGTACCGCTGAGCGGGGTGAATGTCAGTCGGTGGTGGTGGGCTGACCGCTCTCGATCCAGGCGGTGATGCCGCCATCGAGGTGGGCTACGTCGGAGTAACCCATCTCGGCGAGGGTGTCGGCCGCCAGGGCGCTCCTGCCACCGCTGGCGCAGTGGAGGATGATCCGCCGATCGCGATCGAACACGTCCATGTGGTAGGGGGTGGTGGGATCGGCGTAGAACTCGAGCATCCCCCGCGGGGCGTGAACCGCTCCCGGTATCGATCCCGTCTTTTCGAGCTCCCCCGGTTCACGAATGTCGACGAGAACCGCGTTCTCGTCCTCCAACTCCGTGACCACGTCATCCACCGTGAGGTTCTCGACGCGACTCTTGGCGTCAGCCACGAGTTCGCCGGCGCTACGTTGGGCCATCAGCGGCCTCCTTCTCCTTAAGTGAGAGTGCCTACTTGCCAGCGTAGCCATCGGGTGTGGTGTGAGCGTCTAGGTTTGGCGAAGTTAGCCGCTGATCCGGGCCCGGAGCCGGGACTTCTTGCGGGCTGCGGTGCCGGGCTTGAGGATCCTCTTGGCGACCGCCTGGTCGATGTCCTTTTGGGCGGCCCGATACAGCTCGGTGGTGTCCTCACCCGCCTCATGGGCGGCGACTACCAGGGCGATCCGTGTCTTGAGCTCGCTCCGGGTCCCCCTGTTGCGGAGGCGGCTCTTCTCGTTCTGGCGGTTGCGTTTGATCTGGGACTTGATGTTGGCCATGGCCTACCTCTGGTGGAACAAGATCTCGGAAAATGGGGTCGGGCACAGGCGCATAGATGCGAAGCCCTTCGGTGGGGCAATGCTAACAGGGCCTAGGAGACTGGTGTGAAACGCATGTCACACATCTCGACGCCCATATGGATACCTTCGGCACCATTGCCTCCCTCGGGCCGTGCTGGGGAAGCAGTTGGAGTGTTGGTTTGGTCGGCTCGGTGCCGAGAGATATCCAATCGCCGCTGGCGGCGTCCTCGTCCTCGAAGCACCGCACCGGGTGCGTCTTCGTCCTGCGTCCTGGCGAGCGACGCGTCTGGCCGCCGATCTGCACAACGGCATTCCACACCAGCCTCCTAGTGGTCCGGTACAATACGGGACCCCCACCCCAAAATTCCCGGGAAGTCCTTGACCGACCAAGCGCGCATCAGAAACTTTTCGATCATCGCCCACATCGATCACGGCAAGTCGACGCTCGCCGACCGGTTGATGGAGCGCACCGGTGCCATAACGGAACGGGAGATGCGTGAGCAGATGCTCGACACCATGGATCTGGAGCGGGAGAGAGGCATCACGATCAAGGCCCAGTCGGTGCGTCTCGGCTACACCGCCTCCGATGGCCACGATTACGTGCTCAACCTCATCGACACCCCCGGTCACGTCGACTTCTCTTATGAGGTCTCCCGGTCGCTGGCGGCCTGTGAGGGGGCGCTCCTGCTGGTCGACGCCGCCCAGGGTGTGCAGGCACAGACCCTGGCCAACGCCTATATGGCGGTGGAGGCCGGTCTCGAGGTGATACCCGGTCTCAACAAGATCGATCTCCCCAGCGCCGATGCCGAACGGGCCGCCGACGAGATCACCGGGATTCTCGGGGGCGATCCCGACGACATCGTGAGGATGTCCGCCAAGACCGGCGAGGGGGTCGAGGGGCTCCTGGAGCGACTCGTCTCCTCGGTGCCGCCCCCGGACGGGGACCCCGAAGCGCCTCTGCGCGCCCTCGTCTTCGACAGCTACTACGACGCATACCGCGGGGTGGTCTGTCATGTCAGGGTCGTCGACGGCGAGATGGTGTCGGGTGACGGGATCCGCTTCATGGCCACCGGGGAGACCCATGAGGCCAGCGAGATCGGCTTCTTGACACCACGGGCCAATGCGGTCGCCCGGTTGGGCCCCGGTGATGTTGGGTATCTCATCACCGGTGTCAAGGAGATCGACCGGATCAAGGTGGGTGACACCGTTACGACGGCCCATACCCCCGCCACCTCGGCCCTGCCCGGTTACGCCGAGCCCAAGCCGATGGTCTTCAGCGGTCTCTTCCCAACGGACGGGGGCGATTTCGAGCATCTGCGCGAGGCCCTTGACAAGCTGCGGCTCAACGATGCCTCCCTGGTGTTCGAGCCGGAGACCTCGCGGGCACTGGGCTTCGGGTTCCGCTGCGGGTTTCTCGGGCTGCTCCATATGGAGATAATTCGGGAGCGTCTCGAGAGGGAGTACGACCTCGATCTGGTGACCACGGCACCGTCGGTGGCGTATCACGTCCATATGAACGACGGGTCGGTGGTGGAGGTGCGCTCCCCCCAGGAACTGCCCGAGCCGTCGGAACGGGAGCGGATCGAGGAGCCCTGCGTTCGGGCGATGATCCTGGCCCCGGCCGAGTACATCGGTCCGATCATGGAGTTTGCCATCTCGCGGAGGGGCGGCGGGGGCGCTCTCAATTATCTCACCCCCGAACGTGTCGAGATGACCTATCACCTCCCCCTCGCCGAGATCGCCTTCGACTTCTTGGACACACTCAAATCCCGCACCAGGGGTTACGGCTCCCTCGACTACGAGCCCGCCGGTTACCGTACATCCGACCTGGTCAGGGTCGACGTCCTGCTCAACGGCGATCCGGTCGACGCCTTCAGCTCGATCGTCCACCGGGACAAGGCGTATGAATACGGCACCCGCATGGTGACCCGGCTCAAGAAGCTGATTCCGCGCCAACTCTTCGACATCCCCATCCAGGCGGCCATGGGCGGTCGGATCATCTCGCGGGAAACGGTGAAGGCGAAACGCAAGGATGTCCTCGCCAAATGCTACGGCGGCGACATCACCCGCAAGAAGAAGCTCCTCGCCAAACAAAAGGAGGGCAAGAAGCGGATGAAGATGGTGGGCTCGGTCGAGGTGCCACAGGAGGCCTTCGTCGCGGCCCTCACCGTCGACGAATGACCGATCCGCACAACGGCACCATGAAGCAGTCGCCGGCGTCGCCCCTCACCCGGTTCGATCGTCCGGCCCCGTCGGCGTACCTTCACATCCCGTTCTGTAGCCGGGTATGCCCCTACTGCGATTTCGCGGTGGTAGCCGGCGCCGATGAACAGATCGAACGCTATGTCTCGGCGGTGGTCTCGGAGATCGAGATAACCGGACCATGGCGCTCCCTCGGTGCCGTCTATGTCGGGGGCGGAACCCCGAGCCGAATCGCACCGGAGCAGTTGGGACGGATCCTCGACACGCTGGAGCGGGTGGTAGGGATTGATACCGACGCGGAGATCTCCATGGAGGCCAACCCCGAGGACTGGACCCCACCCGTCTCCAACGGGTTCGCCGCGGTGGGGGTCAATCGGGTCTCCTTCGGCGCCCAGAGTCTCAATGCGACGGAACTGGAGTTCCTGGGGAGGCGTCACTCCCCGACGGATGTGATTCGGGCTGTTCGGGTGGCTCGAAACAGCGGGTACCAGCGAGTCAACCTCGATCTCATCTTTGGCAGTCCCTCTTTTGGTCTCGACCGATGGGAGGCCACCGTGCGGGGCGCCCTCGACCTCGACGTCGACCATCTGTCCTGCTACGCCCTCACCGTGGAGCGGGGAACCCCGCTGAGTCGGTCGGTCTCCGCCGGCTCGCCCGGTCCCGACCCCGACGTCCAGGCCGACATGTGGGAGCTTGCCGAGGCCTTGATCTCGGAGTCGGGGTTGGACCGGTATGAGGTGTCAAACTGGTCGATACCGGGCAACGAGTCCGTCTACAACCTGGTGGTGTGGTCCCACGGGGAGTATCTCGCCTTCGGCAACGGCGCCCACCGTTATGTCGATGGGGAGCGGAGTCGGAACCACCGTCGGCTCGATGCCTATATCAAGGGGGTCGAGGGAGGGGAACTCCCCGTCGCCGGGCGTGAGCGGGTCGAGGGTTGGGATGCCGAGCTGGAGCGGATCTTCGTGGGTCTGCGGCGTGTCACCGGTGTCGCCCACGGGCCGGGTGTCGACGCCCTGCTCTCGTCGACGGAGGGCGCCCGTCTCTTCGCCGCAGGGGTGGTCGACTTCGAGGAGGGCCGTTTGGTG